>JAICMC010000104.1 GCA_025929465.1 Nostocoides sp.
GACGACGACCTTGCCGACAACAGTGGTATGTAATATATTACTGGGTACCAGACAACCCCGGACGGAGCGTCATGACCAACACCGACACCACCCGCAAGCCGTGGCACGGCGTCCTCGTCGCCACGAGCCTTCCCTTCAACGGCGACCTCACCCCTGACCTCGCGGCATACGGCGACAACGTCGCATGGCTCGCCGAGAACGGCTGCCACGGCGTCGCACCGAACGGCTCCCTGGGGGAGTACCAGACCCTCACCGAGCAGGAGCGCGATGCCGTCGTCGAGACGGCCGTGACGCACGCGCCCGACGGGTTCACGGTCATGCCCGGCGTCGGCGCGTACGGCGGCAGGGAGAGCAGGCGGCACGCCGAGAAGGCGCGCGACCTGGGTGCACAGGCGGTCATGGCGCTGCCGCCCAACGCCTACCGGGCCGACGAGCGCTCCGTCCTGGAGCACTTCGAGCTGATCGCCTCGGCGGGGCTGCCGGTGACCGCGTACAACAACCCGATCGACACCAAGGTCGACCTCACCCCGCCGCTCCTGGCACGGCTGCACGCCGAGGGCTTCATCGTCGGGGTCAAGGAGTTCTCCGGCGACGTGCGGCGCTGCTACGAGATCGCCGAGCTGGCCCCCGGCCTCGACCTGCTCATCGGCACCGACGACACCGTCCTGGAGGTGGCCATCGCCGGCGCGAAGGGCTGGGTCAGTGGCTACCCGCAGGTCTTCCCGCAGGCCTGTGTGGAGCTCTTCGAGGCGTCCGTGGCCCTGGACCTGGACCGGGCGATGCCGCTCTACCGGCAGCTGCACCCCGTGCTGCGGTGGGACTCCAAGACCGAGTTCATCCAGGCCATCAAGCTGGGTCAGGACCTGATCGGCAGGCGCGGCGGCATCTGCCGGCCGCCCCGTCAGCCGCTCACCGCCGAGCAGGACGCCGTGGTCCGCACGGCGACCCAGGCGCTCATCGACGCGGGCGTGAAGTAGCCCGCCGATGCGCTCCAAGCTGGTGCTGCACGCCGTCGACTCGCACACCGAGGGGATGCCGACGCGCGTCATCACCGGCGGCGTCGGCGTCCTCCCGGGCGACACGATGGCCGAGCGCCGGCTACGGTTCATGGCCGAGCGCGACGACCTGCGCACCCTGCTCATGTACGAGCCGCGCGGGCACGCCTCGATGTCCGGTGCGATCCTCCAGCCACCGACCCGTCCCGATGCCGACTTCGGGGTGCTGTTCATCGAGGTCTCCGGCTGTCTGCCGATGTGCGGTCACGGAACCATTGGGGTCGCCACCGTTCTCGTCGAGACCGGCATGGTCGAGGTGGTCGAGCCGGAGACCGTGATCCGGCTGGACACCCCGGCCGGGCTCGTCGTCGCCCGGGTGCGCGTCGAGGACGGCTCGGCGGTGGCGGTGACCATCGAGAACGTCTCCTCGTATGCCGCGGCGCTCGACCAGGTGGTCCGTGTCGCCGGTCTGGGAGACGTCCCCTACGACCTCGCCTATGGGGGCAACTTCTATGCCATCGTCCGGACCGAGGACATCGGCGTGGAATGGTCCCGCGCCAACAAGGACGCCATGCTTCGTGCCGGGCTCGACATCATGGGCGCCATCAACGAGCAGGCGCCGGTCGTCCACCCGGAGGACGCGGGCATCCGCGGCTGCCACCACGTCTATCTCGAGGCGCCGGGTTCCACCGCACAGCACTCCCGCCACGCCATGGCCATCCACCCCGGCTGGTTCGACCGGTCCCCCTGCGGCACCGGGACCTCCGCACGCCTGGCCCAGCTGCACGCCCGCGGACGGCTCAAGGTCGGCGACACCCTCGTCAACGAGTCGTTCATCGGCCGGCCGTTCGTCGGGCAGGTGCTCGCCGAGACGACCGTCGGCGGACTGCCCGGCATCCGCCCCGCCGTCACCGGACGGGCCTGGGTGACCGGCACCGCCCAGTACCTCCTGGACCCGAGCGACCCCTTCCCGAGCGGGTTCCTCCTGTGACCGCGCTGCTGCCGGCCGGCGGGATCCGCACCGTGGACTACCACACCGGGGGCGAGCCGTTCCGGATCGTGGCCGACGTGCTCCCCGAGCTCGACGGCCCGGGAACCGTTGCGGCACGCCGGATCCGGGCGATGGAGTCCGACCGCGTCCAGTGGGTTCGCCGGTTCCTCTGCCACGAGCCACGGGGTCACGCCGACATGTACGGCGGCTTCCTCACCCCACCCGATGACGACGGGGCCCACCTCGGCGTCCTGTTCTGGCACAAGGACGGGTTCTCGACGGCGTGTGGTCACGGCACCATCGCCCTCGGCGCGTGGGCTGTCCAGTCCGGTCGTGTCCCGGCTTCCGAGGACGGTGAGGTCGACGTCGTCGTCGACGTCCCGTCCGGCCGGGTCACCGCGACCGTCCGCACCGTGGCCGGCCGCGTGGAGGACGTCCGGTTCACCAACGTCGCGAGCTACGCGCTCGCCCGCGACGTCGCGGTCAGCACCGCACGGGGCGCCGTTTCCGTCGACATCGGCTACGGAGGGGCGATGTATGCCGTGCTCCCCGCCGCCGCGGTCGGGCTCCTCGTGCGACCCGAGGACTACAGCGACCTGATCACCACCGGGCGGCAGATCCGCGACGCGCTCAACGCAGCCCAGGCCGCCGAGCACCCCGACGACCCACGCCTGTCCGGTGTCTACGGGACCATCTTCACCCAGGAGTCGGAGCCCGCGGTCCGCACGCCTGGCGGCTCCCGTATCCTGCACCAGCGCAACATCACGGTCTTCGCTGACGGCGAGGTGGACCGGTCGCCCTGCGGATCGGGCACGTCCGCACGGGTCGCTCTCCTCGCCGACTCCGGGGAGATGGGGCTCGGCGACCTGCTCGTGCACGACTCGGTCGTCGGGTCGAGGTTCCAGGCGCGCATCGTGGAGCGGACCATGCTCGGGTCCCGCCCGGCCGTCGTGCCCGAGGTCGTCGGCACGGCATACCCCACCGGCACGTCGACCTTCACCCTCGACGACAGGGACCCGTTGCTGCCGGGGTTCGTCCTGCGATGAGCAGTGGACTGCCCTTCCTGGCCGCTCCCGACGTGGACGCCCTCGGCGCTCCGGCAGCAGCCCGGGCCATCCGCGGCCTGCTCGCAGAGGGCCTCGACCCCGACACCGTCACACCTCGGACGGTCGTGGACACCACCCACGGGCAGAGCCTGCTCATGCCGGCGGAATGGGGAGCCTGGTACGGCGTCAAGCTGGTGACGATCGCCCCGGAGAACCCGCGGGCGGGGCTGCCCCGGATCAACGGCCTCTATGTTCTGCACGACGCGACGACCCTGGTGCCGCGGGCGCTGCTGGACGGTGTCGCGCTGACGAACCTGCGGACCGCGGCCGTCTCGATGGCAGTGGTCGAGGAACGGCTGCGCACGCTCGCGGCAGAGCGGGCCGCCGGTCTGCGGGTGGTCGTGTTCGGCCGCGGACCGCAGGGCAGCGCCCACGTCGCAGCGCTCCGGGCGGCGGTGCCGGTGGCCGACGTCGTCGTCCTGGGCCGTGACGACGACCGCGCCCCGGTCGCCGACGCCGATGTCGTCGTCTGCGCCACCACCGCCCGGCAGCCGCTCTTCGACGGTGACCTGGTCAGGGCCGGCGCCGTGGTCATCGCGGTCGGCTCGCACGAGCCTGACGCGCGCGAGCTGGACGGCAGGCTGCTCGCGAGGTCGACGGTCGTCGTGGAGTCGCGCGACGTCGCGACGAGGGAGGCCGGAGACGTGCTGATGGCGGTGCAGGAGGGCCTGCTCGACCCCCTCGACCTGGTGACGATACGGGCACTGGTGAACGGCGAGGTCAGCCCGCAGAGCCGCCGGCCGCTCGTCCTGAAGAGCTGCGGGATGGCCTGGCAGGACCTCGCCGTCGCCGCTGCGGCCTACGAGCACTGGACGGCGCGCACGGCGGAACCGGGCACCCATGGGCGATGACTCGACCGCATACGACGACGGCCTCTCGTCCCTGCCGACGTTCACCGAGCGGGTCAGCCTGCGCGAGCAGGTGGCCGACACGCTGCGAGGTCTGCTCATCACGGGGAAGCTCCGGCCCGGCGCCCTGTACTCGGCGCCCCGGCTGGCGGCCGAGTTCGGGGTGTCGGCGACGCCGGTCCGCGAGGCACTGCTCGACCTCGTCGGCGAGGGGCTCGTGGAACCCGTGCGCAACAAGGGCTTTCGGGTCACCGAGGTCGACGACACGGCCCTGGACGCCCTCGCCGAGCTCCGCGGGCTCATCGAGGTCCCGATCATGGTGTCCGTGGCCACGGCCTGCACCGGTGCCGTCGCGGACCGGGTGACCAGGCTGCGGGGGCTCGCCCAGGAGACGGTGGCTGCCGCGCAGGCCAAGGACCTCACCCGGTTCGTCACGGTCGACATCGCGTTCCACCTGGGCTTCCTGGCCTGCCACGGCAACCCGTATGCCGTCGACGTGGTCCGCGACCTGCGCGGCCGGTCCCGGCTCTACGGTCTGGAGGCGATGGCGCAGCAGGGGACGCTGGCGCAGTCCGGGGCCGAGCACGTCCAGATGGTCGACGCCGCGCTGGCGCGCGACGGCGAGCAGATGCGGCGGCTCATGACGGCCCACTTGGGGCACGTGCGCGACACCTGGGCCGGGCGCCCGACGACCTGAGGGCTACCAGTTGGCCGCCTTGGTGAGGCAGAACGGGTGCCCGTCAGGGTCCTGCAGGACCGTCCAGTCGGTCGACGGCTGCTCCGCGGGCTTGGTGGCGCCCAGTGCGGTCAGGGCTTCCTCGGCCGCGGCGAGGTCGTCGACCGCGAGGTCGAGGTGGAACTGCTTGGTGCCCGAGGTGTTGGGCCAACCGGGGGCCTTCCAGCCCTCGACCCGGCCGAAGCCGAGGCGCTGTCCGTCCTTGACCACCATCCCGTAGTTCTCGTCCGAGTAGGTGACCTCCCAGCCGAGGGCGGCGGCCCAGAAGGCTGCCTCGGCGGCCGGGTCGGCGCAGTCGATGGTGGTCATGGCCAGCACCGCAGGTGGTGTGGGTTGGGTCATGCTCGGAACCTCCGTGGTTGGTGGACGGTGTCCGCCCAGCCTGCTCCGTCCCCAGCCCGGGCGCTAGGACAAACCCGACAGGCCGGACCACGGCGTACTGGTCGGCGGCTGCCGGGGCGTGGGCCGCGTGAGGGTCATGGAAGGTCGGGGACGGGCACCGAGAGGTCGGCCAACCGCTCGCGGTCCACCGCGGCGCGGGAGCGGATCAGCGTCTTGATCGGCTCGATGACGTCCCAGACGTTCATCGCCAGGGCGGCCAGTACCCGGTCGTCGGTGGACACCCAGAAGGCGATGAACTCGCGGGAGGCGAGGTCTCCGCGCACGACGATCTCGGCACCGGAGTCCCGGGGCACATCACCGACGTACTCCATGCCCATGTCGTACTGGTCGGTGTAGAAGTAGGGCAGCAGGTCGTTGCCCGCAGCGACACCGGCAATGGCCCGCGCCGCGATCGGCCCCGAGTTGAGCGCGTTAGCCCAGTGCTCCACCCGGACGGCGTAGCCAAGGACGGGGCTCTCCCACCGGGCGATGTCGCCGACGGCGTAGACCGACGGGTGGCTCGAACGCATCGTCTCGTCGACGACGACGCCGCCACCCTCGACGGTCAGTCCCGCCGCCTGCGCGAGCTCGACGTTGGGCTGCGCCCCGACCCCGATGACGACGACGTCCGCGGGAAGCACCGTGCCGTCCTTGGTCCGCACCCCGGTCGCCCGGCCGGCGTCGCCCACGATCTCGCTGACCCCGTCACCGAACCGGAAGGTCACGCCGTGCTCCTCGTGCAGCGCCCGGAACACCTCGCCGAGCTCCTTCCCCAGCGCACCCTGCAAGGGGGCCTGCTGAGGCTCGATCACCGTCACCGTGTTGCCGGCCTGCCGAGCGGCCGCCGCGACCTCCAGGCCGATCCAGCCGGCCCCGATGAGGACCACGTCCCCCTCGTGGGACAACGCGTCGCGCAGCCGGACCGAGTCGTCCAGGGTGCGCAGGAAGAAGACACCGGGCAGGTCCGAACCCGCAAGGTCGAGCAGCCGTGGCCGTGACCCGGTGGCCAGGACGGCGGTGTCGAAGGCGACCGTGCTGCCGTCGTCGAGGGTTGCCGTTCCGGCCGGGTCCAGCGCGGACACCGCGTGCCCGACGCGCACGTCGATGTTCTGGTCGGCGTACCACGCCGCGTCGTGCAGGACGGCGGTGTCGGGCTCCTTCTTGCCCTGGAGGACCTCCTTGGAAAGCGGCGGACGGTCGTAGGGCAGGTGGGTCTCCTGACCCACCAGGACGACGGGGCCCTCGAACCCCTGGGCCCTCAGCGTCTCGGCGGTCCGGGCACCGGCGAGGCCGGCTCCGATGATCAGGACAGTGTGTGGCATGCCTTCGACCCTAGCCGGGCCATTCCTGCCCACGCAGCCGGGGCGCCGACCGGGCTACCAGCCGCGCTCTCGCCACTCGGCGAGATGGGGGCGCTCGGCGCCCAATGTCGTGTCGGAGCCGTGGCCCGGGTAGACCCAGGTGTCGTCGTCGTACACCTCGAAGACGCGAGCCACGACGTCGGCATACAGGTCCTCGAACGACTGGCCGGGGCTCTTGGTGTTCCCCACCCCGCCGGGGAACAGGCTGTCGCCGGTGAACAGATGCACGTGACCCGTGGGGTCGGCGTAGGCCAGGGCGACCGACCCTCGGGTGTGCCCGCGCAGGTGCACCACGTCGAGGGTGACCTCGCCGAAGGACACCCGGTCGCCGTGGGCCAGCAGCACGTCCGGGGCGACGGGCATCCCTGCGGCGTCGTCGACCCCGGCGTACGAGCGGGCCCCGGTGGCGGCGAGCACCTCGGCGAGGGCCCGGTGATGGTCCCAGTGCTGGTGGGTGGTGACCACAGCGGCCAGGCCGCCGCCACCCTGGCGCACGAGGGCGAGCACGGACCGGGCATCGTCGGCGGCGTCGATGAGCAGCTGCTCGCCGGTGGCCTTGCAGGACAGCAGGTAGGCGTTGTTGCTCATCGCCGACACGGCCAGCTTGCGGATCGTGACCCGTGGCAGCTCACGGACCGTCGCGGGGTCGCCGGGGTGGACATCGGGTTCGTAGGTCACGCTCAGACTCCCGGCGCAAGGGTGGGCAGGTCCTCGGCTCGGACACCGGTCGGGTCCTGACGGGCGAGCCACATCAGCATCCCGGCGCGGGAGCCGGTGACGTACGCCGCACCGCCCCCCACAGCGAAGACGTCGCCCTCGTCGGTGCGCAGGTGCATCGACGGGGGCTCGGCCGTGTGCCGGAGCCGACGGACCTGGTCCTCCAGGAGGAAGGAGACCAGGTCGGAGTCCAGGTCGGCGAAGGTGAAGCCGGCATCGAGGTCGACGTGGTGGTAGACGACCTCGCGCAGCCGCATCTCCGGGAGCCGGGCGGACCGGAAGGTCGGCCCGTCGGGAGTACGCGGCACGCGCGCCTCGGGGCCGGCGGCAACGAGCGCCGCCAGGGCGTCCGCGACCGGTCCTGCCGTCGAGGCGACGTCGTCCACCTGGTCGGCGAGCGGCCGCAGCGCACCGGCGTCGATGTCCGCGTCGCGGGACTCCGGGGAGTCGTACATGGACGTACCGGTGCCCTCGACCGCGCCCCGCGCCGCTCTGGCGATGCCGTCGGCGTTGCGAGCGAGATGGGTGAGAACGTGCCCGCGGGTCCAGCCCCGGCAGAGCGAGGGAGCACTCGCGTCGGTGAGGTTGCGCGCGGTACGGAGCAGCCGCTCGGTCTGGTCGGACAGCTGCAGCAGGACGGTCATGGCGCCGACGCTACCCGCGCGCCTCGGCCCGCGCGATCGCGTGTGCCGCGTCGATCAGGGCGAGGTGGGAGAAGGCCTGGGGGAAGTTCCCGGCCATCAGCCCGTGTGCCGTGTCGTACTCCTCCGAGACCAGCCCGACGTCGTTGAGCAGGCCCACCAGGCGGTCCATCAGGTCGCGGGCCCGGTCCAGCTGCCCCGACAAGGCATACGCCGAGACGAGCCACCAGGAACACGCGAGGAACGGGTGCTCGCCACCGGCCAGACCGTCGACACCGGACCCGGTCCGGTAGCGCAGGAGGAGCCCCTCCTGCAGCAGGTCCTCCTCGATCGCCCTGATCGTCCCGACGACGCGCGGGTCGTCCGGCGGGAGGAAGCCGACGAGTGGGATGAGCAGCAGCGACGCGTCGACCTCGGTGGTGTCGTAGTGCTGGGTGAAGGTGAACCGGTCGGTGTCGAAGCCGCGCTGGAGGATCTCCTCGCGGACCTCGTCGCGGATCGTCCGCCACCGCTCCACCGGCCCCTCGCACCCGTGCACCTCGACACCGCGGATCGCCCGGTCGAAGGCCGCCCAGACCATGACCCGGGAGTGGGTGAAGTGGCGCAGCGGCCCACGGATCTCCCACAGCCCGTTGTCCGGCTGCTGCCAGTGCAGGGCCAGGTTCTCGATCAGGTTGCGCTGCACCGACCAGGACTGCTGGGACTCCTGCAGACCCTTGGCTCGAGCCTTCTCCAGGGCCACCATCACCTCGCCGATGACGTCGGTCTGCTTCTGCTCCACCGCACCGTTGCCGATCCGCACCGGCCGCGACCCGGCATACCCCGGCAGGTGGTCCAGCTCCCGCTCGGCAAGGTTGCGGCCGCCGTCCACGGCGTACATGATCTGCATGTCCTCCGGGTCGCCGGCGATGGCCCGCACCAGCCAGTTGCGCCACAGCTCGGTCGACGCGGTGTAGCCCGAGCCGAGCATCGCCTCCAGGGTGAGCGCCGAGTCGCGCAGCCAGCAGTACCGGTAGTCCCAGTTGCGTTCACCGCCGAGCTCCTCCGGCAGCGAGGTCGTGGGGGCGGCGACGATGCCCCCGAGCGAGGCATGGGTGAGCATCCGCAGGGTCAGCAGCGACCGGACGACCGCGTCCCGGTAGGGGCCCTCGTAGGTGCACCTCGCGGCCCAGTCGGATGATTCACGGTAGGTGTGCTCGATGTGGGTCGCCACGTCGGGCGGAGCGGGGATCCGGCGGTGCGACTGGGTCCAGGTCATCGAGAACGTGTAGCACTGTCCCTTCTCCACGGGGAACCGGTCGCGGTGCGCACCGTCCTCCGCCGACGGCAGCCGCGTCCCGCGGAACACGAACATGTCCGGGCCGGCAATGGCGGTGATCACGCCGTTGTCGATCGCGTGCTCGGTGGACCGCGAGACCCACGGCTTGATCCGGCCGTACCCGGTCCGGACGATCCACTCCGAGCGCATCTCGACCCGGCCCGCCAAGCCGTCGACCACCCGGATGAGGTCAGCGCGCCCGTCGCCGGCCGGCATCACGTCGGTCACCCGCACCGAGCCGGTCGACGTCGTGTGGGTCGTCTCCAGCACGAAGGAGTGGCCGCGGTAGGACCGTGTCGTCGTCGCGTCCTGCACAGGGGTGAGCAGCCAGCGCCCGTGTTCCGGACCGCCGAGCAGCGCCGCGAAGCACGCGCCCGAGTCGAACCGGGGCAGGCACATCCAGTCGACCGAGCCGTGTCGGCTGACCAGGGCGGCGGTCCGGGAGTCGCCGACGAGGGCGTAGTCAGCGATGGGGGTCGACGTCGGCATACCCCGAATCTATGTGGTGCCGCCGACGGCCGTGACCGACACGCTCCGCGGGCCGCTCCCGGCATACGGTGTGGGGGTGAGCGACCCCTTCCACCTCGAGCGGTTCGTGCAGGCCCAGGACGAACGGTCCCGCTACGCCGACGCGCTCGCCGAGCTGGACCGCGGACGCAAGGTGGGACACTGGATCTGGTTCGTCTTCCCGCAGGTGTCCGGGCTGGGGTCGAGCTCGATGTCCGTCGCGTATGCCGTGTCCGGACTGGCCGAGGCGCGCGCCTACCTGGCCCACCCCGTGCTCGGACCGCGGCTGAGGCAGTGCTGCCGGGCGCTCCTCACGGTGCCGTCGGACGACCCGGTCGCCGTGCTGGGACCGGTCGACGCCCTCAAGGTCCGGTCCTCGATGACCCTGTTCGCGCACGGCGCCGGCCCGGCCGACGAGGCCCTGTTCCGGGCCGTCCTGGACCGTTTCTACGGCGGCCGGGAGGATGCGGCGACCCTCGAGCTGATCTGAGGGGTCGGTCGGGGGATCGGGGGGAGGCCACGGTTGAAGGACTGTCGGTGGTCCCACCTAGCATTGCGCGGGTGAGTTCTCTGTCCCCGCCCGTTGCCCGCCCGCCCCACGACCACCTGGTCGTCCGAGGGGCCCGCGAGCACAACCTCAAGGACATCTCGGTCGAGCTGCCGCGCAACTCCCTCGTCGTCTTCACCGGTCTCTCCGGGTCGGGCAAGTCCTCCCTGGCGTTCGACACGATCTTCGCCGAGGGACAACGCCGCTACGTGGAGTCGCTGTCGGCCTACGCACGCCAGTTCCTCGGCCAGATGGACAAGCCGGACGTCGACTTCATCGAGGGCCTGTCGCCGGCTGTCTCGATCGACCAGAAGTCCACCAACCGCAACCCCCGCTCGACCGTCGGCACGATCACCGAGGTCTACGACTACCTCCGGCTGCTCTTCGCCCGGGCCGGCCGGCCGCACTGCCCGGTCTGCGGGGAGCCGATCACCCGGCAGAGCCC
>JAICMC010000082.1 GCA_025929465.1 Nostocoides sp.
AAGACCTACTTCAACACCACCCCGCTCGGGCGCGCGGTCACCGGCACCCTGCTCGTGCGGGCCATGCAGGACGACGAGGTGTCCATCTGGGGCGACGGCAGCACGTTCAAGGGCAACGACATCGAGCGCTTCTACCGCTACGGCCTGCTCGCCAACCCCTCGCTGCGGATCTACAAGCCGTGGCTCGACGCCGACTTCGTCGGCGAGCTCGGCGGCCGGCACGAGATGAGCCAGTGGCTGCTGGCCCGCCGGCTGCCCTACCGGGCCAGCACCGAGAAGGCCTACTCCACCGACGCCAACATCTGGGGCGCCACCCACGAGGCGAAGACGCTCGAGTTCCTGTCCGAGTCCATGGAGGTCGTCGAGCCGATCATGGGGGTCCCGCACTGGCGCGAGGACCAACCCATCGCGACCGAGGACGTCACCATCACCTTCCACCAGGGACGTCCGGTGGCGATCAACGGCATCGACTACACCGACCCGGTGGCCCTCGTCCACGAGGTCAACACGATCGGCGGCCGACACGGCCTGGGCATGTCCGACCAGATCGAGAACCGGATCATCGAGGCCAAGTCCCGGGGCATCTACGAGGCGCCCGGCATGGCCCTGCTCTTCGCGGCCTACGAGCGCCTGCTCAACGCGATCCACAACGAGGACACCATCGCCAGCTACCACGCCGACGGCCGACGGCTCGGCCGGCTGCTCTACGAGGGGCGTTGGCTGGACCCGCAGGCGCTGATGGTGCGTGAGAGCCTGCAGCGCTGGGTCGCCTCCGCGGTCACCGGCCAGGTCACCCTGCGGCTGCGTCGCGGCGACGACTGGTCGATCATCGACACCCGCGGCCCGAGCTTCTCCTACCACCCCGAGAAGCTGTCGATGGAGCGCACCCACGACGCTGCCTTCGGGCCGGTCGACCGGATCGGGCAGCTGACCATGCGCAACCTGGACATCGCCGACAGCCGAGCCAAGCTGGAGCTGTATGCCGCCCAGGGCCAGCTCGGTCGCGGGCATCTGGACCTCGTCGGGGAGCTCGAGCCCGGGGGGGCCGAGCAGATCTCGGCGAACCCCCGAACGGCCGACATCGACGACATCGACGACGCGCTCGACGCGGCTGCCATGGAGTCCGGCACCGACTGAGGGACAATGCGTCGATGACCGACCAGCAGCCGGACCCCGGCACCTACGAGGGCGAGGAGGGCATCCTTCCCTCGCCTGCCCCACCGCAGCGCTACCAGCCCCAGCCTCAGCCGCCGCCGCCACCGCACTCGGCCAGCCCAGTACCGGCACCCCCGCCGAGTGCCGTCCCTGCTCCAGCAGCGTCCGGCCCCTCGACAGCCGATCGGCTGGTGGCCGTCTCCGGACCGCTGTCCTTCGTCCTGTTCATGGTGTGCGGCTTTCTCGGCGGCTGGGCCTGGTCGTGGATCTTCTTCATGCTGCCGGGGATCCTCTACGCCTGGAACCGGGCGGAGCGCAAACACTGAGGGCTCCGGGCCGGTGGACCCACCGACGCTCGGCTGGCCTAGTGTCGAAGGCATGACCACCATTGACAACGAAGCCGCCCCCGTAGAGCAGGAGCGCCTGTCCCTCGGCGCTGTCGCGCCCAAGCTGCAGCACGCGTACCTCCACCTGGAGAACGCCGTCCGCGCCGCGGTCGACCCGACGCTGTACGAGCTGATCAAGACCCGCGCCTCGCAGATCAACGGCTGCGCGTACTGCGTCGACATGCACACCAAGGACGCCCGAGCCGCCGGGGAGACCGAGCAGCGGCTCTACCTGCTCTCGGCCTGGGAGGAGGCTCCGCTGTACACCGAGCGGGAGCGGGCTGCGCTCGCGCTCACCGAGGCGGTCACCCTCGTCGCCGGGACGCACGTCCCCAGTGCCGTCTGGGACCGGGCCGCCGCGCAGTTCACGCCGGAAGAGCTGGCCGGCGTCCTCATGGCGATCGTGGCCATCAACGGCTGGAACCGGATGGCCATCTCGACCCGTACACCCGCCGGTGTCTACCAGCCGGCGCACTCCTGACGCACGGCGTGCGTTCGGCCATACCGACGCCGGTGAGACTGGCCGGCACTGACAGGGTGGAGCCATGACCTCGACCGCGACCCACATGGCCCTCACCGAGCGGTGGGCCGCCCACAACTACCACCCGCTGCCGGTCGTCCTGGCCCATGGGGACGGGGCGTGGGTGACCGACGTCGAGGGCCGCCGCTACCTGGACTGCCTGGCTGGGTACTCCGCGCTCAACTTCGGTCACGGGCATCCGCGACTCCTCGCCAGGGCCCAGGAGCAGCTGGGCCGGCTCACGCTCACCAGCCGTGCCTTCTACAACGACCAGCTGGGTCCGTTCGCGGAGGCGCTGGGGCGGCTGGTCGACAAGCAGGTGGTTCTGCCGATGAACTCCGGTGCCGAGGCCGTCGAGACCGCCCTGAAGGTGGCGCGCAAGTGGGGCCACGAGGTCAAGGACGTCACCGCCAACCGGGGTCGGATCATCGTCATGGACGGCAACTTCCACGGCCGGACGACGACCATCGTCGGCTTCAGCACCGACCCGGTGGCCCGCACCGGCTACGGCCCGTTCACCCCCGGCTTCGACATCGTGCCGTTCGGCGACGCCGCAGCCATCGAGGCGACCCTCACCGACGACACGATCGCCGTCCTCGTCGAGCCGATCCAGGGCGAGGCAGGCGTGGTCATCCCGCCGGAGGGGTACCTGCAGGAGGTGCGGGACCTGTGTGACCGACACGGCCTGCTCATGGTCGCCGACGAGATCCAGTCCGGTCTGGCCCGCACGGGGCGGACCCTGGCGGTGGACCACGAGGCGGTCACCCCCGACATCATCATCCTCGGCAAGGCGCTCGGCGGTGGAATCCTGCCGGTCTCGGCAATCGTGGCCGACACCGATGTCATGGACGTCATCACGCCGGGGACCCATGGGTCGACCTTCGGCGGCAACCCGCTGGCCGCGGCCGTCGGTCACGAGGTCTGTCTGATGCTGGCGACCGGTGAGTTTCAGCAACGCGCAGCGACCCTGGGCCAGCAGCTCGGCGACGGGCTCCGGGCCATGGAGGGCACCGGTGTCCGGGCCGTTCGCCAACGGGGGCTGTGGGCCGGGATCGACGTCGACCCGGCACTGATGACCGGGCGGCAGCTGTCCGAACGGCTCCAGGAGCGGGGCGTGCTGGCCAAGGACACCCACGGGTCGACGATCCGGCTGGCTCCGCCGCTCGTGGCCGACGCGGACGACATCGACACCCTGCTCACCGCCTTCGCGGCCGCACTGGGGTGAGCGCTCTCCTCCTGCGCGGGGGCCGGCTCGTCCCGGTCGACGGTCGGTCCAGGACGCCTTCGGCGCCGGTCGACCTCCTGCTCCAGGACGGGCGGGTCCAGTGGCTCGGGCCCGGTCTGCAACGCCCCCGAGGCGTCGACGAGATCGACCTCGAGGGACGCCTGGTCGTCCCGGGACTGTGGGACCACCACGTCCACATGACCCAGTGGGCAGCCACCCTGGGACGTCTGGACCTGTCCGGCACCGCCTCCCCGCAGGACGTCGTGAGCCGGGTACGCGACCACGTCCTCGCCCTTGCGGCATCGGGTGCGGCAGCGGACACCGTCGTCACCGGGTGGGGGTACCGCTCCGGTGCGTGGAACCCGCCCCCCAGCGTCCGCAGCCTGGACGCCGTGACCGGGCGGCACCCCGTCGTCCTGATGTCCGGCGACCTGCACAACGGCTGGCTGAACAGCGCCGCCCTCGACCTGGTCGGCGTCGAGCCGCGGGACGCCCCGCTCGACGAGGCCGAGTGGTTCCCCCTGTGGCCGCGGCTCGCCGCCCTGCCCGGGGCCGCCGGGCAGGCCGAGGCCGGCGTCGTCGACGCCTTGGCCCGCGCCGCGGCGAAGGGGGTCGTCGGCATCACCGACCTGGAGCTCGACGCGGCAACCGGCACCTGGCCGGTCCGGTATGCGGCGGGACCAGGCTCGCTCCGGGTCCGGGTGGGCGTCTACGCCGACCACCTCGACCGCATCATCGCCGAGGGTCGCCGGACCGGCGGTGTGTGGGAGGGCACCGGGGGCCTGGTGACGATGGGGCCGTTCAAGGTCATCACGGACGGGTCGCTCGGCACCCGCACGGCACACTGCTGCGACCCCTATCCCCCTGCACTGCAGGGCGACTGGCCCCACGGCAAGCAGAACATCTCCCCCGCCGACCTGACCAGCGCGATGGACCGCGCCACGAGCAGCGGCCTGGACTGCGCAGTACACGCCATCGGTGACGCGGCGATGGACATCGCCCTGGACGCCTATGCCGCGACCGGGGCCCACGGCACGATCGAGCACGCCCAGCTGACGACGCACGCCCAGGTTCAGCGGATGGCAGCGCTCGGCATACGGGCGTCGGTCCAACCGACCCACCTGCTCGACGACCGCGACCTCACCGCGGCCTGCTGGCCCGGACGGGAGGCCCGGACCTTCATGTTCCGCTCGATGCTCGATGCCGGGGTGCGCCTCGACCTCGGCTCGGACGCGCCGGTCTCCCCCCTCGACCCGTGGCTGGCGATGGCCGCCGCCGTGCACCGATCCGCCGACGCGCGGGACCCGTGGACGCCCGAGCAGGCGATCACCGCGGCCGAGGCGCTCGCCGCCAGCACCGACGGCTGGGGGACGGTCGCCGTAGGGCATCCAGCCGACCTGGCGGCCCTTGACGCCGACCCGCTGGCCGGACCTGCTGACGACACGGCCGCCGCCGGCCGGCGGCTGCGGGCGATGACCGTCGCCCTCACCGTCGTCCAGGGCCGGGTCGTGCACGACGCGCGCTGACTCCGGGACCGCCACGCCCCGCAGGGCCGCTGTTGTGGACGGCATACAAATAGGCTCTTTGGTATGCCGCGCATCCACCCCCGGAGCTCCGCGGCGTCGCTCGCCCGGATCGAGCGCAGCGCCGGGGAGCTGTCGACCTCCGCCGCCCAGCGGATGGAGGCCAGCCACGACTGGTACCGCCAGCTGTCCGCCGACGACCGGTCGTGGGTGGGCCTGGTGGCCCAGGCGGGCATCAGCTCGTTCATCGAGTGGCTGCGCACCGGTGACGACCGGATCCCTGCCGAGGCCATCTTCGCCACCGCTCCCCGGGAGCTGACCGGCGCGGTGAGCCTGGGCCAGACCCTCGACCTGGTCAGGACGGTCGTCGACGTCGTCGAGACCGACGTCACCGGCCTGGCCGCTCCCGGGGAGGAGCAGTCCCTGCGCGAGGCCGTGCTGCGGTACAGCCGCGAGATCGGGTTCGCCGCGGCACAGGTCTACGCGCAGGCTGCGGAGTCGCGCGGGGCGTGGGACGCCCGGCTCGAGGGCCTCGTCGTCGACGCGGTCCTGCGCGGGGAGGCGGACGAGTCGATGCAGAGCCGTGCGGCGGCGCTCGGCTGGGGCTCGACCGGCCGGGTCGCCGTCATCGTCGGCGGCTCACGCTCCGGGACCGCCGCTGCGCGGATCGACGAGCTGCACCGGGCCGCACGCAAGGTGGGGGTGGAGGCCCTGGCCGCTGTGCAGGGCCGACGGTTCGTCTGCATCGTCGGGGACACCGACGACGCGCTGCACGCCGCTGCCATCCTCGAAGCGCACTTCGCCGAGGGGCCGATCGTCGTCGGGCCCACCGTGCCACACCTGTTCGCCGCGGGACGCTCGGCCCGGGCGGCCATCTCCGGCTACACCGCCGCACCCGCCTGGCCGGGCGCGCCGCGACCGGTCGGTGCCGACGACCTGTTGGCCGAACGGACCATCATCGGGGACCTGCCGGCCCGGGCCCGGCTGCTCGACCGGATCTGGCAGCCCCTGGCGTCCGGCAGTGGCCACCTGCTGGAGACCGCCGCCGCCTACCTCGACACGGGAGGCAACCTGGAGGCCACCGCACGCCGGCTGTACGTGCACGCCAACACGGTGCGCTACCGGCTGGGCGGGATCGAGAAGGCCACCGGCTACAGCCTCACCGACGCGCACGACGCCTTCACCGTGCACCTCGCCCTCGTCTCGGGACGACTCACCCCGCCACGCGGTGCGGGGACCACCCGTCCCCCGCGCGATTGAGGCCCGCGAAGACACATCGGCTCATATGGAGGAATCCTCCAAAGTGCGGCCCCATAGTTCGTGCCGTTCGGTCACGGCACGGTCACGCCGGGACCGGGAGGCTGGACACATGCTCGTCATCACCGGTCCCGGACAGGGTTCGCAGACCCCCGGCTTCCTCGGCCCCTGGCTGGAGCAGCCCGGTCTGCGCGAGCGCGCCGAAGCGCTCTCCCAGGTGGTCGGCATCGACCTCGTCGCCCACGGCACGACCTCGGGCCAGGACACGATCAAGGACACCGCGGTGGCCCAGCCGCTCATCGTCGCGGCCGGCCTGCTCGCGTTCCCGACGCTCTTCGACGGGCCCGTCGACCTCGGCCTCGTGGGCGCGCTCGCCGGTCACTCGGTCGGCGAGATCACCGCGGCCGGTGCCGCCGGTGTTCTCTCCGACGACGACGCCCTGGCCTTCGTCCGCGAGCGCAGCCAGGGCATGGCCGCCGCCAGCGCCGCGCACCCGACCGGCATGAGCGCCGTCGTCGGTGGCGACCCCGACGACGTGGTCGCGACGATCGAGCGACACGGGCTCACCCCCGCCAACGTCAACGCCAAGGGGCAGGTCGTCGCCGCCGGAACCCTGGACCAGCTCGCGGCCCTCGCCGCCGACCCCCCGACCAGGGCGCGAGTCATCCCGCTCAAGGTCGCCGGCGCCTTCCACACCGCGCACATGGCCCCTGCCGTCGAGCGTCTCGCCGCCGTGGCCGCCACGATCACTCCCAGCGACCCCGGCGTGACCCTCGTGTCCAACGCCGACGGCCGGGTCGTCGACACCGGCGCCGAGGTGCTCCGGCGGCTCGTCGACCAGGTGACCAACCCGGTACGTTGGGACCTCTGCTCGGAGACGTTCGCCACCCTGGGCGTCACCGGCCTCATCGAGCTCCCGCCCGCCGGGACGCTCGCCGGACTCGCGAAACGGGCCATCCCCGGCATCGAGATCCTCGCCCTGAAGTCCCCTGACGACCTCGATGCCGCGCGCCGCATGGTGCGCGAGCACGGCAGCCCTCCTGCTGCCGAGGAAGGCTGACCCGTATGCCGACCGCCCGCCCCTCCCTCAACCCAGGCCCAGCGCCGAGGCACTCACGCATCGTCGGGGTCGGTGGCTACCGACCCCGACGCGTCGTCCCCAACAGCGAGATCATCGGCCCGATCGACTCCTCCGACCAGTGGATCCAGGAGCGCTCCGGCATCAAGAGCCGCCGCTTCGCCAGCGAGGACGAGACGATCATCGCGATGTCCTCATCCGCCGCCAAGGGCGCGTTGGCGATGGCCGGGATCACTGCCGACCAGCTCGGCTGCGTCATCGTCTCCACCGTCACCTTCATGTACAACACGCCTGCGGCGGCGCCGATCCTGGCCAACGAGCTCGGGGCCACCAAGGCAGCTGCCTTCGACATCTCCGCGGCGTGCGCCGGCTACTGCCACGGCATCGCCCTGGCCAGTGACATGGTCAAGAGCGGGACGAGCGACTACGTCCTCGTGGTGGGTGTCGAGCGGCTCTCGGACTTCACCGACCCGTGCGACCGCGGCACCGCCTTCATCTTCGGCGACGGCGCCGGAGCGGCCATCGTCGGCCCGTCCGAGGTCGCCGGCATCGGCCCCACGGTGTGGGGCTCGGAGGGCGCCCGCTGGGACGCGATCGTGCAGCGCGAGCCGTGGAACGAGGTCGTGGCCGCGGGGAGGCAGAAGCCGGCGATCGTCATGCAGGGCCAGGCCGTCTTCCGGTGGGCCGTGTGGTCGATGGCTCCGGTTGCCCAGCAGGCCATCGACGCAGCCGGCATCACGATCAACGACCTGGACGCCTTCATCCCGCACCAGGCCAACATGCGGATCATCGACTCGATGATCAAGACCCTGAAGCTCCCTGAGGGCATCCCGGTCGCCCGCGACATCGCCGAGACGGCCAACACCTCCGCCGCGTCGATCCCCCTCGCCACCGAGCGGATGCTGCGCGAGGGACAGGCGCCGCACGGCGGCCTGGCCCTGCAGATCGGCTTCGGCGCCGGCCTGGTGTATGCCGCTCAGGTCATCGTCCTCCCCTGAACCCAGTCCAACCGCACCACCGGCTGCAACCACGCAGCTCCGTCACCACCGAGAGAAGGAGCACAACCCATGGCTCAGAGTGAGCAGGAGATCCTGGCCGGCCTGGCCGACATCGTCAACGAGGAGACCGGTCTGGACACCGACTCGGTCCAGATGGACAAGTCCTTCACCGAGGACCTGGACATCGACTCCCTGTCGATGATGACGATCGTCGTCAACGCCGAGGACAAGTTCGGCGTCAAGATCCCCGACGAAGAGGTCAAGAACCTCGTCACCGTCGGCGACGCCGTGAAGTTCATCGGGGCCAACCAGTCCTGACCCTCCGGTCGCACCGGACCGCGCCCGCCCGAGCCCGGCGGCGCGCGGTCCGGTGGTCGGCCTGCACCACCCCAGCCCACCGGCATACGAGGAGCAACAGCGCATGACCACAGACCGACGCGTCGTCGTCACCGGACTCGGGGCCACGACCCCGCTCGGCGGCACCGTCCCGGCGACCTGGGAGGCACTCCTCGCCGGGAAGCCCGGGGCCCGTACCCTCACCGAGGAGTGGGTCTCGACCTACGACCTGCCTGTCACCTTCGCCGCACGCCTCGCGCAGCCGGCCAGCGAGGTGCTCAGCAAGGTCGAGATCCGGCGGATGGACCCCAACGCCCAGTATGCTGTGATCGCGGCCCGTGAGGCGTGGGCCGACGCGGGCGCGCCCGAGGTCGACCCCGCGCGTCTCGGCGTCGCCGTCGGCACCGGCATCGGGGGCGTGTGGACCCTGCTCGACCAGTGGGACACGTTGCGGGAGCGGGGGGTTCGCCGGGTCTACCCCCTCGCGGTCCCCATGCTCATGCCCAACAGCGCCAGCGGCAACGTCTCGCTGGCCCTGGGCGCGCGGGCCGGTGCGCACTGCACCGTCTCGGCGTGCGCGTCCGGTGCCGAGTCGATGGGCACCGGCTACGAGATGATCCGGACCGGACGTGCCGACCTGGTCGTGGCCGGTGGCACCGAGGGCGCCATCCACCCGATCTGCTTCGCCGGCTTCGCCCAGATGCAGGCGCTCTCCACCCGCAACGACTCCCCCGAGACCGCGTCCCGCCCCTACGACACGACGCGCGACGGGTTCGTCATGGGCGAGGGCGCCGGCGTCATCGTCCTGGAGGCCGAGGAGCACGCCCGGGCTCGCGGGGCCCGGATCTACGCCGAGTTCGCCGGCATCGGGATGTCCTCCGACGCCCACCACATCACCGCTCCGGAGCCCGAGGGTGCCGGAGCCAGCCGGGCGATGGTCGAGGCCCTGGAGTCGGCCGGGCTGGCGCCGCAGGACATCGTCCACATCAACGCGCACGCCACCTCGACCCCGGTCGGCGACATCGCCGAGTCCAACGCCATCCGTCGGGCCTTCGGTGCCGACGCCGACCAGATGGCGGTCAGCGCGACCAAGTCGATGACCGGTCACCTGCTCGGCGCGGCAGGCGCCCTCGAGGGCGTCTTCACCATCCTCGCCGTGCACCACCGGCTGGCCCCGGCGACGATCAACATCACCGACTTCGACCCGGCCATCGAGCTCGACGTGATCCGCGGCGAGCACCGCGCCCTGCCCAGTGGTGACATCGCGGCGCTCAACAACTCCTTCGGCTTCGGCGGACACAACGTCGCCTTCACCGTCAAGAGCGTCTGACCCGCCTCCCGCGCCCTGCCCTGACCGCTGCGTGCCCAGGTCAGGTCACGGGGTCGGGGTCAGCCGACCTTGTGCAGCCAGCGGACCGGGGCGCCCTCACCGGCATACCGGAACACCTCCAGCTCGTCGTCCCAGTCGCTGCCGAGCAGCTCCTCGATCATCTCGGCCATCGCCTCCGGTGACCCCTGCGCGAGCCTGACGACCTCACGGAGCCGGTCCTCGTTGATGACGCCGTCGCCAGCGGCCGAGACCCAGGTGTGGTGGATGCCGAGGTCGGGCGTGTGCGCCCAGCGGGACCCGTCGACGCCCGGGCTCGGCTCCTCGGTCACCTCGTAGCGCAGTCCGGTGAAGCCACGCAGCGATGACGCGAGCCGCGCACCGGTGCCCTGCGACCCCGACCAGGCCAGCTCGCCCCGGACGAGGCCGGGCGCGGCCGGTTGCGGTGTCCAGTCGATCGAGACCCGGGAGTCCAGGACGTTCTCCAGGGTCCACTGGACGTGCGGGGACAACGCCTTGGGGGTCGAGTGCACGAACACCACCCCACGGGTCTGGATGCGCGGCATCGCGACAGACATCCTGGCCTCCTTCGGTACGAGGGACGTCTTCCCCAACGCCGTCCACCGAGTGGTCTGCCACGAACTCATGTCGTGCTGTATGCCGTGCTCTTCAGTTGTGCCGCGCCGCGCGCCCACGGCGCACCGGCACCATTGTGCACGAGAGGCTGCAACAACACCAGATGCCACACGGACACCTCACGCATCGCGGGCACCTGCTCTTCAGGCCGCGATAGGCTCGCCGCCGCAACGGCGGCTCGGCACCTCGCCAGCTCGTTGCGCGGGGCGTTAGCTCAGTCGGTCAGAGCAGCGGACTCATAATCCGTCGGTCCTGGGTTCAAGCCCCAGACGCCCCACCCGTGCATCAGTGCAGGTCAGCGTCCTGCGCACCTCTGTGATTCGGTCACGCGAGAGGGTGCCGCGCGCTAACGATCTGCTAACAACCACCCTCAGAGGCACGGAATCACGCGTCCAGGAGCTGCGAAACGCGCTGATGGGACACTCCGAGCACTTGGCCCACATCTCGCAACGGAACGCCGTCGTCCTTGAGCTCACGGGCAAGCGAAACCTGTTCCTCCCGAATCTGTGCGTCCAGCTCAGAAGCCTTGCGACGCAACTCCTCGAGGGCCTCTCGCCGCCGCTCCACGTCCGCCCCGTCGACGAGCAACTTCGCCCAGGTGATCTCGACCTCCGCGGGCCGAACGTCCTGGTCGACGCTGATGTACGAGACCGCCATGCGCTCGACGTCGAAGAGTCGCCGCGCCTGAGTCAGACCCTCGATTGAGGGAATCGCGATCATCCACCACCGCCCCTCGCGGTGGACGACGATGTCGTAGTTCTTCATCAGGTGTCCTTACTGGCGCACCTACACGCCTCGAGTGCCTTCTGGGCGTTGCGGTAAACACCCGGGGAAATCTTCTTGTGCCCGTCGGGCAATGTGAACGAGTGGATCGATGCGGGACACCGCCACTTCGTGTGTGAGCCGTCGCCGCGGCCCGGCAGCCAGCCGGCGTCGCAGAACTCCTTGACGACCTTGCGAGTCGGTTGCTCCGTGGCCATGATCTTAGTCTATTTGGGTAGACTGTATCAAGGCAAGGTGGCTAGACAACAGATTCATCCCATACAGCTTTGGCGAACACGTCGACCGCACGTCCGTCGTCACCTGGGATCGCCGCGTGCGCATGCCGACGCTCGTGCAGCACCAGGCGCGGCACGCCGTCGGTCTTGGACGGCAGCGACCCGAACGCCGTGGTGGCGAAGTCCGGCAGGACCGGCCGTCCGTCGCCCCGCGTGAACACCAGACCCTCGGTGTCGACGTGTGCAGGACCCCCCAGGCGAGCCGCTCGGCCAGCGGCACCTTCCGCCACACTTTCATCGCCGCGACGGTGTGTTGATCGATCGACACGTCCCGCCGCTCGTGGTTCTTCGGGTGACTCTTCGGGGTGACCTGGACGCGCTCCTGGCGAACCTGGGTCACCGACCGCTCGACGTGCACGACCGCGGCATCAAGGTCGACCTCTGA
>JAICMC010000116.1 GCA_025929465.1 Nostocoides sp.
CGCGGGGGGCCCTGCGCGTGGTGTGGCCGGAGGTCATGGTGCGTGGCACCCCGCTGGCGGTGGCGCGGGCCGCCGTCGCCCGCTGGCTCCTTCCGCGGCGCCGCCGTGGAGCGCCCGGCGACACCAGCCCGGTGTTCGCGCCGGCCGGCACTCCGGACCCGGACGACGAGCCCCCGGCATACGGGCTGGACGACGACGAGCTGGACGACGACGAGCTGGACCCTGCCGTCCTCCGGGCGTATGCCGCGCTCCCGCCCACGACCCGTCTGGCCCTCGTCCTGTCCGAGCTGGACCACCTCGACGGACCGGCTGTCGCCGCCATCCTGGACAGCGACCTGCCGGACGTGGACGCGGCGACCCGGTCCGGTCTGGACCACATCGGCCGGGAGCGGGCGCGGGCCGCCGACGATGCCGGACGCGACCGGCCCAGCGTCGGCATCGCGTCGCACCTGCGTCAGGTCCTGATCGCACAGTGTGCCCGCGCTGCGCTGCCGACGGACCTCACCCAGGAGGTGGCCGGGCTGCGCGACCGCAGGGTCCGCAGGCGACGGCTGCTCACCGCTGGCGTCGGCGGCCTCGGCCTGGCAGCGATCGGGGCGCTCGCGGGTCCGGCGGTCCTGGGTGGGCGTGACGACGGCCGGTTGCGCAGCGCCGGAACGAGCGGTGCCTCGTCCACGGGGACCTCGACGCTCGACGGCGGCGATCGAATGCCGGTGGCCCTGTCGTGGGACGCCATCTGGCGATGGCCGGCGCGTGGCTCGATGCTCGCGGACCCACGAGTGCGCGCGGTCTCCCGCCTGGACCCGGCGAGGCGAGTGATCTACGCCGAGCGCCTGAACGGCATCACGCTCGTCGTCAGCGCCGCACACGACGACAACGGGACCGACAGCTCCGGTCTCCCGGACCCGCTCGCCACGCTGCTGTCGATCGGCGTCGCCGCCGACCGCGGGACCTCGGACAGTCCGAGCGCGACGTTCGGCGTCACGGGCACCGACCCCTTTGCCGTCGTCACCTCACGGTACGGGCCGGGCCGGCTGGTGCTCCTCGGGCGACCCGAGGTGAGGTCCGTCGAGGTGTCGACCACGGTCCGTTTCGCCCCGGACGGCACGAGGGTCCGGACCGGTTGGAAGGCGCTGCAGCTCGAGCAGGGGATGGGTCAGGTGGGCTCGCCGGCCGCCGGCTCGTTCGGGATGGCCGTCCGCTATGCCGGACACCACTTCCCGCCCTACAGCACCACCTTTGCCGAGACGGGCCAGTTCCATCCCGGTGGGGTGACCGCACGTGGCGGGGTGTGGGTTGCCGACCAGATCCTGGCCGCGTTGACGGCTCGGGTCCGTGACACCGCCGCAGTCCTGACCGGCCTGGCACCGGCCGAGGTGTCGGTCGCGGTCAGCAGCCGAACCCCGGTCAGGGCAGGGGCATTCGAGATCGACGTCCCCAGCGGACCCGACGGGACAGCCGAACCGGTCTACCCGGCCCCGGACTCCGAGGTGGCCGTCCTCATCGCGGCCCTGCCGGGCGGTGCGCGGCTGCGCACCGTGGCCGCGTGGCATCCACGGGTCGTGGTGTCCCCGGTACCGTCGGTCTACCTGGCAGAGGAGTCGGTCCCCTACCCCGCGGAGCGGCTGGACCGGCGTCCGGTGGTCCTGACCGGCTCGGGCAACAGCCCGGAAGTCGGCATCCTGGCGCCCCGAGCCACCTCCGTCCGGCTGTCCGGCGTGCACCTGGGTCCCGGCCAGAAGGCGACCCTCCCGCTGAGCGGGGGCATCGCCACGTTCAGGCTCGCCCAGTACGACGAGGCCGCGACGACGACGACCCTGGACGCCACGGGTCGCGCAACCGGTCAGTGGCCGCTCTTCCCCGACATCATGGGCGACGCCTGGGACCTGTACGGCTAGCGACCCTGGTTGGCGACTGCAGCAGCCGCCTCCGCCGCGGCCTCGGGGTCGAGGTACGCCGCGGGCTCGGTCGGCATGAAGTCCGCACCGAGGGTGTAGACGAACGGCTGCCCGGTCGGGATGTTGAGACCGGTGA
Organism: Nostocoides sp.; assembly: GCA_025929465.1. GTDB lineage: Bacteria > Actinomycetota > Actinomycetes > Actinomycetales > Dermatophilaceae > Nostocoides. Next base: position 2,035 of record JAICMC010000116.1, read on the forward strand.
TGTCCTCGTCGCTGATCCCGTCGAGGTGCTTGACGAGCGCCCGCAGGCTGTTGCCGTGCGCCGTGACCAGCACGGTCTCGCCGGCTCGCAGGTCATCCTGGATGGGGCCCTCCCAGTACGGCATCATCCGGACGATGACGTCCTTGAGGCACTCCGAGCGGGGCACGTCGACCCCGGCATACCGCAGGTCACCAGTCTGGTCGAACTCGGACCCGACCTCGATGGGCGGGGGCGGAACGTCGAACGACCGGCGCCACAGCATGAACTGCTCGTCGCCGTACTTCTCCCGGGTGGCCACCTTGTCCAGGCCCTGGAGCGCTCCGTAGTGACGCTCGTTGAGCCGCCAGTGCCGGCGGACCGGGATCCAGTGCCGGTCGACGGTGTCCAGGACCATGTTGGCGGTCGTGATGGCGCGCCGCAGCACGGAGGTGTGCACGACCGTGGGCAGCATGCCCTTGGCCTTGAGCAGCTGGCCACCTCGCAGCGCCTCCTCGCGTCCCTGGTCGTTGAGGTCGACGTCGACCCACCCGGTGAACAGGTTCTTGGCGTTCCAGTCGGAGTGCCCGTGGCGCAGGAGGATCAGCGTGTATGCCATGGACCCACCCTACTGACTCACTGCGGGCCGGGGTCGCCGTCGCGCTGGAGGAGCGACCGGAACGCCTCCAGGTTGCGCAGCGACTCCCCCCGCGACACCCGCCAGGCCCACTCCTTGTGCATCGAGGTGAGGAAGCCGAGGGCGAGCAGCTCGTTGAACGGTGCGTCGGCCGCCTCGAGCACGGCACCGAGGAGCCCGTCGAGCTCGGCGTCGTCGACCCCGGCGGCAGGCAGCCGCCCGGTGAGGTAGACGTCGCCCAGCTTGTCCACGGCATACGCGACCGTGGGCAGGCGCAGGTTGCGGCGCAGCAGGAACTGGTAGAAGGCGGCTTGGTTCTCGTCCGGCCGCCGGATGACGAAGGCCGACAGCGACAGGCCCCGCTCGCTGGCCACGAGCGAGACGACGGTCTTGAGCTTCTTGTCGCCGGGCAGGGTGAGCACCAGCTCGCCGTCGCGTGCGCCGGGCTCCCACTCGATCCCGGCACGCTCGAGGAAGGCGCACACCGTCGCCTGGAGTGTCTCAGGGGTGGCTGGAGGCATCTCAGGAGTCTGCCACGACGAAGTCGGGCCTGGTCGTGACGGTGAGCACGGCCCGGTTGGTCCAGACGTGCAGGTCGAGCAGACCGTCGGGCCGAAGGTCGAGGGCCCGAGGCACCGTGGGGGGCCCGAGCCCGACCACGACGCGCAGCACGTTGTCGTACAGCGGGACCGTGTCGCCGGTGACCCACCATCCCCGGAGCCTGAGGTTGCGGTCCGGCAGAGCCGGAGGAAGCCCGGTGGTGGCCGGCCGCGGGTCGACGTGCAGGACCAGCCCGTCGACGCCCTGGACGGTGAAGCCGACGCTGACCGTGTGCCCGGTGAGGGTCGCGTCGACGAGCAGCGGGCGCCCGCGGTCCGGCGGCGTGCCGTCCGCGTATGCCGTGCCTCGCCAGAGGGCGTGACCGGCCCGGATCGCCAAGGACCTGATCTGGATGTTGGACACGGCGGCGGTGACCCGCTCTCGATGCCCGGTGACCGAGCCGGTGACCGCCGACAGGAACGCTCCCCCGGTGACCGAGTCGAGCATCACCCCCTCACCCCGGGCGATCCGCAGTCCGCCGCTCTGCATCGCCACGGTGTAGCCGTTGCCGAGGGTGACCTCGCCCCGGGCCACCGCATCGACGGTCAGCAGCCCCGGGGCGGTGACGACCAGCCCGACATCTCCCCGGACCCAGTGCGGCCACTGCACTGCGAGGAAAAGGCCCAGGGCAACGAGGAGCGTGACGACGAGGGAGACCAAGCTCCAGCTCACCGTCCCGGAGCTCCGGTGCCGCCACCACGCCACGGCGGTCACTCTATGTCGAGCGGCGTCGCGAGCTAGAGTCCCGCCATGCCGGGCACCCGCCCCGTGGGTTCGATCACCCGCGGCACGACCAACCCGAACCGTCTGCGACGTGTCGACCGGTGGCTCGGCGATGTCCAGGGCTGGCGGCTGCGCCGCTCGGCGGCACCCCCCGTCGTCGTCGACCTGGGCTACGGCGACTCGCCGGTCACCGCCGTCGAGCTCCACGACCGGCTCCGGCGGGTCCGTCCGGACGTGCAGGTCGTCGGCCTGGAGATCGACCCCGCTCGGGTCCGCGCCGCGCTGCCCCTCGCCCGCCCTGGCCTCCGGTTCGCGCACGGCGGGTTCGAGGTCCCCCTCCCGCACGGCGCCCGGGCCACCGTGGTCCGCGCCTTCAACGTGCTGCGCCAGTATGCCGAGGACGAGGTCCCGTCGGCGTGGTCGACGGTCGTCGATCGCCTCGCGCGACAGGGAATCCTCGTCGACGGGACGTGCGACGAGATCGGCCGGTTGGCGACGTGGGTCACCGTCGACGTCGAGGGCCCGCAGTCCCTCACCCTCTCCTGGCGGCTGCGTGGGCTGGAGCGACCGAGCGGCATCGCCGAACGGCTGCCCAAGGCACTGATCCACCGCAACGTCCCCGGCGAGCCGGTCCATGAGGTACTCCAGCGACTCGACGACGCCTGGCGCCGGTCCGCGCCGTACGCGAGCTTCGGCGCGCGCCAGCGGTTCGTGACGATGGCCTCGACGCTGCGCGAGGAGGGGCTGGGGGTGCTCGGGGGCCGGAGCAGGTGGCGCCTCGGCGAGCTGACGATCAGCTGGGCCGACGTCGCGCCCAGGTGAGACCCTCAGCGCTGGTAGTCGTCCTCGAGCCGGACGATGTCGGCCTCGTCGAACTCGCCGAAGCCGAGCTCCAGGAGGCGCGCGGGCTCGGTGCCCTCGTTGGCCATCCGGTGCGTGGCGCCGACCGGGACCCAGACCGAGTCCCCGGCCGCGGCCGACCGCTTGTCCCCGTCGACCGTCACGGTGAGCGGACCGTCGATGACGAACCAGTACTCAGACCGCTTCGCATGGGTCTGCAGGGAGAGCCGGTGCCCCGGTAGGACGGTGATCATCTTGACCGTGACCGGCTCAGCCGTGGTGAACTGGCGGAAGTCGCCCCACGGCCGCTCGACGACGAAGACGTCGTCGGTGGGGTCGTGGTGGGAGGTCATCGGGGTCCTTGGCGTAGGGTTCGGCGCTGGTTCACCGACGATTGTGCCGTATGCGGCGCACGACCGGACGCGCTCGTCACCAGGGTCCGTAGGGCCCCTGACGCGACCCGCCCTTGCCGCTGACCTGCCGCAGGGCGGGCCGGACGTCGGCGAGATAGACGCCGCCAGCGACCACGGCGATCAGCCCGACGAAGCCACCGATCACGTTGAAGACGCTCACGAACCCGAGTGCCACCGCGATGACGAGCAGGATGACCCAGAAGTTCTTCGTCCGCTTGCCAGCTGCCGGGTAGGCGTCGGTGCGGTGGCTCAGGGCGTCGACGAGGGCGTAGAGCTCCATCGCCAGTGCCGCCACCCCGAGGATGAGCAGCACCCATCCCTGCGCGCTACCGATCGCTCCCATGCGCCAGATCCTAACCGGAGCGGCGTCGAGGCTCAGACCTCCACGATGATCGTGACCGGTCCGTCATTGCTCAGCTCGACCCTCATGTCTGCGCCGAACCGACCGGTCTCGACGTGGACACCCCTGCTCCGCAAGGCGTCCACGACGCCTTGGACCAGTGGCTCGGCCACCGGGCCGGGCGCCGCGGCGTTCCAGGTGGGACGTCGCCCCTTGCGGGTGTCGGCGTACAGCGTGAACTGGCTCACCACCAGAACCGGGGCCCCGATATCCAGCACGGACCGTTCGTCGCGCAGGATGCGCAGGTCCGCGATCCTGCGTGCCATCGTCTCGGCCTGGGCGGCGCCATCCTCATGGGTCACGCCGATGAGCGCGACCAGACCCGGCTGCGGGAGGACCCCCACGACGTCCCCGTCGACGAGCACCCGGGCTCTGCTGCAGCGCTGCAGGACCGCTCTCATCGCTCAGATACCGACGGCGACGAGTGCGCCGACCCGCTCTCCGTGCCCGAGCACAGGGCTGTCCTCCAGCTGGTCCAGGGCCGCCGACCGGACGCCGAGGGTCCGCAGCACCGCTGCCAGGATGACCGGCTTGGCGCGGGCGGTGCCGTCGACGACCTTCAGGGCCACGCCGCGACCGTCGGCCAGTCCCACGGCATACACGCTCTCGGCCCCGTCCTTGGCCACCAGCCCGGGGATGGCCGCCATGAGCTCGGTGACGTCCCGACCGGTCCCGCCGACGTAGTCGGGGTGGGACCGCATGGCGTCGGCGACCTCCATCTCGGCAGTGCGGTCGCCAGCGGCCGCGAGCCGCCCGAAGGCGCGCGCAAGTCCCGCGAGGCTGATCGCCATGACCGGCGCTCCGCAGCCGTCCGTGGCGGTGGCGGCCACCGGCTCACCGGCGAGGTCGGCGATGGCCTCGGCGATCGCCACCTGGAGCGGGTGGGCCGGGTCGCGGTAGGTGGTCGTGTCCCAGCCGTTGCGGACGCAGGTCGCCAGCATGGCCGCGTGCTTGCCCGAACAGTTCTGGGCGATGGCCTCGGGCGCCAGCCCCTCCCGGACCCAGCGGTCGTGCTCGTCGGCATCGATGGGCAGGCTCGGGGTGTTCTGCAGGGCGTCCAGGTCCAGGCCCGCGCCGGCGAGGATCTCGGCGGCCGCCGCCTGGTGGAAGGGCTCGCCGGAATGGCTCGAGCAGGCCAGGGCGAGCAGCCGGGGCTCCAGCCGCAGCCCGGCGCGGACCATGGCCAGCGCCTGGATCGGCTTGTTGGCCGAGCGGGGGAAGACCGGCTCGTCGCCACGTCCCCAGGTGCGGGCGACACTCCCGTCGGCAGCTGTCACCACGACGGCCGCGCGGTGCACGGACTCGACGAAGCCGTCGCGCACGAGGTGGGCGAGCACCGGCGCGTCGGAGAGTACCGAGGGCGACCCGCTGGCGTCGAGCGGCTGGGGCGAGGGCGGGTCCGGCTGCGGGTTCGTCACGGTTCCCGAACCTATCGTCACCGCCGACCCGTAGCGAACGGGTGTGCCGAAGCGGCGGCCTCCCGTGGGGAGACCGCCGCTTGGTGGTGCCGCGTCCGGTCGCGCGCTGGGCTCCAGCCGGACGTGGCGGGGATCAGTCGCCGACCTTGGCGGCAGCAGCCTTGGTCGCCTTGGTGGCGCCGGCCGCGGTCTTGCGAGCACCGGTACGGCTGCCCTTGGCAGCGGTTGCGGTCTTCTTGGTCGCGTTGCGGGTCGTGGTGCTCGTCCGCTTCGCCGCGGTGCGGGTGCGGGCAGCGGACTTCTTGACCTCGGTGGTCGCGGTCCCGACCTCGTCGTTCACGGAGTCGACGATGGCGTCGGTGGCGCGGGCTGCCTCCTTGCGACCGGTGGTGGCCAGCGCCCTGGCCGAGGACTGGGCGTTCGCCGCACCCTTGCGGGCCACGGTGACGGCGCCCTTGGTCGACGCGATCGTGGTCTCGGCCTGGGCCAGCAGGTCCTGGGTGGCCTTCTGGTTCGTGATCCGGGTGAGCAGGTTCTCACCGCGGACCGCGAGGTCGGCGTAGCGTGCCTGGGCCAGCTCGCCGAGCTCGAGCCCACGGTTGAGCGCGAGGGCCGGCAGGTCGGTGGCGACCTTGACGGCCTTCTCCGGGAGCTCGGCGGCCTTGGCCTGCAGCTTCGCGGGGGCGTACTGAGCCCGGAACCGGGCGCGACGGGCCTCGGCCTCGACCCGGGCCTCGCGAGCCTTCTCCACGGCCAGGTCGACGGTGCCGACGTAGGCCATGAGCGGCTTGGAGTCGGTGAGGGTCTTGCGGATGTCGGTGGCGACAGACATGAGTGCTACTCCTTGGTGATGGTCGTGCGGGGGGTGGTGCGCTTGGTCCGGGCCGGCTTGGCGGCGCCCACGAAGGACTCGTAGACGTCGACGAGGGCGTCCCGCTGGCGTTGGGTGAGGTCGGGGTCGGCCGCGATGGCGGCTCGGACGTCGACGACCTCGGTGTCCCGTGCCGGGCGGTCCTCCAGGATGCCGGCGCGGACGTAGAGGCTCTCGGCGGAGACCTGCAGCCCCTTGGCGAGCTGCTGGAGGATCTCGGCGCTGGGCCTCTTCAGGCCGCGCTCGATCTGGCTGAGGTAGGGGTTGGAGACGCCGACGAGCTCGGACAGCTGCCGCAGCGACAGCCTGTTGGACTCACGCTGCTCGCGCAGGTAGTCGCCCAGACCGGCCAGGTCGGCGAGCGGGTTCCGGTTCATGTCGACCAGTATGCTTGCTCTAGTTAGCATAATGCAAACTGGAGACAGCGTGAGCCTGTTCACACCGTAGGGGACAACGACCGGAGGTATGCCGGTGCGCCGGGTCAGGCGGTGGAGGCCGCCTCGGGGCGCAGGCGGATGTCGGCGCAGGCCTCGCAGGCCTCCGGCGGGATGACACCCAGGCGGATCAGCTGACCGAAGACCCAGCAGCCGGCGCAGAAGCCCAGCGCGCTCTCCAACAGGGCGAAGCCGAGGATGAGCGCGACCAGGGCGAGCGCTGCCCGCTGCTCGCCGAACCCCACAGCGAGCACTGCGGCGGATCCGGTGACGACCAGGCCGACGGACTGGGCGAAGCGCTTCGGCGGGCCGGGCACGAGCCGCGGCTCGCCCAGACGAGGAGCGAGGAACCGGGTGGCGAGCTGGCCCAGCGGGCTGAGGCGGGGGCCGGTGAACACCCGGGCCAGGAAGCCCAGGGCCATCAGGACGACCAGCCAGCGCCAGCCCGTGACCAGGACGACGACCGACAGCAGGGCCACCCCGCCGGCGACGCTGCGGGCGGCCTTCTCGTTGACCGGGTCGGGGAAGCCGATGATGCTGCGCATAACCGAACATTATGCCGTAGATAACGCCAAGTCCCATCTGGTGTCCGCGTCGACGTGACAGGCGCACCAGGGCGCGCCCAGGTCGACCTGTTCGCCAAGGCTGCGGAGTACGTCGACGCCGGGTACGGCGCCAGAACCCGGGCGGTCACCCGGGTTCCTGCGCCGTACCCGGCGCTTTCGCCGGCGTCAGCGGGGTGGGCGGCGATCGCGTATGCCGAGCAGCTCGCGGGCCGCGTCGGTGGACATCGCGGGGCGCTGCATGGTCGCGGCCAGCTCCGCGGCACGGGCGACGAGCTCTGCGTTGTGCTGGACCTGTCGACCGCGGGCGAACATCAGGTTGTCCTCCATCCCCACCCGCAGGTGGCCGCCCCCGGCGAGCGCCGCGGCCAGGATCGGCAGGTGCGCGCGGCCGATGCCGGTCGCCGACCACGAGGTGACCTCGGCGGGGAGAGCCTGCACCGCGGCATACAGCGCCTGGGGCGTGGCGGGCAACCCCCCCCGCCCGCCCGTGACGAAGTCGACCTGCCCCCGTACA
>JAICMC010000091.1 GCA_025929465.1 Nostocoides sp.
AGCGCCAAGTGCGCCCACCGAGCTCGATGTACTCGTCGACGGGGTCGCGCGTCGTGCCGGCGCCCGCGTCGCCGACGACGCGGTCGGACCCGACGAGCTTGTTGAGCATCGAGGACTTGCCGACGTTGGGGCGCCCGATGAGGGCCACCCGGCGAGGACCGCCGGACCGGTAGCTGTCGCCGACCTCGGAGAACTCGGGCAGGACGGCGAGCAGGGCGTCCAGGACGTCGCCGCTGCCGCGGCCGTGGAGTGCCGACACCGGCCACGGCTGGCCGAGGCCGAGGTTCCACAGGGTCGTGGAGTCCGCCTCGATCCGCTGGTCGTCGACCTTGTTGGCGACCAGGACGACCGGCTTCCCAGACCGGCGGAGCAGTCGGACGACCGACTCGTCGTCGTCCGTCGCGCCCACCACCGCATCGACGACGAAAAGGACGACGTCGGCCAGCTCGACTGCGATCTCGGCCTGCTCGGCCACGCGCAGGTGGATGCCAGTGGCATCGACCGTCCAGCCGCCGGTGTCGACGAGGGTGAAGTCGCGCCCCGTCCACTCCGCCGCGTACGCGACCCGGTCGCGGGTCACGCCGGGGACGTCCTCGACGACGGCCTCGCGGCGGCCGATGATCCGGTTGACGAGGGTGGACTTGCCGACGTTGGGGCGCCCGACCACGGCGACGACCGGGAGCGGCCCGGCCCGCTGGTCGTCGTCCAGGGCCGCGCCGTCACGGTCCAGCAGCGCCCGGTCGGCGTCGTCGAGCTCGAAGGCGTCCAGCCCCGCCCGCAGGGCGCGCTCGACCGACCCGTCGTCGGCCGCGGCCGGGCCGCCGCCCTCGAGCGCATCGGGGGCAGGGTTGTGGTCACTCACAGAGGGATCCTTCAAAGATGGTGGGGGTCCCCCATTCTCCCCTACGCCGGGAGGTGGGTCGGCACGTCGCTCACGGGTGGGAGCCAGCGGTGGCGCGCACCACGGCGAGCACGGCGGCCACGCTCCCGTCGAAGTCGAGGTCGGAGGTGTCGACCGTCGTCACCCCGTCGGCCGCGACGGTGAACTGCGCCACGGTCGCGTCGGCGGCATCCCGCATGACGATCTGGTCCCGCGTGGCCGCCACCGAGCCGGCGTCAGCGGCTCCGTGCAGCTCGGTGGACCGGCGCCGGAGGCGGGCCTCCTCGCTGGCGGTGAGCAGCACCCTGACGTCGGCATCGGGCGCGACGACGGTGGTGATGTCGCGCCCCTCGGCGACCACGCCCCCGGTCGAGCGCGCGATGGCCGCCATCGCCTCGCGCTGGCGGCGCTGGAGGACCGGCCGGACCTGCGGGTTGGTCGCGACGGCGGTCACGGCGGTCGTGACGGCGGTCGTCCGGATCGCCGCACTGATGTCGACACCGTCCATCAGGACGGTCGGGTTGACCGGATCGCTCCCCTGGGCGAGCGGCATACCGGAGGCGGCCGCCGCCACGGCGTCACGGTCCTCGAGGTCGACCCCCTGCTCCAGGCACCACCAGGTGAGCGCCCGGTACATCGCACCGGTGTCCAGGAAGCCGATGCCCAGCCGGCGGGCGACCGCCTTGGAGACACTGGACTTGCCCGACCCGCTGGGTCCGTCGATGGCGATGATCACGAGGGGCAAGGCTAGCGGGCGCTCAGGCGTGCAGGCGCCAGCCCCGCCCCTCCAGGGCCGTCGTCAGCTGCCCGACCGCACCGGGCACCACGAGGATCTCGGCCAGGCCGAACGGCTGGCCCAGGCCGTGCTCCAGGTGCAGGTCCTCCAGGTTGACGCCGGCGTCTCCGACGTCGTGCAGCAGGCGCGCGAGCTCACCGGGGCGGTCCGGGACGAGGACGACGACCGGCTCGTATGCCGTGTGGGCGCCGCCGTGCTTGCCGGGAATCCGAGCCTGGCCGGCGTTGCCGGCGGCGATCGCCCGGGCCAGGACCGCGCGCGCTCCCCCGGCCGGTCCGCCGGGGTCGGCGATGAGGGCGTCGAGCGCCTGCACGACGTCGTTCAGGTCCTCGACGATCCGGGTCAGCACGTCACGGACCGCCGGCGCGTTGGCCGCCAGGATCTGGGTCCACAGGTGGGGGTCGCTGGCGGCGATCCGGGTCACGTCGCGCAGACCCTGCCCGGCGAGCCCGACGGCCTGGTCGGACAGGCCCTCGAGCCGGGCGGCGACGAGGCTGGCCGCCACCTGGGGGACGTGCGAGACGGCCGCGACAGCCGCGTCGTGGGTGCGGGCGTCCAGCCGGACCACGGTGGCGCCCACCGCACGGCCGATCGCCTCCACTGCTGCCACGGCAGCGGCGGTGGAGTCCGGCGCCGGCGCCACGACCCAGGCCCGGCCCTCGAAGAGGTCGCCGCGGGCAGCGACCACCCCGGAGCGTTCGCGGCCGGCCATCGGGTGGGCGCCGACGTATCGCGTGGTGTCCGAACCGTTGTCGAGCAGCACCGTCAGGACTGCGCCCTTGACCGAGGCGACGTCGGTCACCACGGCCGTGGGCCACTGCGCGAGCGCCGCCGCGACGATGCCGGCGGTCACGTCCGGTGGGGTCGCGACGACGACGACGTCGGGGGCCGGGGCGGCAAGGTCGCGCACCAGCCCCGCCCCGAGGTCCTGGGCCAGGGCGGCCGAGGTCGGCGACTGGTCGGCCAGCGACACGGCATACGCCGCCCGGGTGAGGGCGATCCCGAGGCTGGCGCCGATCAGGCCGGTCCCGATGACGTGGACGTGCGTCGTCACAGCCCCGCCGCCTTGTAGAGCGCGGCGACCTCGTCCTTGGACAGCGCCCGCCACTTGCCCGGCTTGGTGTCCGCCAGCAGGACGGGCCCCACCTGGGTGCGGACCAGGCTGAGCACCGGGTGCCCGACGGCGTCGAGCAGCCGCCGGACGATGTGCTTGCGGCCCTCGTGGAGCACCACCTCGACGAGCGCCTTCCCCGGACGGCTGTCGACCAGCCGGAAGGAGTCGACCGCCACGGGACCGTCCTCCAGCTCGATCCCGGCGCGCAGCCGCCTGCCGAGGTCGCGCGGGACCGGGCCCCGGATCTCGGCGAGGTAGGTCTTGAGCACGCCGTATGCCGGGTGCTGCAGCCGGTTGGCCAGCTCGCCGTCGTTGGTGAGCAGGAGCAGCCCCTCGGTGTCGGCATCGAGCCGGCCGACGTGGAACAGCCGCTCCTTGCGGCCCTGGAGGTAGTCGCCGATGTCGATCCGGCCCAGGTCGTCGTTCATCGACGTGACCACGTTGAGCGGCTTGTTGAAGGCGAGGTAGACCCGGCCGGTGTCGAGCTGGACCCGTTCGCCGTCCACGTGGACGACCTGACGGGTGGGGTCGATCCGGACACCCAGCTCGGTGACGACCTGGCCGTCGACCTCCACCCGACCCTCGGTGATCAGGTTCTCGCAGACCCGTCGGGACCCGACGCCCGCAGCGGCCAGGACCTTCTGCAACCGGATGCCGTCGGCGTCGTGGACGTCCACGTCGGGTCGAGCCGGTGGCGCAGGCGCGAGGCGGCCACCGCCGCCGGAACGGCCCTTGGCGCCCCCGCGGTCGGTCACCTTGCGCTCCGGGCCGGCCACGCCCTGGTTGGGGCGGCGCGGTCCTGCCGAACCGCCCGCGCGGCGGCGGGGCGGGGTCACCAGCGCCCCTGCTCGGCCAGCTCGTCGAGCGCGTCGACCTCGGGCAGGTACGGCGCGAGGGCGGGCAGGTCGTCCAGGGTGTTCAGGCCGAGTCGTTCGAGGAAGAACTCGGTCGTCCCGTAGAGGGTTGCCGTGGAGTGCTCGTCCTGGCCGACCTCCTCGATCAGACCGCGGGTGAGCAGCGTCCGGACGACGCCGTCGACGTTGACGCCACGGACCGCGCTGACCCGCGAGCGGGGAACGGGCTGGCGGTAGGCGATGACCGCCAGGGTCTCCAGCGAGGCCTGGGACAGCTTGGCCTGCTGGCCGTCGAGGAGGAACTTCTCCACGACGGGGGCGTAGTCCGACCGGCTGTAGATCCGCCACCCCCCACCGACCAGCCGCAGGGTGAACCCGCGGGCGTCCGCGGAATACGCCGCCTCCATGGCCCGCAGGGTGGCCTCGACGTCCTCGACCGGCTGCTCGAGGGCGGCGGCCAGCAGGAGGGCCGGGATCGGCTGGTCCACGACCATGAGGACGGCCTCGAGCGCCCCGCGCAGCCCGCCGGGGAGGTCGCCGACGTCGAAGGCCACAGCGATGTCCTGCCCCAGGCCCTCGGGTCCGACGGCCCGCTGCGCCCGGTCGGTGTCACTCATCGGCATCTCCGCCTTCTCCGCCTGCTGCGGCGGGTGGTGTGGTGTGGTCGGGGTCGTCCAGGTCGAACTCCGACTCGTGGACCTCGCCCGCGTCGGGACCGGTCCAGCGCACGGTCAGCTCCCCCAGCGCCTGCGCCTGGTCGAGGGCGACGGACCCGTCGCGGAACAGCTCCAGGACGGCCAGGAAGCGGGCCACGACGACCAGGGTGCTCTCGGCGTCGCTCACGAGCGACCGGAACGACAGGGTCCGCTCCCGCCGTAGCCGGGTGACCAGGTGGATGGTCTGCTCCCGGACGCTCACGGCCGGAGCGTGCAGGTGGTCCAGCCCCACGGTAGGAACCGGCTTGGGCACCATGGCCCGGGCTGCGATGCGGGCCAGCCGCTCCGGGGTCACCCCGATGACCAGCTCGGGCAGCAACCCGGCGAGCTCGGGGTCGAGCCCGGCCTGACGTGCCGTGCGACGCCCGGCACGCGACATCCGGTCGGCGAACGTCGCCGCGATGTCCTTGAAGGCCCGGTACTGCAGGAGCCGGGCGAACAGCAGGTCGCGCGCCTCGATGAGCGCCAGGTCCTCCTCGTCCTGCGGCCCGGACTGGGGCAGCAGGCGAGCCGCCTTGAGGTCGAGCAGGGTCGCTGCGACGAGGAGGAACTCCGAGGCCTGCCCGAGGTCCCACTCGGTCTCGGTCGTCTGCTGCGCGCGGATGTGCGCGATGAACTCGTCGGTGACCACCGCAAGGGCAACCTCGGTGATGTCGAGCTTGTGCTTGCTGATCAGGCCGAGCAGCAGGTCGAAGGGCCCCTCGAAGACGTCCAGGTGGACGGTGAACGCAGTGTCGGCGCCCCGCTTGGTGAGCACGCCGCCGGGCGTCGCGGGCCCAGCCGGGTCCACGTCGCCCGGGTACCCGGAGCCAAGGACCCCGGACGCTCCGAGGGGCGCTGCGTCGGTCATGGCGCTCAGGCCGCGTCGCCGCGCGCGATGAGCTCGCGCGCCAGCTGCCGGTAGGCGTTCGCGCCGCTGTGCGTCGCGGCATACGTCGTGATCGGCTCCGCCGCCAGGGTGGCGTCGGGGAACTTCACGGTGCGGCTGATCACGGTGTGGAACACCTGCTCGCCGAAGTGCTCGACGACCGAGGCGACGACCTCGCGGGAGTGCAGGGTCCGGCCGTCGTACATCGTGGGCAGGATGCCGTCGACCTGCAGCCGCGGGTTGAGCCGGTCGGTGATCTTCTCGATCGTCTCCACGAGCAGCGCCACGCCGCGCATGGCGAAGAACTCGCACTCCAGCGGGATGACCACGCCGTGCGCGGCCGTGAGGGCGTTGACGGTCAGCAGCCCGAGGGACGGCTGGCAGTCGATGAGGACGACGTCGTAGTCGTCCAGGACCGGCCGGAGCACCCGGGCCAGGATCTGCTCGCGGGCCACCTCGCCGACGAGCTGGACCTCCGCCGCCGACAGGTCGATGTTGGCCGGGATGATGTCCAGGCCCTCGGTGCGGGTGTGCTTGATGACGTCGCGGACGTCGTGGCCGCGCTCCACGAGCAGGTTGTAGATCGTGACGTCGAGCTCGTGGGTCGGGACGCCGAAGCCGACCGAGAGGGCCCCCTGCGGGTCGAAGTCGACGAGCAGCACCTTGCGGCCGTACTCGGCGAGGGCCGCCCCGAGGTTGATCGCCGTCGTGGTCTTGCCCACGCCGCCCTTCTGGTTGCACATGGCGATGATCCGTGCAGGGCCGTGGGTCGACAGCGGCGCCGGGACGGGGAACTCGGGAAGCGGTCGACCGGTCACGCCGAGCTGGCCCGCCCCGGCCGTCTCGGTGCCAGGCAACGCCTGCGGGATGCTCGACTCCAGGACGCCCAGCTCGAGGGTGGTCGCCTCGGTGAGGGCCGGTTGGGGGTCTCCCGCAGACGTCATCGCCTCGGACTCCATGTCGCTCCCTACCTGGTGGGCCTGGCCGGTCGGCATCTCGCTGATCGCCACCTCTTGGTCGCCAGCGACCTTATCAGCGGCGGATGGCCGGACCCGGGCAGACGGCGGCACCGACGGCCTACCGCAGATGACGTAGGCCGCTCTCGTGCACGGGTCGCTCGCGGGACTGCGAGCTGGCCCGGACCGTGGGCTGATGAACGATGTCACCGTGACCGCCCTCGGGCATGCCGGCCTCCGCGTGGACGCACCGGGGCTGTCCCTCCTCTGCGACCCGTGGCTCTCTCCCGGCGGGACCTTCCTCGGATCGTGGTTCCAGTTCCCCGACAACGCCCACCTGCGGCGCCCGGAGATCCTCGACGCCGACTGGGTGGCCATCTCCCACGAGCACCTCGACCACCTCGACCTGCCGCTGCTCGCCTCGCTGCGTCCCTCGACCCGACTGGTCATCCCGCGTTACCCGGCGCCGGAGCTGCGCAGCCGGATCGCCGCCGCCGCCCTCCCCCACGTCGTCATCGAGCTGGATCCCTGGGAGCGGCTGGCGCTCAACGACCGTGGGGACTGGGTCACCGTCATTCCCGAGCTGTCCCCCATGTGCCATGACGCGGCGATCCTCGTCTGCGCGGCGGGCCGGGGCATCATGCACACCAACGACGCCCGGCTCAGCGTCGCCCAGCTGCGCCGGGCCGCCGAGGAGGTGGGCCACCCCCTGGACCTCATGGGCCTGCAGATGTCGGGGGCCTCGTGGCACCCGATCTGCTACGAGTACCCGCCGGAGCGGGTCGCCGAGATCAGCGCCCAGAAGCGGATGGGCAAGTTCAAGTCGGTCAGCCGGCTGCTGCGCAGCGCTCCCCCACGGATCGCGATGCCGTATGCCGGCCCGCCCGCCTTCCTGGACCCGGCCCTGGCCCACTTCAACGAGCACGTCCCGAGTCCGGGCATCTTCCCCGACCAGGGGCAGGCCCTGGAGTACCTGCGCGAGAGGCTGCCGGACCAGGAGGCCGTCGTGCTCCTGCCCGGAGACGCCCTCGACGTCGGTTCGGGACAGGTCCGTCGTGACCCGCACTGGGCCGGCTTCAGCTTCGCGGACGTCTCGGACTACCTGGCGCAGTATGCCGCGCGCCGTGCCGACGAGGTCGCGGAGGTCTATGACCGCTATCCCGACCCGCCGGCCGGGAGCGGCCTGGCCGAGCGTTTCGCCGAGCACTTCACCGCACTGGGGCGGCTCTCGGAGTACTTCAACGGACGGATCGACATGACCGTCCGGTTCGTGGTGGACGGGGCTGACGGAGGCACGTGGGACGTCGAGCTCGGTCCGGCGGGGGTGCAGGTCCACCTCGAGCCGCTGCCCGAGCAGCCGCAGTACCGGCTGCGGATGCACGCCCGGTGGCTGGACCCCGTGCTGCGCCGGGAGCTGGCCTGGGAGGACCTCTTCCTCAGCCTGCGGATCAGCGCCTGGCGGTGCCCCGACCGGTACAACGACTACCTCGTCGGGCTGCTCAAGCACGCCAACGCCCAAGCCCTGGAGGCCGTCGAGCGTTTCGAGACCGCGCGCGATCCCGAGGAGACGGTGCAGGTCAGGGACGGCGACACCATCTGGGAGGTGTCCCGCTACTGTCCGCACGCGGGCGAGGACCTCAGCCACGGCGCCGTCGTCCGGGACGGGGTGCTGCGCTGCCTGGGTCACAACTTCGACTTCGACCTGGCCACCGGAGCCTGCGCCAACGCCCGGTGCGACCCGCTCGTCTCGCGGCAGGTCACTCCCGCCCTTCAGACCAGGTAGGCCAGGGTCAGGGCGATCAGCCGCAGGGTTGCGGTGGGGCTCGGGTTCTGCAGGTAGGTGAGGTCCGCGGCCACCCGCCGGGGAACGAGGCGCTCGAGGTACCACGTCTCCAGGTCGGTGTCGTCCGCCGGCAGGGCGCTGTGGTCCCGCAGGGTGATCTGGGTCGGGCCGGTGAGTCCGGGGGTGTGCTCGAGCACCCAGCGCGCCGAGGGCGGGTAGCGGTCCGCCAGCTCGGGGGTCTCCGGACGGGGGCCGACGAGCGTCATGTCGCCCCGGACGACGTTGACCAGCTGGGGCAGCTCGTCCAGGCTGGTCCGCCGCAGGAAGGCGCCGACCCGGGTCACCCGCAGGTCTGCCCGGCTGGTGACGGCCGGCCCTGTCTGCCCCACCGTCATGGTCCTGAACTTCAAGATGGTGAACAGCTGGCGACCGCGCCCGATCCGGCGCTGCCGGAACAGGACCGGTCCGGGACTGCTCAGCCGGACGGCCAGGGCGACGATCGCCAGCAGCCAGCTGAGCAGCACCAGCGCACTGCCGGCCAGCGCCACGTCGAGGACACGCCGGAAGGTCCCGATCCGGGGGGCCGTGTCCAGGGTCCTCATCCGGCACCCGCCGCGACGTAGACGGTATCGAAGACCTTCGAGATGGCCGCAACGTCCGCCGCCTCGCTCACGATGAGCGACGAGGGCGTCATGTGGGTGGCCAGGTCGACCCCCGCGGCACGGCGTTGCTCGAGCAGCCGGGTCAGCGGGTTCTCGGTCAGCCGCGGACCGAACAGGGAGACCGTCTGACCCTGGTACTTCTGGGACCAGGTCCACACGTCGGCGCCCTTGGCTCCGTGCGCGAGTGGGATGTCGATGTAGGTGTGGACGTCCTGCTGGGCCTGTGCGGCGTTGCCCGCGTACCCACCGGGTGCGGCCAGCGCCTTGCGGGCCTGGAGCGTCGTGAGCTGGGGCCAGCGATGCTGTCCGACGAGGGTCCAGGCGCCCTCCATGGCCTTGTCACGGGTGGTACCCCAGGCGGCATAGGTGTTGGGGTCCAGCAGCCCCGCGCTCACGTTGAAGACGTCGATCGCTCCCAGGGCCAGGTAGCTGTCGACAGCGTCGATCGTGCACGTCGGGTTGCTGTTGCCGGCGTGGTCCAGACAGTCCGACCGCTCGTCGGTGGGTGCGTTCGCGGCCTGGCAGCCGAGCTGGGGGATGACCATGTCCACGAGGATCTGGGCGTGGGGTGCCCGGCGCCGAATCTGCTGACGGGCAGCGAGCAGGAAGTCACGGACCTGGCCGGGGTTGGCCATCCCGTCGTGGTAGCCGAGCTCGTCGGCGATCTTGATCCCGCGCACGCCGGGGAGGACGGCGATGGCCGACGAGATGTCCAGTGCGCGAGCGAACTCCTGCGGGCCGGCGCGCCAGGCCTTCACCAGGTCGACCTCGACCCAGACGGCAACCCCGTGAGCCACCAGCGTCCGGGCGAGTTCCACGTACTGCGGCCGGGCAACGGCTGCCGGCGAGGAGACGGTGGTTCGCGGCGACCCGCCCTCGGAGCCGGCTGCGCCTGCGCACCCGGCCACGGTCAGCAGCGTGCAGCAGCTGACGGCGGCCGCCAGCACTCGTGCGGTGGACGACCTCATGGCGTACCGGCCCGCCAGAGCAGGACGACGAGGAACAGGTCCGTGGTGAGGTATGCGGCCGTCGAGGCGGCCGCGGCGCCCATCACGCCCAGCGCAGGGATGAGGGCCAGGTCCAGACCGGCGGTGACGACGAGGCCGGCGCCCACGACCGCGGAGTTCAGGCCCGGCCGGCCGGTGCCGAGGAGGAACGCCGACCCCAGGGCGCCGGCAGGCTCGAGCACCAGACCAGCGAGAATGAGGACAGCCGGCGCGACCGCGGCGTCGAACTCCGCGCCATAGACGGCGGGCAGGATCAGCCCGCTGAGGGCCGCCAGCACGGCGGCCCCGAGGACGCCGAGCACGAGCAGCAGGCGGAGCTGCTGGCGCACCCGGGCGAGCAGGGCGCTCGCGCCCTGCCGGGCAGCCCGGGGGTACGCCACCCAGGTGACGGCCAGGGCCGGAAGCCGCAGCAGCTCGGCATACTTGGACGCGACGCCGTAGACGCCGACGGCCACGGGTCCGGCCAGCGCCCCGAGGACGATGAAGTCCAGCCGCAGGTTGAGCAGGGTCATGACTCCCCCCACCTGGCTACGGGTCCCGTAGCCGACCATCCGCCGTCCGAGCGCCCGGTCCGGGACCCAGCCCAGGGAGTGGCTGCTGCCGCGCAGGCGTCGCGCGACGCGCAGCCATGCGCCGCAGGCGACGACGACGTCGGCGGCGAGCAGGGCCACCACCAGCAGTGCGGTCCCGTGCAGCCCGGCGAAGGCGGCGACCAGGTATGCCGGCAGGAAGGCCACCTCCTCCGCGGCGATGGTCACGTTGCAGCCTCGGTGGTCCTCCAGACCCTGGAGTGCGGCCTTGCCGACCGCCACCGGCAGCTGGGTCGCGACGGTGGTGGCCACGAACGCGAGGAGGGTCAGGCCGACGTCGCGGAACAACACCGCACGGATGAGCGGGGTGAGCAGGAGCCAGAGCCCGGCGCCGAGGACGGCGCCGGCGAGCATGACCGCCACGATCGTGGGCCAGAGCCGCGGGTGGTCCCGGTCCGGGCCGGCGACGAAGTAGGCGACGGCACCGGGAAGGCCGCACGCCGTCACGACGCCGAGCAGTCCGGGCAGGACGCGCAGGAGAGCCAGGTTGCCGACCGCAGCCGGGCCGCTGCTGCGGGCGACGATGACGGTCACGACGCTGAGGGCGGCCAGCGCGACGACCCGTGCGGCGACGTTCTCCAGCACCGGCCGGGCCGGCAGCTGCCGGCGCCGTCGTCCGGTCGGGACCTGGGCCACCCCTGGGAGGCTCATGCTGCCCCCTTCCCCGCCCAGCGACCGGACCGGGCGGCCAGGAGCTGGCGACGCGGGTCGCACGCCGCGATCAGCCCGAACAGGAACCACACCTGCCGGAAGTGGAGCACCTCGTAGAACATGGCCGCGATGGCCACCGCGACCAAGGCGCTGACGAGGAACTCGGGCCGGGGAACGGGCAGGGTGCGCGCGGGCGCGCGGGTGTGCGGCCAGCCCTGCCCGACACCCGCGCTCACGACCCGGGTGACCGCCGCAGCCAGGGTGCACGCGAGGACGAGCAGGCCGAGTCCGCCGAGCGCTCCC
>JAICMC010000150.1 GCA_025929465.1 Nostocoides sp.
CTCTGGCCCCGACCGGGCGGGAGTCCAGCTCGGCCGGCGTCAGCTCGCGGCGGGCGGTCCGCAGCAGAGCGGCCATCGCCTTGCCGTCCGCGGGCCGGTCGTCGGGGTCCTTGGCCGTCGCCGCGGCGACGAGCTCGTCGAGCACGGCGGGCACGCCGTCGGCCCGGCTGGACGGCGCGGGGACGCCCGTGTGGACGTGCTGGTAGGCGATCTGGACCGGGTGGTCGCCGCTCACGGCCTTGGAGCCGGTGAGCATCTCGAACAGGACCAGCCCCGCGGCATACACGTCGCTGCGCGCGTCGGCGATCCCCCGCACGACCTGCTCCGGCGAGAGGTAGGACGCGGTGCCCAGGATGACGCCGCTCGTCGTCGAGGTCTGGGTCGTGACCGCCCGGGCCAGCCCGAAGTCGGCGACCTTGACCACGCCGTCCTCGCGCAGGATGACGTTCTCCGGCTTGATGTCCCGGTGGATGATGCCGGCCTCGTGCGCCGCGCCGAGGGCGCCGAGGACGGGCAGCATGATGTCGGTCGCGGCGCGCGGCGTGAGCGCGCCCTCGGCGTCCAGGACCTCACGCAGGGTCTGGCCGGGGACGTACTCCATGGCGAGGAACATCTGGCCGGCGTCCTGGCCCTGGTCGAAGACGGCGACGACGTTGGGGTGGGACAACTGGGCCGCCGAGCGGGCCTCGCGGTGGAAGCGGGCCACGAACGCTGGGTCCTGTGCGAGGTCCGGGCGCATCACCTTCAACGCGACCTCACGGTCCAACCGGGTGTCGACGGCGAGGTAGACGGTGGCCATTCCGCCCTCGGCGAGCCGCTCGAGGACGCGGTAGCGCCCGTCGAGGACGGCCCCGATCAGCGGATCGGCCACGGTGGAGGACACCCCGGGATTCTAGTTCGGGTGGGCCGTGGGGGCGTGCAGGCGCGTTCCGGGCACCGGGCTCACATCCGCTTCATGATGGCTTTGACGCTGGTCACGTACTGCACGGTGTCGTCGTACAGGCCGCGGGAGCGCACCGAGGCCAGGCCCTGGTAGTAGCCGGCGATGGCCTGGTCCCGGCTCGTCGCCATCCGGTCCAGGGCCCGCAGGATGACCACGCCCGCCGTGATGTTGTCCTGCGGTTTGCGCAGGTCGAGGCTGCGGCCCACCATCGAGGAGGCCCACTGCCCGGAGGAGGGGATGACCTGCATGATCCCGTAGGCGTTGGCGCTGGACCTGACGTTCTGCTGCCAGCCGGACTCCTGCCAGCCGATGGCCAGTGCCAGCTTCGGGTCGATGCCGTGCCGGCGGGCGGTGGCGATGATCATCGCCTTGACCTGCGCGCGAGGCACCTCCTTGACGCCGAGGCGCAGCGGACCGACCGGCCCGGCCTTCGGCGCAGTGGCCGGTCGGGACGCGGTGACCAGGATCCGGTCGCCCGGATGGATGACCGTGCGCAGCCCCAGCCGGTTCGCCTTGAGCAGGGTCGCCAGCGCCATGTGGTGCCGCACGGCGATGCGCGAGAGGGTGTCGCCCGCGCGGACCCGGTAGGTGGCGCGGGGGTTGGAGACGGCCCCCTTGGGACGGGCGGCTTTGGCCGGCTTGGCCGGCTTGGCCGGCTTGTGCGTCCCGGGCTTGTGCGTCCTGGGCCCGGGCGTCGCCGGCTTGGTGCGGGGGACCCACAGCTGCTGTCCCGGGTGGATGAGGCGGCCGTAGTGGGTCAGGTGGTTCCTTGCCACGATGGCCGCGATGGTGCTCCGGTAGGTCACCGACAGGCCGGAGACGCTGTCGCCGCGGCGTACGACGTGCCGTTGCCAGCCGTAGGGTGCCGGGTCGGCCCGGTGGTGCGCGGCGGTGGGCGTCGGCCCGGCCGGGACGACGGCGGGGGGTTGGGCGAGCACCACGGGTGCGGCCTCCTCGGTTCGGGTCGGTCCTTTGCGGATGTCGGCGGCTTGCTCGCAGCCGTCCACGAGCCGGTTGGCTCGGTTCTCGGTCATCTGTGAGGGACGAGACCAAAGATACACATGGTGTGGGTGGGACTCCGGTGAGCCGCCTTGACATATGGCACGCTGGGCCTCGTGAACGACCGCCTCGACCCCGTCCTGGAGGACCGCGCCGGTCCCTGGCTGACCGTTCCCGACCTTGCCGAGCGGCTCGGGGTCCGCCTGGCCGACGTTCGCCGGCTGATCGAGGACCGTGAGCTCCTCGCCGCCCGGGTGGGGGATCGTGCGGTGCTGGCCGTGCCGTCGGCCTTCCTCGACGAGGAGGGGCCGCTTGCCGCGCTGAAGGGCACCTTCACGGTGCTCGCCGACGGCGGGATGAAGGACGCCGAGATCATCGGCTGGCTCTTCCAGGAGGCGCCCCTCACCGGGGGCAGCGCGATCGCCGCCCTCCGTGCCGGCCGCCGGGCCGAGGTGCGCCGCCTCGCCATGGAGACCGCCTGGTAGCCCTCAGGTCGCCCGGTCGGTCGTCACGTCGACGAGAGCTCCGAGCACCTCGACCGCCTCGTCGGTCAGGCCGTCGGCCCGGCCCAGGGCCTCGACGGCCCGGGCGGCCAGCACGGCGATCTCCTTCTCGACGGCGTCGACGGCTCCCGAGGCGGCCATCGTCGCCCGCAGCTCGGCGATCTCCTCGGCCCCCAGGTCGGGCCGGCCGAGGAGGGACTCCACCCGGCCGGCGGTGGCCGCGTCGGACGCCTCGAGAGTGTGTGCGACAAGGACCGTCCGCTTGCCCTCGCGCAGGTCGTCGCCGGCCGGCTTGCCCGTCGCCTCCGGGTCGCCGAAGACACCGAGCAGGTCGTCGCGCAGCTGGAAGGCATGGCCCAGGTCGAGCCCGTATGCCGAGAGGGCGGCGAGCGTGGAAGACCCCACCCCGCCGGCGGCGGCGCCGAGGAGGAGGGGGTGCTCGATCGTGTACTTGGCGCTCTTGTAGCGGATCACCCGTTCTGCCCGGGCCACCCGCTCCGGACCTGGCACCGTCGTCCACGGCCTGGCCGACTCCACGACGTCGAGGAACTGGCCGGCCATCAGCTGGGTCCGCATCGTGTCGAACAGGCGGCGACCGCGTGCGAGGTGGTCGACCGGCAGCCCGGAGGTGGAGTAGAGCTCCTCGGTCCAGCCCAGGCACAGGTTGCCCGCGAGGATGGCGCCGGCCATCCCGAACCGGTCGGCGCTGCCGCCCCACCCCCGCGCCTCGTGACTCGTGGCGAGCGCGCGGTGAGCGGCCGGCATACCCCGTCGGATCTCGCTGTCGTCCATGACGTCGTCGTGGATGAGCGCTGCTGCCTGGAAGAACTCCATCGAGGTCGCGAGCCGGATGGCCGCGTCGGAGTCCGGCTGGCCGGCCGCGCGGTAGCCCCAGTAGAGGAAGGCCGCCCGCAGCCGCTTGCCGCCGCTCAGGAGGGTGCGGACCCGGTCCAGGAGGTCGTGGACATCGGGGCCGATCTCGGCCAGGACCCGCGCCTGCGCGGCCAGCTCGGCGTCGATGCAGGCCTGCACGCGGGTGCGCAGGTCGGCGGCATCGAGGGGACGGTCCATGGACGCAGACTCTACGTGGCAGCCCCGCTGCACTACCCTCGCCCCCATGACCGTGGGCACCCACTCGATCCCGGGCGTCCTCACCGGGCGGGCGCTGGCCATCAGCTTCGAGTTCTTCCCCCCCAAGGACGATGAGTCCGAGCGCCAGCTGTGGACGGCGATCCGCACCCTGGAGCGGGTCCGGCCGGCGTTCGTGTCGGTCACCTACGGGGCAGGCGGCACGACCCAGGACCGCACGGTCCGGGTCACCGAGCGGATCGCCCGGGAGACCTCGCTCACCCCGCTGGCCCACCTCACCTGTGTCGGGGCGTCGGTCACCCAGCTGCGTCAGGTCGTCGGCCAGTATGCCGCGGCGGGGATCCGCAACATCCTGGCACTGCGCGGCGACCCCCCGGGCGACGTCCGGGGCACCTGGGTCGCCCACCCCGACGGGCTCGACCACGCCGACGAGCTCGTCGCCCTCATCCGCGGCCTGGGTGACTTCACCGTCGGGGTGGCCGCCTTCCCCGACGTCCACCCGGAGTCGCGCACGATCGAGGACGACGTCGAGACGCTGGTCCGCAAGGCCGAGGCCGGCGCCAGCTTCGCAGTGACCCAGATGGTCTTCGACGCCGACAGCTACCTGCGGTTGCGCGACCGGGTCGCAGCCCGCTGCGACCTGCCGATCACCCCCGGCCTGATGCCGGTGACCAACGTCCGGCAGATCGAGCGGATGAGCCAGCTGATGGGCACCCCGCTGCCCCGGGCGGTCACCGACCGGCTGCACGCCGTCGCGGAGGACGGCGACGCCGTGCGCCGGGTCGGAGTCCAGATCGCCACCGAGCTCGCCGAGCGGATGATCGCCGAGGGGGTGCCTGGGCTGCACTTCATCACGATGAACCGGTCGTCGGCGACCCTGGAGGTCCACGACAACCTCGGTCTGCGCCTCCCCACCTGAGCTTGTCCCTACGCCTCGAACCCCCACCACCTGTCCGGCGTTCGGTGGCGACGGCGGGTGGGGTGACGGGGCTCGGCGCGCCGGCGGGTTTGGTGGCGGTGCTCGGCGCGACTGGGCACCGGACACGCCGGGTTTGTGGTGGGTGGACTCCGTGCGACACGGCGAGTCGGGTGTTCGGTGCGCCGGCGGGCGGTGCTCGAGCGGGTCCGGGCACCGGACACGCCGAGTTTGTGGTGGGTGGACTCCGTGCGACACGGCGAGTCGGGTGTTCGGTGTGCCGGCAGGGTGGTGCTCGGGCGGGTCCGGTGTCCGGTCAGGGGTCGCGGGGCTTGCCGAGGCCGTGCCGGACGCCCCAGGCGTCGTAGCTGCGTCGCCATCGTCGGACGCGGGTGAGGACGTAGACGACGACGGCCATGCCGAGTACGAGCAGGACGGCGGCGATGCCGGCCGATGCCATCGGGTGGTCGATGCCGAGCGAGACGACCCCGATGACGGTGGCGTCCTCGGCGGTGCTGACCAGGGCGTTGCTCGCCGGCTCGGGCGAGGAGTTGACCGCCGCGCGGACGCCGGCCTTGACCACGTGGGAGGCGAGCGCGCTGAAGCCGCCGGCCGCAGCGAGGAAGCTCGCGTCCAGGTCGGCGCTCTGGTGGCCGATGAGGTAGCCGAGAGTCGCTCCGATGACCGGCCGGATGACGGTGTGGACCGCATCCCAGATCGTGTCGAGGAACGGCACCTTGTCGGCGACCATCTCGATCGCGAACATCACGCCGGCCGCGACGAGGACATCGGTCCGGGCCAGCACGTCGGGCACCTGGCTGACCGTGAAGATCCGGTCCGCGAGACCCATGACGAGCACCACGGCATACGCGTTGATCCCGCTCGCCCACCCCGACGTGAACACCCAGGGCAGCAGCTCGGTCCCCACGGTCAGCTGACCTCCATCGGCTGTCCCCCGGTGATCCGGACCAGCTCCTCGTAGGTCGTCGCGAACACCGAGTGGCTGTGTCCGGCGGCCGCCCAGACCGTGTCGTACCGGTTGAGGCTGACATCGACGATGGTCCGGATCGGCGCGGGGTGGCCCACCGGGGCGACGCCGCCGATGGTGAACCCGGTCGTCGACCGGACGAACTCGGGGTCGGCGCGCTCGATCCTCGCCAGCCCGGTGAGGGCTTGGACCCGCTCGGTGTCGACCCGGTGCCCGCCGGAGGCGAGGATGAGCAGGGGGATGGTGCGCCCGTCGAGGGTCCGAGCCCGGAAGAGCAGGGAGTTGGCGATCTCGGCCGGGGTGATCCCGAGCGCGGCCGCGGCGGCCTTGGCGGTGCGGACGGCGTCGGGCAGATACCGGACCGTGGGGGTGAGCCGGTGCAGCGCGAGCACCTCCAGGACCCGGGCGACCCCCGGATGGTCGGACAGGTCGCGGGCCGGCAGGTCCTGCCCCGGGGTGAGGTCGGCGCTCATGTCCGAAGGGTAGTGAGGGTGGACGCTCGTGGCGACGATTCCGTCCGCGACACTTGACGCGTCGCGCTCGCACTGGTGTACGGTAGGACGTGTTCGAACAGATGTCCGAGACCTGTCCTCGCTCATCGGTTCGGTGACCAGCGGTGGCGCGACCCTCGACCCGTCGTATGCCGTCGAGGGTCACCCCATGGGCTCCGGTCCCGCCCCGGGCGCCTCGACCCCGCCTGTCGGGGCGGGCCGGAGTCTGCTCCATCTGCTCGTGTCCGGCTCCGTGCGCCGGGCGATCCGTCCTGCCCGCAAGGAGTCGCCATGTCCCGCCGCTACGACGAACCCATCGAGGTCACCAGCGCCCTGGCCCGCACGCCGCGCACGAGCGATCCCGAGGCCTTCATCTGGCGGGGCCGGCTGTTCGTCGTCCGGGCGGTGCTGGACCGGTGGCAGGAGCGTCGCGCCTGGTGGCGCGAGGTGGGCCGCGAGGACCAGGTCAGGGAGCAGGGCGGGTCGGCCGACGGCGAGCCCACCCTCGTCGGAGCCGTCGTGGGTGTCGTCGGCGTGGGCGGCGTGGGTGGCGTCGGCGTGGGTGGCGTCGGCGTGGGCGTCGCCGGTGACCCCGAGACAGGCCCCGGCTCAGGACCCGAGGCAGGCCCCGGCTCAGGACCCGGCTCAGGACCCGAGGCAGGCCCCGGCTCAGGCACCGGCTCAGGCACCGGAGCGAGCCGGCACGAACGGGAGCGGCAGGTGTGGCGGGTCGAGGCGAGCGCCGGCAAGGCAGCCGGCACGGGCGTCTTCGACCTCGGCGCCGACGGGGTCAGCGCTGGAGGCGCCCCGCGCTGGCTGCTCCTGCGGACCCACGACTGACCGGGTCGACTCC
>JAICMC010000004.1 GCA_025929465.1 Nostocoides sp.
GGTCCGTCGAGGTGGTCCAGCTCGGACAGGACGAGGGCCAGACGGGTCGTGGGCGGGAGCGCGGCATACGCCCGGAGGACGGCAGGGTCCAGCTCGTCGTCGTCCAGCCCGTATGCCGGGGGCTCGTCGTCGGGGTCGGGGGTGCCGGCCGGCGCGAACACCGGGCTAGTGTCGCCGGGCGCTCCTCGACGGCGGCGCGGAAGGAGCCTGCGGGCGACGGCGGCCCGCGCCTCCGCCTGCGGGGTGCCACGCTCGATGACCTCCGGCCACTCCTCGCGCAGGTCCACCAGCGCTGCGGCGACGAGGGCGATCGACCGCTCGCGGTCACCGGTCACCAGGTAGGCCAGTCGGGTCAGCTCGGCCGAGCGAACCCGGACCAGTGCCTCGTGGTCGGCGTCCGCGTTGCCGGTGTCGCCCTCGTCCCGGCGCCCGGGACCGGGTCCGGTCAGGGCGTCTGGACCCTGCGGGCCTGGCTGCGCCGCTGCCGTACCCACCCCTGAAGTGTAGGTCGCGTGTTACCGGACCTGTTACCGAACCGTAGGTGCTGTGACCACCGCGCTTACGGTTCGGTAACCGGTTCGGTAACAGGTTCGGCAAGCGGGCGCCCCGCGGCTGGACCGGGCGGCTGGACCGGGCGGCTGGACCGGGCGGCTGGACCGGGCTGCTGGACCGGGCGGCTGGACCGGGCGGCTGGACCGGGCGGCTGGACCGGCGGGTCTGCCGTGGGGCTCAGCCAGCGGCCGGTGTCGCCGACCCGGTGGGAGACGGGACGATTGCGGTGGGGGACGGGACGCTTGCGGTGGGAGTGGGGGCACTGGTCGGCTGCAGCGTCCGGTAGTAGCTCTGGCTGTCGAGCACGGGCACGTCGACCTCGGTCGTCCCGGCGATGGGCGACGTGACGTCGACGGTGATGATGCCACCGGGGGCCGCTGAGACCTTGTCCAGCTCGACCAGGTTGCCGTCGCCGGACATCTGGTCGGTCGTGTAGGCGGGCACCTCGAACCGCGCCGACGAGCCCGAACCCGAGTCGGTGAACGCGATGGCGACCGCCTGACCGGTGGGGTTGACCACGCTGGCCGAGAGGGTGCCCGGACCACCGAGCGCCGGGGCCACGACCAGCAGGTTGTCGATCTTCACCGCACCGAGCCCCACCTTGACCCCGTCGGCCGGCTGGTAGTCGATGGTGGTCTGGACGGGCGAGAAGACTGCGCACCCGGAAAGTCCGAGCGAGGCGGCCAGCAGGGCCGCGGCGCCGAGGCCGCGAACGGTTCGAGTCGTCACGTCCGACAGCCTAGCGGCACCGGCTCCGAGCCGGCGGATAGGCATGAGTGGGGGTGTCTTGTCAAGAGCCCGCTGTCCGGAAGGCGTTGTGCGACAGGGCCGCTGACCTGCAGGGATGCGGTGTGGGCGATTCGGTCGAGCGGATCTGCCGTGTTATCCTGTAGGTCGCGAAAGGGGATAAATGCACATGGTGTTCAAGGTCGGCGAGACGGTCGTGTACCCGCATCACGGAGCCGCACGAATCGAGCAAATCGAGACACGGACGGTCCGCGGAGAGGAGAAGCTCTATCTCACCCTCAAAGTCGCCCAAGGCGACCTGACGATCAAGGTCCCGGCAGACAACTGCGAGGACATCGGTGTGCGTGACGTGGTCGGTCAGGAGGGCCTGGAGAAGGTCTTCGACGTGCTGCGCGCGCCCTACACCGAGGAGCCGACGAACTGGTCGCGTCGATACAAGGCCAACCTGGAGAAGCTCGCCTCCGGCGACGTGATCAAGGTTGCCGAGGTCGTCCGCGACCTGTGGCGCCGCGACAAGGACCGCGGCCTGTCCGCCGGTGAGAAGCGGATGCTCGCCAAGGCCCGCCAGATCCTCGTCTCCGAGCTCGCGCTCGCCGAGAAGACCAACGAGGACAAGGCCGAGGCCATCCTCGACGAGGTCCTGGCCTCCTGAGCCACCCGACGAACCACGACGCCGACGCACCCCCGGGGGGCGTCGGCGTCGTCGTCGTGGCGGCTGGCTCCGGGTCCCGGCTTGGGGCCTGCGTACCCAAGGCCTTCGTCCCGGTCGCCGGCCGTCCGCTGCTCGCGTATGCCGTGCAGACCGTCGTCGCGCTGCCCGGGCTGCGCTCGCTGGTCATCGTCGTGCCGCCCGGCTACGCCGACCCGACCGACTGGCCAGATGGGCTGTCCGCGCTCCTGCCGGCCGGCAGCCAGGTCGTCGTCGGCGGTGCCGAGCGCACCGACTCGGTCGGTGCGGGCCTGACGCTGCTCGACCCCGGATGCGACGTCGTCCTCGTCCATGACGCCGCCCGCGCTCTGACCCCGGTGGCGGTGTTCGAGCGGGTCGTCGAGGCGGTGCGCGCCGGAGCCGCCGGGGCCGTGCCGGGCCAACCGGTCGTGGACACGATCAAGTCGGTCGACGTCGACGGCATCATCACCGGCACCCCGGACCGGTCCGCCCTGCGGGCCATCCAGACGCCACAGGGTTTCGCCCGGGAGATCCTGCTCGCGGCATACGCCTCGGGCCGGCAGGGGACCGACGACGCAGCGCTCGTCGAGGCCGACGGCCACCACGTGCGGGTGGTGGAGGGCGACCCGCTGGCGTTCAAGGTGACCACGGCCGCCGACCTGGCGCATGCCGAGCGCGTCCTGGCCAGCTCCCCGCGTCCGTGACCTACCCTGCTGCTAGCAGGGTCAGGTCACCGAGCGCAGGCTGCGGCCTGCGCCGAGAAGACCCCCCTTGCTGGCAGCAGGTGCAGCACGGGGCGCCGAGACGATGGGAGCACCTGGTCGTGAGCGTTGGGTCGCCGCGAGTGGGCGTCGGGGTCGACGTCCATGGGTATGCCGCAGACGGTTCGGCTCGGGCGCTGTGGGTCGCCGGGCTGCTGTGGCCGGGCGAGCGGGGGCTGGACGGGCACTCCGACGCCGACGTCGCCGCGCACGCTGCCTGCGATGCGCTCTTCTCCGCTGCCGGGATCGGGGACCTCGGGGCGCACTTCGGCACCGGGCGTCCCGAGCTGGTCGGCGCATCCGGGTGCACCCTGCTGGCGGAGGCGGCCCGGCTGGTCCGGGCGGCGGGGTTCGAGGTCGGCAACGTCGCCGTCCAGGTGGTCGGCAACCGGCCCCGGATCGGCTCCCGGCGCGCCGAGGCGGAGACGGCGTTGTCGACCGCGGCGGGTGCGCCGGTCTCGGTGAGCGGCACGACGACCGACGGGCTCGGTCTCACGGGTCGGGGCGAGGGCCTCGCGGCCATCGCCACCGCCCTCGTCCTGACCTGCTGACCGTGGCGTGACCCGGTCGACGGCGATCGAGCGGGGTGGGGCAGGGTTGGGGGTAGCAGCCACCCGGCATACCGCTCAGGAGGACCATCGTGCCGCAGACCGTCCAGGGCGTCATCGCCCGCGCCAAGGGCGCACCCGTCGAGCTCGTGGACATCCTCGTTCCCGATCCCGGTCCCGGCGAGGCGGTGGTGAAGGTCGAGGCGTGCGGCGTGTGCCACACCGACCTGCACTACCGCGAGGGCGGCATCAACGAGGAGTTCCCGTTCCTGCTCGGCCACGAGGCGGCCGGGACGGTCGAGGCGGTGGGCGAAGGAGTCACCGAGGTGGCTCCCGGTGACTTCGTCATCCTCAACTGGCGTGCGGTCTGCGGGCAGTGCCGCGCCTGCCTCAAGGGCAAGCCCTGGTACTGCTTCAGCACCCACAACGCGACCCAGAGGATGACCCTCAGCGACGGCACCGAGCTCAGCCCGGCCCTGGGTATCGGAGCCTTCGCCGAGAAGACGCTCGTGGCCGCCGGCCAGTGCACCAAGGTCGACGCCGACGCCGAGGCGGCTGCGGTCGGGCTGCTCGGCTGCGGCGTGATGGCCGGCTTCGGCGCCGCGGTCAACACCGGTGGTGTCCAGCGCGGCGACTCGATCGCCGTCATCGGCTGCGGCGGCGTCGGCAGTGCCGCCATCGCGGGGGCGCACACGGTCGGGGCGACGACGATCATCGCCGTCGACGTCGACGACCGGAAGCTGGAGCGGGCCAAGCGGTTCGGCGCGACGCACACCGTCAACAGCAAGGACACCGACCCGGTCGCCGCCATCCGCGAGCTCACCGGGGGGCACGGTGCGGACGTCGTCGTCGAGGCGGTCGGACGGCCGGAGACCTACGAGCAGGCCTTCTACGCAAGGGACCTGGCAGGGACGGTCGTCCTCGTCGGAGTTCCCACGCCCGACCTTCAGGTCACCCTGCCGCTCATCGAGATCTTCGGCCGCGGCGGCTCGCTCAAGTCGAGCTGGTACGGCGACTGCCTGCCCTCGCGGGACTTCCCGATGCTCGTCGACCTGTACCGGCAGGGTCGGTTCGACCTCGACGCGTTCGTCACCGAGAAGATCGGGATCGGTGACGTCGAGGCGGCGTTCGAGACGATGCGCGGCGGCGACGTCCTGCGGTCGGTGGTCGTGCTGTGAGCCAGGGCGACGAACACCGTATGCCGCAGCTGCCCACCTCTCCCGGCGGCGTCCGGGTCGAGCGCGTGGTCACGTCCGGGACCTTTGCGCTGGACGGCGGGGAGTGGGACGTGGACAACAACGTCTGGGTGGTCGGCGACGACGAGCAGTGCCTGGTCATCGACGCCGCGCATGACGCCCGGGCCATCATCGGCGCGATCCCCAAGCATCGCAAGGTGGTCGGCATCATCGCGACGCACGGCCACAACGACCACATCAACGCCGTCGGCGAGCTGACGAGCATCACCCGCGCCCCGGCACACCTGCACCCTGACGACCGGATGCTGTGGGACGAGCTCTACGCCGTCGGACCCGACCACGAGCTGACCGACGGCCAGGTCGTGACGATCGGCGACGTCGACCTGCGCGTCCTGCACACGCCCGGCCACTCGCCGGGCGCCGTCTGCCTGCATGCCCCGTCGCTCGGCGTCGTCTTCACCGGCGACACGCTCTTCCAGGGCGGGCCGGGTGCGACCGGACGCTCCTACAGTGACTTCCCGACCATCATCGACTCGATCCGCGACCGGCTGCTCACCCTGCCGCCGGAGACCGTCGCCCTCACCGGGCACGGCGAGTCGACGACCATCGGCGCCGAAGCCCCACACCTGCAGGAGTGGGTCGACCGCGGCCACTGAGGCACGCGCATACCAGGTCCGCTCAGTCGGTCTCCGCGACGTAGTCCCACCCGGCGGCGGCCTGCGTGCCCGACGGGTAGAAGCGGAGCAGCCCCTCTCCGCTCGGCAGCGTCGCGACGAGCCGAACCGTCGCCACGCGTCCCGCCGTGAGGGTGGCAGGCAACCCGCCGGAGGCGAACCGCAGCGGGTGGACGCCGCCGGTGTGGTCCAGGACGTCGAACCGGGCGGAGCCGAGACCGACCGTGCCGGTGGCCGCGCTCAACGTCACGGTGAACGTGCACGGCACCTGCTCGGCGCCGACCTTGGTGTCCGCCGGGTATGCCGGTCCCTCCACCTGGACCTGGAGCTGGCCGGAGCCCGTGCTGACGACGACAGGGCTGCCCGGATAGGACATGGCCGGCGACCTCGTACTGCCGTGCGCGACGCCCGCGGAGGTCGGTGAGGGCAGGAAGGCCGGCCAGCTGCCGATGCCGGACTCCGTCGAGGAGGGGGACGACGGCCGAGGTGCCGGGGCGGCGGAGCAGCCGGCGAGCACCACCACCCCGGCGGCCACCGCCCCGACCAGATCCAGTCGGCGGGCCCGTCTGCCCACGGCAGCGCTATCGGCCGCAGTGCTGGGCCGCTGCCGCCGCGCTCTGGTCACCGCACCGGCCGGCGTTGGTGAACACGTCGGGACCGAACGGCCTCAGGCCGGCCTGGGCGGCGAACCCGAGGTGCCCGAGGCCGTCCAGGCCACCGCTCACGGTTCCTGCCGACAACGCCGAGTGGTCGGCGCCGTGGGAGACCTGGAAGATGTCCTCCATCGTGCGCAGCCACGAGTAGTGGTTGTAGCTCGTCGTGGACACCGAACCGGGCCTGATGAGCGGGGAGATGAGTACCGAGCCGGAGATGCCGCCGCCGGGCGTGGCGTCCTGGGCGTCGAACGTCGCGAGCGGTGTCTCGCCGGAGGCGAGGTGGCCGGGGACGCCGGTGGCCGACAGGGTCACGCTCGTCACGCCTGCTGTCGTGCGCACCGGGTGGTCGAGCGCGTTGACGAGCGTGAAGGACCCGTCGGTCACCGGGTCGCTGGAGGCGGCCACCAGGTTGGGTCCGGAGTTCACGACCGAGCCGATGTAGGACCCCGCCGGGATGCCGACGCCAGTGACCAGACGGCCGAGGTCGGCGGTCGTCACGCCTGCCTGGACCGTGCTGCTGCCTGCCGCGGCCGTCGCCGGCACGGTCGTGGCAGTGGAGTAGCCGTAGCCCGCGCCGGTGTTCTTGGCGCCCGGTACGCAGTTGGTCCGGTCGGCGTTGACCAGAGGTGTGTCCTGCTCGCACGAGGGTGGCCGGGTGATGAAGCCGTTGTTGCCCGGTCCGGGGTAGAGCTGGTTGCCGAGGGCGTCGGTGCCGAGCGTGGCGTTGGGCCCGGTGGGCTCCCAGCCGACGTTGCGACCGTTGATGTTCTGACCGGCGCGGTCGGCCTTGACGTAGTCCTTGGCCATCGCGCCCGGCTGGGGGAACTGGTTGTCCGGGAACCGGAGGTAGCCCGCGGCCGTGCTCGCCACGGTCGGGTTGGTGTACCGGTAGATCTCGTGCTTGGCGGCCGCCCTGGCGACCGCTGTGTGGTCCGTGGCGTTGTTGAACGACATGTTCGTGAACGGCGGGTTGGACTCATCGAAGGTGATGTCGATCAGACCGCCGTCCTTGAAGGCCGCCGAGCGCTCGATGAGCGGCACGTAGTAGCGCAGGAACAGGTCGGAGGCGTACAGGCCGCCGGTGTAGTTCTTCGGGGCGGTGCTGAGCGGCAGCGTGTAGTCCGGCCGGCCCGAGGCGTCGAACACGCCGGACAGGTTGTTGCCCTTGCAGGTGGCGTCATGCGCGTCGGAGCAGTTGTCCGGGGTGACCCAGCTGAACGCCGGCACCTGGTCGGCGGGCTTGCGCAGGTCGGCGATCAGCCCGCTCGCCGGGTCGGCGAGGTTGACCAGGTGTGCGGTGTCGGTGTCGGTCCCCCCACCGAGGGGCGTGGTCAGCGCATCCGTCCCGGTGTTGTCGTCACCGGTGATCGAGTGGAACCAGGCGAACGGGAAGTGCTTGGCGACGTACTGGTCGTTGGGCTGGGCACCGGTGAAGGACACGATCCCGTTGGCCTTGTCCTGCGCGGTGACCGTCATCGACCGCGGGTTGGTCGTGGGGTTGTTGGCCGGCGACCCGGGCGCACCGCCCAGGGCGTCCTCCCGCCCGGGCTGGCTGCGCAGGTCCTGGGCGTAGCCCTTCCAGCGGATGCCGGCGGCGTCGAGCTGGTTGAACAGGGTGGGCACGTCGCGGGGATAGGTGCACCCGTTCTGCCCGTCCGGGGCGTTGGCACCGGCGGGGGAGGCCACCTGACCGTAGGCGTCGGTCCGGCCGAACCTCGGGCCGCTGTGCTGGGTGAGGATGTCGGCGTTCGTGCCGAGGTCGGTGTTGGCGACGTCGCAGTCCTCCTGGACGTCCTGGCTGGGTGCCTGGCCGGAGACCAGGCTCAGGTAGTTGTCCATGCTGTAGTGACCGGTGCCGTAGTAGTCCTTGAGCAGGGCACCCTGGGACGGCAGGGTCTTCCACAGGTAGCTGTTCTGGTTCAGGCCCGTGAAGGTCGCGTCGTAGGACTTGTTCTCCAGGATGATCAGCCAGACGTGCTTGACCTGGCCGGGTCGCAGCCCGGTCGACGTCAGCAGCGTGCCGGCCGCGCCCACGGCGCCGGACGTCGCATACGAGGGTGCGGTCACACCGGTCAGGGCGACGCTGGCCGCGGCCAGAGCCGTGAAGCCGACGACACGTCGAGACGTTCTCACAAGGTCCTCCTCCAGAAGGTTGCGCTGTCCTCACAGCCTCCCGCGCCGACCGGACGGGACCCATGACAGATGTCATGGTTGGAACCAGCGATCTGGTGAACCTCTCGTGGCCGGCTCCCCCGGGGCCGGGCGTCCCGTCGGTCCCTTCCGCGCCGGTAAACTCGCCCGGTGAGTCTTCGCCTCTACGACACCGCCGCCCGCGCCGAGCGTGACTTCGTCCCGCTCCGTCCCGGCCGGGCCGGCATCTACATCTGCGGGCTCACCACCCAGGCCCCCCCGCACCTCGGGCACGTCCGGTTCGCCGTGGCCTTCGACGTGCTGCGTCGCTGGCTGACGGTGGGCCACGGCCTGCAGGTCACCCTGGTCCGCAACGTGACCGACATCGACGACAAGATCCTCGCCAAGTCGGCTGACGCCGGTGAGGACTGGTACGCCCTGTCCTACCGCAACGAGCTGGAGGCCCGCGACGCCCTGGAGTCCCTGGGGGTGCTGCCCGCCACCTACGAGCCGCGCGCCACCGGCCACGTCCCGGAGATGGTCCAGATCATGGCGACCCTCGTGGAGAAGGGACATGCGTATGCCGCGGCCGACGACAGCGGCGACGTCTACTTCGACGTACGGTCCTGGCCGGCATACGGCGAGCTGACCCACCAGCGGATCGAGGACATGGCCGCGGCCGAGGACGCCGACCCGCGCGGCAAGCGGGACCCACGTGACTTCGCTCTTTGGAAGGGCGCCAAGCCCGCCGAGCCCTCGACGGCGAGCTGGCCGACGCCGTTCGGACGCGGACGACCGGGCTGGCACCTCGAGTGCTCGGCGATGGCCCGCAAGTACCTCGGCGACACCTTCGACATCCACGGGGGCGGGGTCGACCTGCGCTTCCCGCACCACGAGAACGAGGAGGCCCAGTCCCGCGCTGCCGGAATGGGATTCGCGTCCTACTGGCTGCACAACGCCTGGGTGACCATGGGTGGGGAGAAGATGAGCAAGTCGCTCGGCAACTCGCTGCGGGTCAGCGAGGTGACCAGCGTGCACCGCCCGCTGGCCGTCCGCTACTACCTCACCGCCGCGCACTACCGGTCGATGATCGAGTACCACGAAGGCTCGCTCGTGGAGGCCGCCACCGCGGTGGAGCGGATCGAGAACTTCCTTCGACGCGCGCTGCCCGGGGTCGAGACGCTGCTGCCGACGGGGGCGCAGACCCTGCCGCTGGAGTTCGTGGAGTCGATGGACGACGACCTGGGCGTCTCCGGGGCGCTCGCCGTCGTCCACGACACCGTCCGGGCCGGGAACACGGCCCTTGATGACGACGACCGCGAGGTGGCTGCGGGGCACGCGCGCGCGGTCGTCGCGATGACCGACGTCCTGGGGGTCAACCCGCTCGACCCGGTGTGGGGGCACACGTCCGGCGCTGCCCACCCCGAGGTCGTCGGGGCACTGGACGCCCTGGTCTCCAAGCGCCTGAAGGCCCGTGCCTCGGCCCGCGCCGCTCGCGACTTCGCCACCGCCGACGCCATCCGTGAGGAGCTGGCCGCGGCCGGTGTCGTCGTCGAGGACACCTCCGGCGGAGCCCGCTGGTCCGTCGCCCGACCCACCCAGGAAGACTGAAGATGGCCGGCAACTCCCAGCGCCGAGGCGCGGTCCGCAAGTCCAAGAAGGGTCCGGCGGTGGGGTCCGGTGGGCAGGGGCGTCAAGCCCTGGAGGGTCGTGGACCGACGCCCAAGGCCGCGGACCGCCCCAAGCACAAGGCGAACCGGCTGGCCAGGGCGGCAACGCGCCACGGCGGCCCCGACAAGGTCGGCTCGGGTGGTCCCTCCCGTGGGCCACAGCGACGCGATCCCAAGCGCAGCAAGGCATCCAGCGAGATCGTCGCCGGACGGAACTCGGTCCTGGAGGCGTTGCGCGCCCAGGTTCCGGCCACCACGATGTATGTCGCGGGCCGGCTGGAGTCCGACGACCGGGTCCGCGAGGCGCTCAAGATCGCGACCGAACGCGGCATACCGATCCTGGAGACGCCGCGCGGAGAGCTGGACCGGCTCACCGACGACGCCGTGCACCAAGGACTCGCGCTGCAGGTGCCGCCCTACGACTACGCCCACCCCAGCGAGCTGGTCGACCCTCAGTCCCGGGGCATCCCGCTCATCGTTGCGCTCGACGGCATCACCGACCCGCGCAACCTCGGGGCGATCATCCGTTCGGTCGCGGCCTTCGGCGGCCACGGCGTCGTCGTGCCGGCCCGCCGCTCGGTCGGCATGACGGCCAGCGCCTGGAAGACCTCGGCCGGTGCCGCCGCCCGGATCCGCGTCGCCCAGGCGACCAACCTGACCCGGGCACTGGAGGACTACCGCAAGAGCGGGTTCTTCGTCATCGGTCTGGACATGGACGGAGACGTGGAGCTGCCCGCCCTCGACCTGGCCGACCAGCCGCTCGTCGTCGTCGTCGGCTCGGAGGGCAAGGGGCTGTCCCGGCTCGTCCGCGAGACCTGCGACCAGATCGTCTCGGTGCCGATGTCCTCGGCGGTGGAGTCCCTCAACGCCGGCATCGCCACCGGCGTCACGCTCTACGAGATCGCCCGCCAGCGCCGCGCCTGAGCAGGGCCCCGGCGCGAGGCCGGTCCGTCCGGCACCGTCCGTCGCGGGTGGTCCGCCCCGCGACGGACACGCGACATCCGTCGCCGGGCGGACCCGGATCGGCGCGTGGGCGTCTAGCCTCGGAGGACGAGGACGCGAGGTCGTCCGCAACCCGTCGAAGGGGAGAACCACCATGTCCGCGTCGTTTCCACCACCTCCGCCCCCGCCCGGCCCCGGGGAGGAGCCGCCGACAGGTGGCTCGCTTCCGCCGCCGAGCGGGGACCCGTATGCCGCGCCGGCGCCGGGGAATGCGCAGGCGTATCCGCCACCGAGCGGCTACGGGGCCATGCCGGAGCAGGCGGGGGTCCCCGCCGGCCCGGTGACCAGGCCCCCGGCCATGGACCGGGCGGTGCTCCTCATGAGGGTCGGGGCCGTGCTGTCCCTCCTCGTCCTGGTCCTCGGCCTGGTCACCGGCCTGACCCAGTCCGTCTCCACTAAGCGCGCCATCGTCGACGCCGCAGCCAAGCAGGGCAAGACCCTCACCCCCAACGAGGTGGACTCGCTGTTCTCGGTCAGCATCGCGTCCGCGGTGGTCCTGGGGATCCTCGGCATCGGGCTGTGGCTGTGGATGGCGTCGGCCAACGGCAAGGGCAGGTCCTGGGCGCGGATCGTGGCCACGATCCTGTTCGGCCTGTCGGTCCTGGTCTTCCTGCTCGGGCTGTCCCAGACGTCGTCGGCCGGAGACCGGGTCCTCAGCCTCGTCTCGGTCCTCGTCGGGGCGGCGGCGATCTTCTTCATGTACCAGAAGGAGTCCACCGCCTTCTACCGGGCAGCCAGCGCTCCACGCGTCTGACACGCGCGGCATACGCGACGAAGGACCAAGGGGTCCGGACCACTGGTCCGGACCCCTTGGGTTCCCCTGAGAGCTGACCTCGGTCAGCCGGGCAGCCGCTTGTGGATGTCCTCGCTCATCCGGACGATCGCGAGGTAGAACTCCAGGGTCATCCGGACCAGGGCCAGATAGATCACCACCGCGATCGGGCCGAGCACGAGCACGACGAGCCCGAGACCGGCGTTCTCCGAGAACCCGGCGATCAGGAAGACCAGCCAGCCCAGGCCGAGGCCCACCGTCGCCAGGACGTAGACGGCCTTGACGATCATCGGAGTGACGAAGTGGGTGAAGGAGAAGTCGAACAGGGCGCCGAAGAAGCCCTTGGACGAGCTGGTGGGCGACGCCAGGTTGCCGCCCGGGGGAGGGGTCGGCATCGGCTGGGACGCCTGCGGCGCAGACGGGCCCGGCGGGGGCGGAGGCGGCGGCTGCTGTGCGCCGTACGGGTTGGGTGGCAGCGGCGGGGTGGGGCCGTCGTCGGACATGGATGTTCCCTCTCGTGACGTTTGGACCTCGGTGGGGCTCGGGTCCCACAGGTCCGACGAGCCTAGGACACGTCGGGTCCGGCGATGACCGGAAGCTCGACAGTGTCGACCCCCAGGACCGACCGCTCGTCAGGTTTGCTCGGCAGGACGCTGGCGACGTAGTCGGCGATGGCGTCCTCGATCGGGATGTCGTGCTGGGCGCGTTCGGCCAGGTACCAACGGTGCTCGAGCACCTCGTGGAACAGCTCCGCCGGCTCCAGCTTGGCGGCCATCTGCCTCGGGACGCTGCGTGTGATCGGCTCGTAGATCCGGGACAGCCAGTCGTGGGCGACGATCTCCTCGTCGTCGTTCTGCCGGTCGGCGGCCGCGCGGAAGGCGTCCAGGTCGTTCAGCAGCCGCCGCGCCTGGTTCTCCTCGACGTCCAGGCCGGTGAGCCGCAACAGCCGGCGCGAGTGGTGGCCGGCGTCGACGACCTTGGGCTGGATCGCGATGGTCGTGCCGTCGAAGTCGGTCGTGATGGCCAGCTCGTCGATGTCGAAGCCGAGCTCGTTGAGCGTGCGGATCCGCTCGTCGACCCGCCACCGGTCACCGGTGTCGAACCGCTCCAGCCCGGTGAGCGCTTTCCACAGGTCGGCGTACCGGGTCATGATCTGGTTGGCCGTCTCGACCGGGTCGGTCCCGACCGGCAGCAGCTCGCCGGCCTCCAGGTCCATCAGCTCACCGGCGATGTTGACCCGGGCGATGTCCAGGTCGTGCTCACGCTGACCGTCGGAGAGCTTCTGGTACAGCCTGCCCGTCTCGGCGTCGACGAGGTATGCCGCGAAGGCGCCGGCGTCGCGGCGGAACAAGGTGTTGGAGAGGGAGACGTCGCCCCACCAGAACCCGGCCAGGTGCAGGCGCACGAGCAGTACCGCAAGGGCGTCGATCAGCCGGGCCGCGGTGTCAGCGCGCAGGGACTGGCTGAACAACGCGCGGTAGGGCAGCGAGAACTGCAGGTGCCGGGTGATCAGGCAGGCATCGAGCGGTTCGCCGCTCTTGGTCAGCCGACCGTCGACCACGGCGGACGGCTCGACTGCCGGCTGGTCCAGCCGGTTCAGCAGGCGCAGCATGTTGTACTCGCCGAGGGCGAGGTCGCCCTTGATCTCCTTGACCGCCAGCACCCGGCCGGACAGCTTGACGAAGCGCACGACGTGCCGGGAGATGCCCCGCGGCAGGGCAGCCAGCCGCTCCTGCGGCCAGTCCTCCAGGGGCAGACGCCACGGGAGGTCGAGCAGGGCGGGGTCCGGGCGGGCAGCGGTGAAGTTGAGTGGCACGACGACATCCTTGTGTGCGGAGTGGGCATGCGCGAGGCCGGCGCCCCGAGGTGGGACGCCGGCCTCGCGGCATACGGGTCAGGACCCCGAGGAGGTCACCCGCCCAAACGCTGGCCACTTGCCGAGTCGAACAGGTGAAGGTGACCGGCCTTGGGCGCCAGGTAGATCGTCGAGCCCTTCTCGGGGGGACGGCGACCGTCGACCCGAGCGATGAACGGCTTCTCGGTGCTGTCCTCGTCGGCCTCGGTGTGGGTCGCTGCCTTGGCCGTGCCGTAGATGTAGGCGTCGGCGCCGAGCTCCTCGACGACATCGATCTCCACCGGGATGCCGTCGCCCTCGGCCACGACGTCGAGGTCCTCGGGACGGACGCCGAGGGTGACCTGCTTGCCGGAGGACCCGGAGAGGATGGCCCGCTCGACGGGGACCTTGTTGCCACCGACGGCCACGCCACCGTCGACCTGCTCGACGTCGAGCAGGTTCATGGCGGGGGAGCCGATGAAGCCGGCGACGAACACGTTGTTGGGGTGGTCGTACATGCTCCGCGGGGTGTCGCACTGCATGAGCACGCCGTCCTTGAGCAGCGCGACCCGGTCGCCCATCGTCATGGCCTCGATCTGGTCGTGCGTGACATAGACCGTCGTGACCCCGAGCCGGCGCTGGAGGCTGGCGATCTGGGTGCGGGTCTGGACGCGGAGCTTGGCGTCCAGGTTGGACAGCGGCTCGTCCATAAGGAAGACCTGGGGGGAGCGGACGATGGCCCGGCCCATGGCCACCCGCTGGCGCTGGCCACCGGAGAGGGCCTTGGGCTTGCGCTCCAGGTAGGGGGCCAGGTCGAGGATCTTGGCTGCCTCCTCGACCCGCTTGCGGATCTCGCCCTTGTCGACGCCGGCGATCTTGAGCGCGAAGCCCATGTTGTCGGCCACCGTCATGTGCGGGTAGAGCGCGTAGTTCTGGAACACCATGGCCACGTCGCGGTCCTTGGGCGACAGGTTGGTGACGTCGCGGTCACCGATCCAGATCTTGCCTGCGTTGACCTCCTCGAGGCCCGCGAGCATGCGCAGGGAGGTGGACTTGCCACATCCGGAGGGGCCGACGAGGACGAGGAACTCCCCGTCGGCGACGTCGATGTTCAGCCTGTCGACGGAGGGCTTGTCGTTGCCCGGGTAGAGCCGGGTTGCGTTGTCGAATCGGACAGTTGCCATGGCGTCATTGCCTTCCTTCACCGGCAGGAACGTGCCGGACGATCCGTTGTAAAGGGCTGTGCCGCGCACGGACGTGGGCAGCGCGGCCCATTCTGCCGGACCTGGTGCCGGAAGGGAAGGGCGCGCCCACAGCCCCCGGCTCGCCGTCGGGCTCCCGGCTGGGCCGAGGAGCCTGCAAGCGTCTGCAAGAACTTGCAGCGGGTTTGCTACCCTCCGAGCGATGCCGACGCCGGGTCGGTCACACCGTGGAGGACTCGTTTGAGCGGCACCCGACTGGCTGACATCGCCGCGGCGGCAGGCGTCAGCGAGGCGACCGTCAGCCGGGTGATCAACAACAAGCCCGGCGTCGCCGACAGCACCCGTCAGCAGGTGCTCACCGCGCTGGACGTCCTGGGCTACGAGCGCCCCGGCCAGTTCCGGTCCAAGGCCGTCTGCCTGGTCGGGCTCATCGTGCCGGAGCTGGTCAACCCGATCTTCCCGGCGTTCGCCCAGACCATCGAGTCCCACCTCGTCCGCTTCGGCTACACGCCGGTGCTCTGCACCCAGACCCCTGCGGGGGTGCACGAGGACGAGTACGTGCGGATGCTCCTGGACCGCGGTGTCGCCGGCATCATCTACGTCTCCGGCGTCCACGCCGACACGACCGAGTCGACCGAGCGCTATGCGCGGCTGCGCGAGCTCGGGCTGCCCATCGTGCTCATCAACGGGTACCGCGAGGGCATCGACGCCCCGTTCATCTCCAACGACGACGTCGCGTCGATGGACCTTGCGCTGCACCACCTGGTGCAGCTCGGGCATCGCCGGATCGGGCTGGCCGTGGGGTCGGATCGGTACGTCCCGGTCATCCGCAAGGTCCGGGGGTTCCGCGAGGCCATTGCTGCGCTGCTCGGTGAGGACGTCCCGGACGACCTCGACGACCTCGTCCAGACGACGATGTTCAGCCTCGAGGGCGGGGCGAGTGCGGCCGGACGGCTCATCGAGCGCGGCGCGACGGCGGCCGTCTGCGGCTCGGACCTGATGGCGCTGGGGGCGATCCGTGAGGCCCGTGCCCGCGGGTTGCGCGTGCCGGAGGACTTCTCCGTGGTGGGCTACGACGACTCACTGCTCATCGCCTTCACCGACCCGCCGCTCACGACCGTGCGTCAGGCGGTGCAGTCGATGGGGGAGGCGGCGGTGCGGGCGCTGCTCGACCAGATCAGCGGGGTCGGCGCGCCTCGTGGTGAGTTCGTCTTCCGTCCCGAGCTCGTCGTCCGCCGATCGACGGCCGCCGCACCCGGCCCTCGCACCTGAAACCGCTGCCGCTGCACCGTCGCCGTCGCCCGTATGCCGCGACCGCCCCTCCTGCCTCTCCTGCCTCCCCACGCCTCTTCACGTCCTTGTTACCGAACTCCACGCCTTTCCACGTCCTTGTTACCGAACGGGATACCGTGCCAGAAGTGTTGTGGTCGCAACACCTTTGGCACAGTAACCAGTCCGGTAACAAGGAGCCCGGGGAGGGGGAGTCGGCGCAGGACCCGGACAGCCGGGGGGAGGGGGAGTCGGCGCAGGACCTGGGCGGCCGGGGCGGGGCACCGGGGGGAGGGGCAGCCGGGGCAGCCGGGGAGAAGGGAGAGCGGGGCGGGGGGTCAGAGCCGGCGCAGGACCTGGGCAGCCTCGGCCGGGCCGTCGACCCGCCACCGGGCCGCCGTCGGTCCGGGGCCGACCTTGATGCCGACGTCGCGCGGCCCCATCCGCTCGAACACGTCCTCGTCGGTGGCGTCGTCACCGAGGTAGACGACGGCGTCGGCCGAGACCTCGGCGGCGAGGTCCATGACGGCAGTCCCCTTGTCCGCCCGCACCACGGTCAGCTCGATGACGTCCTTGCCCTTCTTCAGGTGGACGCCGGGTTGTCGGCCCAGCGCCGTGGCCTCGGTGGTCACCGCCCCCTTGGCGGTCTCGGCCAGACCGCGGGTGTGCACCACGACGGCGGAGGGCTTGTACTCGATCCGTAGGTCGCGCGCCGACTCGCGCAGACCCCGGACCTGTCGGGTGAGCCGGGTCAGGACCGCGGTCTGGCTGGGGGTGAGCCCTCCCCAGTCGCGGCCGGTGCTCGTCTGCGCGCCGTGGCTGCCGACCAGACGGACCGGCCCGTCCAGCTCGACCCCGCTCAGCTGGGACAGCGTGGCCAGGTCCCGCCCGGACACGAGGGCGACGTGCACGCCGGGTCGGCCGGCCAGCCGCCGCAGGTCCTCGATGGTGCCCTCGGCCGGGCGCGAGGACATCGGGTCCAGGACGATCGGGGCCAGGACTCCGTCGAAGTCGGTGGCGACGACGAGGGTCGGCTGCGACGCGGCATACGCGAGGGCGTCGACCAGGTCGCCCGGCAGCCCGGACATGGTCAGCCCGTCCCAGTGAGGTTGGCGAGGACCCGCTCGGCCCAGCGCTGGACGTCGTGCTCCATGACCCGTCGACGGAGCGAGCGCATGATCCGCCGCTTCTGCGGGTCGGGCATCTCGATCGCGCGCATGATCGACTGCTTGAGCCCCTCGATGTCGTGCGGGTTGCAGACGAA
Organism: Nostocoides sp.; assembly: GCA_025929465.1. GTDB lineage: Bacteria > Actinomycetota > Actinomycetes > Actinomycetales > Dermatophilaceae > Nostocoides. The sequence goes on from JAICMC010000004.1 coordinate 16,948, forward strand.
GGCCTGGTGCAGCTCGTGGTACGCGCCGGTGAACTCGGACAGGACCAGGGCCCCGCCGGCGTCGTTGCGGCAGGCGACGTACTCCTTGGCGACCAGGTTCATCCCGTCGCGAAGAGGGGTGACGAGCATGAGGTCGGCCGCCTGGAACAGGGCGGCCATCTCCTCCCGCGGATACCCGTGGTGGAGGTAGTGGATCGCGGGGCTGCCGAGGACGGAGTGGTTGCCGTTGATCCGTCCCACCGTGCCCTCGACCTCGGCGCCGAGCTGGGCATAGGCGTCGACCCGCTCCCGGCTGGGTGTCGCCACCTGGACGAACGTCACGTCCGGTGGCGCCACCCGTCCGTCGTCGAGCAGCTCCTCGTAGGCCTTGAGCCGGTGCCGGATCCCCTTGGTGTAGTCGAGCCGGTCGACGCCGAGGAGCAGGGTGGTCGGGTTGCCGAGCGACTCCCGGATCTCCACGGCGCGGGCCCGCACCTCGGGGCGCTGCGCCAGCTCGGACAGGCCCTTGGCGTCGACCGAGATGGGTACGGCGGACACCCGGACGGTCCGGTGCTCGCCCCCGTCGGGGGTGGGGACCATCACCGTGTCTCCCCTCGAGGTCCAGCCCCCGAGCTGCCGGGCGGCGCGCACGAAGTTCTTGGCGTCGGCCACCCGCTGGAAGCCGAGGAAGTCGGCCCCGAGCAGGCCCTCGATGATCCGTTTGCGCCACGGCAGCTGGGCGAACAGCTCGACCGGCGGGAACGGGATGTGGTCGAACCAGCCGATCCGGACGTCGGGCCGCAGCTCGCGGACCATGGCGGGCACGAGCTGGAGCTGGTAGTCGTGGACCCAGACGAGGGCGCCCGGGCCCGCGACCTCACAGATCGCCTCGGCGAACCTCCGGTTGACCCTCTCGTATGCCGTCCACCAGGTCCGGTGGAACGTCGCCTGCACGATGACGTCGTGGTAGATCGGCCAGAGGGTGTCGTTGCTGAACCCCTCGTAGTACTCGGCGACATCGTCCTGGGTGAGGTGCACCGGTCGCAGGTGCAGTCCCTCGTGCCCGAAGGGGCCTTCTGCCGAGTCGCCCGCCTGCCCGGTCCAGCCGACCCAGGCCCCCTCCCGCCCCTGCATCACCGACTGCATCGCCGTGACGAGGCCGCCGGGACTTCGCCGCCACTCCACCGACCCGTCCGGGTGCTCCACCCGGTCGACGGGCAGCCGGTTCGCGGCGATGACGAGGTCGAACACGGTGGTAGGCATCGGGCCCAGCCTAGGCTCCCGGAATACGGTCCGACCGTGAGCCTCCTATGGCGCGTCCCGCCGGACCCGACTAACGTCGTGACATGCGCATCTCAGACGTCGTACGCAGCAAGGGTGACCAGGTCGTCACCATCGAGTCCGGCGCCACGGTCCAAGAGCTCCTAGCCCTGCTCAACGACCACCGGATCGGCGCCGTCGTCGTCAGCGACGACGGCGAGTCGGTCCACGGAATCGTCTCCGAGCGAGACATCGTCCGGCACCTGCACAGCGGCGGGCCCGGCATCATCCAGGGTCCGGTCTCGGCGATCATGACGAGGGAGGTGCAGACCATCGCGCCGGAGGCCGATCTCGACGAGGTCGAGAAGGCGATGACCGAGAACCGGTTCCGGCACCTGCCGGTCGTCGTCGACGGCAGGCTCCATGCCATCGTCAGCATCGGCGACGTGGTGAAGAACCGGATGGAGACCCTGCAGGCCGAGCGCGACCAGCTGGTCGGCTACATCCAGCAGTAGCTCCGACCGCCCCCGTCCCCGAAGGCGTCGCTCCACCGCAGGGATGGCCGTCGCGGCTACCGTTGGTGCATGACGACCGAGGTCCTGGGTCCCGGCGCGGCCGAGCCGCTGCCCGAGCATGCCAAGCTCGGTCCGTACCGGCTGGTCCAGCAGCTGGGCGAGGGTGGCATGGGAGTGGTCCACCTCGGTCTGGACAAGAACGGCCGGGCCGTCGCCATCAAGGTGCTCCGCGCGCACATCGCCCACGACCCCGTCGCCAGGGCCCGGCTGGCGCGGGAGGTCCAGACCCTGTCCCGGATCGACGACCCGGGCGTCGCGCCGATCCTCGACGCCGACATCGACGGCGAACGGCCCTACCTGGTCACCCGCTATGTGCCGGGTCCGTCCCTCGACGACGTCGTCGACCATTCGGGCCCGCTCCGGGGGACGGACCTGCGCCGGCTCGGTCAGGGCCTGGCCCAGTCCCTCGAGGCGATCCACGCCGCCGGCGTCATCCACCGGGACCTCAAGCCGGGCAACGTCCTGCTGCTCGACGGCGAGCCGGTGCTCATCGACTTCGGCATCGCCCACATCGCCCACGACGTCAGGCTCACCTCGACCGGGCTGGTCATGGGTACCCCCGGCTACCTGGCTCCCGAGGTCGTCGAGGGCTCCGAGGTGACGTCCGCGACGGACTGGTGGGGCTGGGCGGCGACGGTGGCCTACGGCGCCTCCGGCCGGCCCCCGTTCGGTCGGGGGCCGATGGACCTCGTCCTGGCCCGGGTGATCCGCGGCGAGGCCGACCTCAGCGGGGTCGACCCGCTCCTCGCACCGCTTCTCGCCGCCGCGCTCACCCCCGACGCCAGGCTGCGCCCTGAGGTGGGCGAGGTGCTCTCCGCTCTCGACGCGTATGCCGCGGGCCGACCGACCACCCAGGTCCTGTCCGCCCGGCCCGAGCGCGGAGCGACGGCGGTCCTGCCGGTCGCCCCGGCGGCCACCGAGGTGATCGGGTCGCGGCCGACCACCGTGGCACCGACCAGCCCGCCCGCCCGACCGCCGGCGGCAGCGGCCACGGTGCCCGATGAGAGAGGGGGGCGCACGGCATACCCTCCTGCGCAGGATGGCGTCGCGCCGGGCGCCCAGCAGCCCACCACGTGGCACGCAGGTGTGGAGCACGCCGACCCCCGGATCGGACGGCCCAACCGCTCGGGCGTCCTCGCGGCGCTCGTCGCCCTCGTTGCGGCGGCTGCGGCGGTCGCGCCTGCCGTCACGCTGGTCGCTGCCCTCGCCGTGCCGGTCCTGGCCCGCGCCACCGACCGGTCGCGGACCCACCTCGTGCTGCGCCGGCACCTGTCCGGTGTCCGTCGCAGCGACGTGCCGGTCGCGGTCCTGAAGGGACCGTGGCACCTGCTCGTCGCCGTCGTGGCCTCCGCCATCGCGGGGGTCGTGCCGTTCCTCGTCGGCATCTCGACCACGTTGTGCGCCGGCCTGGCCGTGTCCAGCGTCACCGGCGGACCGGCCCGCCCGGCCATGGCCGTCCCGCTTGCGGCGGGCGCCCTGTTTGCGAGCTGGATGGCCTGGTGGGGGCCAGGAGGCGCCAGCCTGCGTCGCGGCACGCGCAGCCTCGTCCGTGGGGTCACGGGCGGCGTGGCGTTGCGCCAGTCCCTCGTGGCCGTCTTGCTGCTCGGGGTCCTGGCGCTCGGAGTGATCGCCGTCATGCGCTCGGGAATGCCGCAGTGGTGGCCGTTCTCGGGAGCGCCAGGCACGCTCTGGGGGTTCAACCCCGGTAGGTGACCCTCCCGGGTTCCGCGCCGCTCGGGTCGCCCGCCGGAGCGCTGGAGCACGGGTGTCCACCCCGGCTGCGGCGACGTGGACCGCGACCTGGCGGGCGCCGTTGTCGCCGGCGGAGGTGCCGTGTCCAGCAAGCAGCTCACCACCTGCCCTGGGTCACCCTCGCCGACGGAGCCACCGCTTCACGAGGCGCTCGCTCCGACCCCGAACCACAATGGTGTCATTCGAAATCGGTTGCAGCGCAAGGGAATCAACGTGTCGGAGTTACACTGGTGTAGTTGTGTGACGAGATTGAAATATGTGACGGAAGTGTCGTAGCGTCGACGGTCAACGCCATCGTGAAGAGGCCGGTCGACCCCCTGTCGCGGCTTCGCCCCTGACTCGCACGAGGGCTTGAGCCGTAGGAGCAGCGATGCTTTTCGCCCCCGAGTTCCCGTCCGCACCGACCCGTCGACGGCCCCTCCGCCGCGGCGCGGCGGGAGCGGGTCTCATGCTCACCACCACGCTCGCGGCAGGCTTGGGCCTGGCCGCGACGGCAGGAGCGGCCGAGACGGTCTGGGACCGGGTGGCAGCCTGTGAGAGCGGCGGGAACTGGTCGATCAACACGGGCAACGGGTACTACGGGGGGTTGCAGTTCTCCGCCAGCACCTGGAGCGGGTTCGGCGGGTCGTCGTATGCGGCGCGAGCCGACCTCGCGACGAAGGACGAGCAGATCCTCGTCGCCCAGAAGGTGCTCAAGGTCCAGGGCCCTGGCGCCTGGCCGGTCTGCTCCGTGCGGGCCGGCCTGACCGTCGCCAACGGCTCCACGGTGGTGGTGTCGACGGGTCCCACGCGGCCGCCGACCCCGCCCCCGACCGCCTCCCGGAGCTTCACCCGCGCGCTCATCGTCGATGGTGACCTCGGCCCGCTCACTCGCGGGGCGGCGGAGCGGTGGTTCGGCGGTTCGCTCAACGGGGTGTGGAGCACCGACGACGTGAAGAAGCTCCAGACCAGGGTCGGCTCCTACCCTGACGGTGAGATCGGCCCGCTCACCACCAAGGCGGTGCAGCGCGCCGTGGGCGCGGGCGCCGACGGCGACTGGGGTCCGCAGACCACGACGTACCTCCAGCGCTTCCTCAACAAGGTGGTCTACGGCCAGTAGCCGACCCGAGCACCACCGAGCCCGGGCGGCGCCGTCGAGGACGGTGCTCCTCAGCCCGCCCGACGGGCGGTGAGGTCGTCGGCCACGCACGCCTCGGCTGCGCCGAGCAGGCCGAGGCGCAGCCTGGCGACGATCGCGGAGAGCAGGCGTGACACCTGCATCTGGCTCACTCCGAGGGCGTGGCCGATCTGGCTCTGGGTCTGCTCCTCGACGAAGCGAAGGTACAGCAGGCGCCGCTCGCGGCTGCTCAGCTCAGCGACGAGGGCCGCCAGCGTCGCGCGCGTCTCCAGCGCGTCGAACGCGTCGCGTTCGGCGGGGAGGAGGTCGCACAGGGCGACCCCCCGCGGGTTCGGGGCGTCCAGGGAGTCGGCCCGATAGGCGGAGGAACAGGCCATCGTCTCCAGCACCTGGTCCCTGGCGATCTCCAGCGCTGCTGCCAGCTCCTGGGTGCTGGGGCTGCGCAGCAGCTCGCCGCGCAGCCGCTCCTCGGCGGCGACGAGGCCGGCCCGCTGCTCCTGCAGGCGGCGGGGCGGCCGCACGGACCAGGCGACGTCACGGAAGTGCCGTTTGAGCTCACCCAGGATGGTGGCCGACGCGTATGCCGCGAAGCCGCTGCCGTGGTCCGGGCGGTACCCGCGGGCCGACTTGACCAGCGCCATCCTGGCCACCTGGGTCAGGTCGTCCTGGTCGACGCCGCGGTCGCGGTAGCGACGGGCGAGGGCGTCGGCCAGGTCCAGCATGGAGACCACCGCCTCCTGCCGAAGCCGGACGGCCCGGTCACCGTCCTTGCAACGCAGGGCTTCGGCGAGCAACGCGTCGGCCTGCGCCGAGCCGTTGTCGCGGCTGGACGGCGCGGGGTGCAGGTTCAGCGATGCCATGTTCTGCCTTCCGGTGGGGAGGCGCTGGCGCCGCTGCTGGACCACGCACGTGTTGTTCGCACATGTAACCACCGGACCTGACGTTCTGCAAGGCAGCGGGACGACAGCATCGCGGGGCCACTGGCTGCGCGTCCGCACCGCGGCCATCGGCGGGGCTGGCCGGACCGCTCAGCCCTGCGGCACGGAACGGCCGCGAAACGCCGCGAACGCGGCGATCCCCAGGGCCAGCGCCACGGCCGACAGGACAGCGAGCGGCACCAGGCGCACCGGCCCGACGGGCGGGTTGCCCACGTGGGTCGTCGGGGACAGGTCCAGGACCCAACCGGGCCACCTCAGACCGGCGCCGAGGAAGGCGACGGTCGCGATACCCGCGAAGACGGCCCACGCCACCGGGAGGACCCGCGGGTGGCTGCCGAAGAGCGCGAGGGCCAGCGCCCCCACGGTCAGCTCGGCGGGCAGGTAGGCCAACCCCGCCCCGAGGACGGTGCCGAGCGGGGAGGGGTCACCAAGGGACCAGGCGGCGCTGAGGCCGAGGACGAGGGAGCAGACCACGACGATCGCCGTCAGATGGGCCGTGACGACGATCGTGTGCGAGCCCAGCCACCGCGTCCGCGACAGGGTGCCGGCCAGCTGCGGCTCCAGCCGCCCCTCGGCCTCCTCGCCGCGCACGACCCCGACCGCGTGCACGGCATACCCGCTCGCGATGACCGCCAGGTAGAGCTGGGTGACGGCGATGAGGCCGTCCTGGACATGCCCTCCCCCCACACCGATGAAGGCCCCCATCGCCGCGTTGCCGGTGGCAGCGTCGAGCAGCTGTCGGGCCAGCGAGCCCATCATCGCGGCGACGGTCAACCCACCCGCGAGCCAGCCGAACAGTGCGGGGAGGTGCACCCGGGCCGCCAGTCCGAGCGGTCCGCGCAACCAGGCCGAGGCGTTTGCGGGACCGGGTCCGCGGCGCAGCACCGCGCTGCCGACGTCACGCCGCGCGGCGACCGCGAGGGCGGCTCCGGCGAGGGCCAGGCTCACGGCGAGGGGGACGAGCAGCACCCACCAGCGGATCGCGGCGAAGGGAGCAACCCGTTCGGCCCAGCCCAGCGGCGAGAGCCAGACGGCCCACGAGCCCCGGACATCCCCGACGCCGCGCAGCAGGTAGGCGATGGCCAGCGCGCCCAGGCTCCAGGCATAGACGCCTCGCCCGTGCAGGGTCAGCTGAGCCACGAGGGAGGCCAGGGCCGCGAAGACCAGGGCCAGGGTGCCCAGTGACGCGGCATACCCGATCGACCCGGTGAGCGGCACTCCGGCAACGAGCAGGCCCAGGGCGAAGACGCACGCGGTCGCGGTGGTGGTCGCCAGCGCCAGGACCTGGGCTGCCAGCACCGGCGTGTGCCGCGCGACCCGCCCGGCGAGCAGGCCTTCCAGGCGACCGGACTCCTCCTCGCGCCGGGTGGAGCCGGCCACCAGGGCGATCCCGAGCAGCGGGAGCAGGAACGCGGCGAGGAACCCGAACTCGTCGGCGATGACGCCGCCCAGGCTGTCGATCCCCGCCACTCGTCCGTTGATCGCCACGAGCGCGCTCCCGGAGGTGACCGCGACGGCGTAGGAGTGGATCTTGTCCGGGGTGTCGTAGAGGCCGGCGACCGCCAGGGCGGTGCCGACCAGGCTCGCGGCGAGCGCCACCACCCAGACCACCACGCCACGGCCTCTGGTGCGCCGCTGGACGCCCAGCATCGTCCTCAGCCCGACCGCGGTCATGGCCCGACCGCGGTCATGGCCCGACCTCAGCTGGCGGGCGTGCGGAGGCCGGACCCGCTGGCCGGTCACCGTGGACGGTGTCCAGGAAGAGCGCGTCGAGACTGGGTGGACTCACGGTGAGGGTCCTGATGCCGCCCTGGTGAACGGCGCCGATGGCCTGGTCGAGGTGGTCGGCGTCGACGGCGAACCGGGTGTCGACGCCGCCGTCCACCGTGCTCGTGCCACGGTCGACGAGCCCGGGGACGGCCTGCAGGTGGACCGGGTCCCGGGCGGTGACGGCGTGGACCGTCGTGCGGGTGTGCCGGCGCAGCTCGGACAGGGTGCCACAGGCCACCCGGCGTCCGGCCCGGATGATGCTCACCCGGTCCGCGAGCGCTTCGACCTCGGCAAGGATGTGGCTGGACAGGAGCACCGTGCAGCCCTCGTCGCGGCGCTCGCGGATGCACGCCTGGAACGTCTGCTCCATGAGCGGGTCCAGGCCGGAGGTCGGTTCGTCCAGGATGAGCAGGTCGGCGCGAGCCGACAGCGCGGCGATGAGGGCGACCTTCTGGCGGTTGCCCTTGGAGTAGTCGCGGACCCGCTTGGTCGGGTCCAGCTCGAAGGCCTGCACCAGCGTGCCACGCCGGGCGCGCTCGACGCCCCCGAGGGTGGAGCCCAGGACGTCCAGACACTGCCCCCCGGTCAGCCCCGGCCACAGGGCGACGTCGCCGGCGACGTAGGCCAGCCGGTCGTGCAGCCGGGCGGCGTGCCGCCACGGGTCGGCACCGAACAGCTCGACCTGACCCTTCGTCGCCCTGACCAGACCGAGGAGCACCCGGATGGTGGTCGACTTGCCCGCCCCGTTGGGCCCGAGGAAGCCGTGGACCTCCCCCGGAGCGACATGCAGGTCCAGACCGTCCAGGGCTCGGGTCGACCCGAAGGTCCTGACCAGTCCCTGGGTCCGGATGACGGCGTCCGCAGGTGACATCTAGCCCTCCTTCGGCGGGGCGCGGAAGGCGCCCTCGGCATACACGCTGGTGACTTCGGCGCCCCACCGGGTCAAGCCGGCAGGCGTGAGCGGGTCGGCTCCGATGACGGTGGCGACCTGGTTGCGCAGCAGGACCAGGGCCAGGTCGTTGACCAGGAAGAAGGCCGCCCGGACGACCGGGTCGTGGCTCGGGGTGGTCGCACCCAGGCGGTCCATCGCAGCCAGCATGTCCGCCGTTGCGGCGTACCAGCGTCCGAACAGGGCCGATCCCGCCGGGTCGTTGGTGAGGAACAGGCGACGCAGGTATGCCGGCAGCGGTGACCCGGGCGGGAAGCCGCGGGCGAACGCCTCGGCGATCGACCCGGGGTTGGCCCCGCTCAGGGCATCGACCAGGTCGGTGCCTTCCAGGCTGGCGAAGACGGCGTCGAAGGCCTGGGCCGCGTGCTCGTCGACCGCTGCCCTCAGCCCGTCCTTGCTCCCGAAGTGATGCAGGATCAGCGCCGGGGAGACGCCGGCATCGGCAGCGATGTCGCGGACCGTGACCCGGTCCGAGCCGCGCTGGGCGAACAGTGCGAGGGCGGCGTTGCGGATGCTCGCCCGCGCGGTGAGGTCATCCTCCCGCTCGAAAGATAAACCCATGTTCAGTATACTAAACGCTTGTTCAGTGCGCGGTCAATGGTGCGCCCGCCGGCGCGCCGCTGCCGCCCGGGGGTCATCGCTCGGCGCGAGAGGGTGCCCGCCCCGGACACCCGGTAGACCCCGCCCCAACGGATTCTCCGCGACTGGACCCGGCCCGGGCGGAACGCCCCCTGAACTGCGCGAACGTTGCTCGCAACGGTGGCGCAGCCGGTCGCGAGCGACTATGAAGGGGGCAGACGACGCCGACCGGCGCCGTCGTCGATTGACACGATGGGAGAGGCAATGACTGAAGTTCCCGAAGGGGTCGTCCCGGACGAGGCCGAGGGTCCCGCGGACAGCGGCGCCGACCAGGCCAGCGCGCCCGGCGAGCACGACGGCGGAGCCGACGGAGGGGCCGAGGGCCCCGCGGACAGCGGAGCCGACCAGGCCGGCGAGCCCGGCGAGCACGACGGCGGAGCCGACGGAGGGGCCGAGGGTCCCGCGGACAGCGGCGCCGACCAGGCCGGCGAGACCGGCGAGCACGACGGCGGAGCAGACGGGTCCGCTTGAGCACCCGGACCGACGCCCTGACCGCAGTGCACGCCCGCCCCGCCGGGGGCGTGCACTGCGGTCTGTCGCGGCTGGTGTCCGACCGGGAGGTGCTGGCGCGGGAGCACTGGGGCCGCACGCCGCTGCTGACGCCGGGCGCTCTCCTGCCGTCGCCCACGGACCTGTTCAGCGCCGCTGCGGTCGACGAGCTGCTCAGCGAGCGCGGACTACGGACGCCGTTCGTGAAGATGGCCAAGGACGGCCGCACCCTGCCGGACCGGGCCTTCACCGCCAGTGGCGGGGTGGGAGCGACGATCGGTGACCAGGTCAGCGAGGACAAGGTCCTGGCCCAGTTCGCCCGGGGGGCCTCGATCGTCCTGCAGGGTCTGCACCGCACCTGGGCTCCGGTGGTCACCCTGGCCCAGGGCGTTGCGGCGGACCTGGGCCACCACGTCCAGGTCAACGCCTACATCACGCCGCCGGACAACCGGGGCTTCGACGTCCACTACGACGTCCACGACGTGTTCGTCCTCCAGGTCGAGGGCAGCAAGCGGTGGCAGCTGCGTGAGCCGGTCCTGCCCAACCCGCTGCGGACCCAGCCGTCGGCAGACCGTCAGGTCCAGGTGGCAGCAGCGGGGGAGTCCGAGCCCTGGCTGGACACGGTGCTCGCCCCGGGAGACTGCCTGTACCTTCCTCGCGGCTGGTTGCACTCGGCCACCGCCCTCGGCCGGACGAGCATCCACCTGACGGTGGGTGTGCACGTCTGGACCGTCCACCACGTGCTCGAGCAGGTCGCGGCGCAGGCGGTCCGCGCACTCGCCGACCAGGCCGACGCGCGCGCGTCGCTGCCGATGGGTGTGGACATCGGCGATCCCGATGCGCTCGCCGCCGTGCTCTCCCAGTGGGCGCCCCGGCTCGCCGAGGCGGTCGAGGCCGTCCTGCCCTCGGCCCTGTCGGCCGGGCTCTCCGCGGTGTCCGGCGCCGCCCAGAGGGCCGGCCCGCTCGGGGTGCTCCGCCAGATGGAGGCGGCTGGACAGGCCGGCACGCGGTGGGTGCCGCGGGCGCACCTGCACTCCTCGTGGGTGGACGGCTCGCTGGTCACCAGGGTCGGCACGGTGCCGGTCGACCCCTCGGACCGGTCCGTCGTCGCCACGGTCCTGGCGGGTGGGGACGCCGACGACCTTCGGCCGGAACTGGCGCGCCGCCTGGCCCTGGCGGGCATCCTGGTCCCCGATGACGAGGGGTCACCCGCCGTCGACGGTCGCCCGGTCGGCTGAACGGGCGCGACCTCAGCTCAGGTGCTTGGGGTTGACCTGGCTGCGGTGCTCGTCGTCCTCGCCGATGGCCAGGCCACGGACCCGGACGGTCTCGGGCGCCGTACCGGCCGCCACCAGCTGCACCACGACGTACTTGGAGGTGGGGCAGTTGCTCCCGCGCGCGGTGGAGTCCAGGGCGATGAGCGGGTTGGTCTCGGGGTAGTAGGCGGCGGCACAACCCCGCGGGGTGTCGTACTCGACCGCCCGGAAGCCGCGCAGCACGCGCCGTGAGCCGTCCCGCCAGGGGGCGACGATGTCGACGAGGTCGCCGTCCCGCAGCCGGGCGGCAGCGAGGTCGAGCCGGTGGACGAGCACGACGTCCCGGCCCCCGGACAGGCCCCGATAGCGGTCGTCGTGCCCGTAGATCGTCGTGTTGAACTGGTCGTGGCTGCGCAGGGTCTGCAGCACCAGGTGCCCGTCCGGCGCGTCCATGACCTGCGCGGGCGTGACGGTGAAGAGTGCCTTCTTGGCCGAGGTGTCGAACCTGCGCTCGTCGCGGGCCGGGTTGGGCAGCAGGAATCCGCCGGGCCGGTGGACCTTCTCCTCGTATGCCGCGTGCCCGGGGACGACATGGGCGATGTGCCGGCGCACCACGGCGTAGTCCTGCGCCATGGCTGGCCAGTCGATCCGGCTTCCGTCCGGTCCGTCGCCGAGTGTGGCCTGGGCCAGCTGGCAGATGATGGCGACCTCGGAGCGAAGGTCCGGGGAGACCGGATGCAGCCGTCCGGTGGAGACGTGGACGCTGCCCTGGGTGTCCTCCACGGTCACCCCGCGCGGGCCGTCGGGACCGAGGTCGAGGTCGGTCCGGCCGAGGGTCGGCAGGATCAGGGCGGTCCGCCCGTGGACGACGTGGCTGCGGTTGGGCTTGGTGGAGATCTGGACGGTCAGCCGGGTCGCGCGAAGCGCCTCGGCGGTCCACTCGGTGTCCGGCGTCGCGGCGGCGAAGTTGCCACCGAGCCCGACGAAGACGTGCGCCAGGCCGTCGCGCATGGCCCGGATCGCGTTGACCGTGTCGTGCCCGCGTCGGGTCGGTGCCTTGATGCCGAACTCACGTCCGAGGGCGTCGCCGAAGTGGGGCGGCAGCTTCTCCCAGATCCCCATCGTGCGGTCGCCCTGCACGTTGGAGTGGCCACGGACCGGGCAGAGTCCGGCGCCGGGTTTGCCGACGTTGCCCTGGAGCAGGCAGAGGTTGACGATCTCCTTGATGGTGGCGACGGCATACGGGTGCTGGGTGATGCCCATCGCCCAGGCCACCACCATGCGCCGCGACCCGGCGAGCAACGCGGCGACCTCATCGATCTGGGACCGGGAGAGCCCGGTCGCGGTCTGGACCGCGGCCCAGTCCAGGGCACGCAGGTGCTCGGCGTACGGGGCGAACCCCACGGTGTGCCGCTGGACGAAGTCGTGGTCGACGGGACCGTCGAGCCCGTCCTGCCGCGCCGCGTCATCTCGTTCGAGGAGGAGGGCGGCCAGCCCCTGGAAGAGCGCCAGGTCTCCGCCGGAGCGCACCGGCAGGTGCACGTCGGCCAGTTTCGTCCCGATCCCGGAGAGCCCGCGCGGGGTCTGCGGGTTCTCGAAGCGCATCAGCCCGGTCTCGGGAAGCGGGTTGATCGCGACGATCTTCGCGCCCGCCTGCTTGGCCCGCTCGAGAGAGGTGAGCATACGGGGGTGGTTGGTGCCCGGGTTCTGGCCGACGAGGAGGAGCAGCGAGGCCGTCTCGACGTCCTCCAGGGTGACGGTCGCCTTGCCGATCCCGATCGTCTCGGCCAGGGCCACCGAGGTCGACTCGTGGCACATGTTGGAACAGTCCGGCAGGTTGTTGGTGCCCAGGGCCCTGGCGAACAGCTGGTAGCAGAACGCCGCCTCGTTGCTGGCTCGGCCACTGGTGTAGAAGATCGCCTCGTCCGGCGAGTCCAGCCCACGGATGGTCTGGCCGATGAGCTCGTAGGCCGCGTCCCAGGTGATCGGGGTGTAGTGGGTGGCCCCTTCGCGCAGGACCATCGGCTCGGTGATCCGGCCGGCCTGCTCCAGCTGGTAGTCGCTCCACGTGGCGAGCTCCTCCACCGGGTGTGCGGCCCAGAACGACCGGTCCGCGCGGGTCCGGTTCGCCTCGTGGGCGACGGCCTTGGCGCCGTTCTCGCAGAACTCCGCCTTCTTGCGGCGGTCCGGCTCGGGGTCCGCCCACGCGCAGCTGGGGCAGTCGTAGCCGTCGGGCTGGTTCAGCGCGGACAACGCCTTCGCCGTCCGCGTGGCCCCCATCTGCTCCAGCGACCGGTTCAGCGAGACGGCGACGGCGACCGGACCGGCCGCGGCGCGCGAGATCCTGCCGGTGCTCACCTCGGTACTGCCCGGCTCGGTCGCGGGCGCCTCGGCGTCCTGGCTCTCGGTGTCGGCGCCCTCCGGGTCGCGTCTCACGGCCGGCTCCGGCCGGACAGAACAGCCCCGTCCGCGCCCTCGGAGAGTGGGCTCGGGCCGTCCTTGCCGCCACAGGCCATGACTACCTCCCAGGGGTTGGCGTACCGGCGGTCCCGGTCGAGGTCCGCCAGGTGTCGCAGCAGCCGGACCGGGGCATGGCGCCGGATCAGCGTAGCGATCAGCTCATCCTGACCCGCCGGGAAGCTCACCCCGGTGAGCAGCGACACGCACTCGCCCGCCCACGCGCCCTCGTCGTCGCTCACGTCCTGCTCCCTCTGCCCTCGGTCGCTGTGCTCCACACCAGCAGCCTTACCCCGGTGGCGGGGGACTCATGCGTACGCGCGGCAACCCCGACCTGGCCGACACGATCAAGCGGCTGCAGGCGTATGCCGCGGCCGGGGCCGAGGTCCTGTACGCGCCACTGCTCACCACCGCCGACCAGGTCCGCGCGGTCGTGTCCAGCGTCGAGGTGCCGGTGAACGTCCTGGTGACGCCGTCCACGCCGGGCATCGCAGAGCTGGCTGGGCTGCGGACGGGCGCTACGCAGCTCCTGAGCCTGCGGCATACCCGGTCTGCCGCCTCAGCGGCCGGTGAGCCGAGCGACCTCGGTGACGTAGTCCGCCTCGGCCGCCTCGGTCGAGACGCCGGCGAGGGCTGCCCAGGCGTCGTACTTGGCCCGCCCGACCAGGTCGAGGAACCCCGGCCGCTTTCCCGAGACGTCGCCGACGGTGGCCTGCTTGTACAGCGCGTAGAGGCGCAGCTTGGTGTCGTTGCCCGGGTCGTCGGTGAGGTCGCTGACCGCTGCGACCGCCTGCTCGAATTCGGTGCCAGCCATGCCCGTCAGCCTACGGCGGCCCGGCGCGCTGCGGGTCTCCTCGGATCCGGTGTGGTTGGAGGCTGTCCCGGACAACGCAGCCGCCTCCACCACGCATGATTCGGTGGGGGAGGGGTAGAACGTGCTTTGTGCGGTACGGATCGAAACGACCATGAGCGCCCCGGCTGACAGCAGGCCAGTCATGCCTGACCAGCTCGCGTCGTTGGCCGAGTCGGCGATGGCGTCCAAGCTCACCATCGGTGTCGCCGAGTCCCTCACCAGTGGGGCACTTGCGGCTGCGTTGGGCGCGGCTCCGCAGGCCTCGGACTGGTTCGAGGGTGCCGTCGTCGCCTACTCGGGATCGGTCAAGCACGACCTGCTGCACGTGCCCGAGGGTCCGCTGGCCGGTGAGTCGGGGGTGAGGGCCATGGCCGAACAGGCTGCCGCCCTCCTGGGAGCCGGTGTCACGTTGGCCGTGTCGGGTGTAGGAGGTCCCGATCCGCAGGATGGTCAAGAGGTGGGAACGGTGTGGTTCGCAGTCCACACCGCAGGCCGGACCAGCACTGAGCGCAGGGTGTTCGAGGGCGATACCGCAGCGGTCCTCAGGCAGACCGTCGAACGGGGCCTGGTCCTCCTGCTCGACGCCGTGACCGGGGACCGCCGCCCGGGGGAACGAGGAGCGCCCGGAGGTCCGTCCGGGAAGGATGCAGGGTCCGGCCGCAGCGAGGACGTCTCGGACGTCGCGGCTGAAGGCGCCGGGCAACGCATCCGCAGCACTGGTATGCCGGTCGCCGGAGACCTACCGGTCACGCCACCTCCGCTGTGGGACGGGTCAGCGGCCCACTGACGTGTCGTCAGACGGTCGACGCTGGTCCTCCCGCGGGAACCGCAGTCGTGGGCGCGACTGCGGTCTCGGTGGTGCGGCGAGCCAGACCCGCCCGGGTCGAGGACCCGCGGCGGAGCCGAACGCTCAGCTGCCTGCCGTCTCGTCCGGCGGACCACCGCTGTGGATGCGTTCTCCGGTTCGGCGCGCGGCTGTTTGCCGTGGGCCGGGGCGGGTAGGAAGGCTTCATGGACGAGCAGAGCACAGCCAATCCGACGGGTGAGGTCGAGCTCGACCTCACGACGGTGCTTGCGGGCCAGCACGCCAGGATTCGAGAGCTCTTCGCAACCGCGCTCGCTGCGCCACCGGAGGGCCGGGCGCAGCAGTTCGGCCGGCTCTCGCGGCTGTTGGCGATCCACGAGGCTGCTGAGCAGGAGTCCCTGCACGGGGCGGCCGACCCGGCTGCGGACAGCGACCTCGGCATCGCCGCGACCGACAAGGCCACTGACGAGGAGGTATCGGCCCAGCGGCGCCGGGAGGAGCAGGCCGCCGGCGACACGATCGAGAACCTGCAGGGCATGGACCCGACCTCGCTCTCCTTCCGGATGCAGCTGGCGCAGCTCCAGGAAGCCGTCAGCCGCCACGCCGACGCCGAGGAGACCGAGGAGCTGCCTCGCTTCCTCGCCCGGGCGTCCGCCCAGCAGCGCGACCACGCGCTGATGACGCTGGGACGGGTCGACGAGCTGGTTGCGGACACCTCCGAGCAGGCCGCTGTACCTGCAGGGGTCGGGTTCGCCGAGCAGCTGGCCGCTGCGCGCCTGGCCCTCGGGAGTGCGGGACGGGCCCCGCGTGCCTGACCACGCACCCGGGCTGCCCGAGGTGGAGCGCAAGTTCGACGTCGATGACGACACCCGGCTGCCTGACCTGGCCGGCGCTTGGGCCGACAACGTGCTCGGGACGGCCACCGATGTCGAGCTGGTGGCCGTCTACTTCGACACGTCCAGTGCCGACTTGGCGCGTCACGGCGTCACGCTGCGCCACCGGTCCGGGGGCTCGGACGAGGGCTGGCACCTGAAGGTCGCCCTGGGCGGCGACGAACGTCGGGAGCTGCGGCGCCCACTCGCCGCGATCGAGGACGGTCCCCCGGCAACCCTGCTGCGGGTGGTCCGTGCCGCCCTCCGCGGGCGGGAGGCCGCGCCCGTGGCTCGGCTGACCACCCAGCGGACCGAGCACCCTCTCGTGGCCGCCGACGGCACGGTGCTCGCCGTCGTCTGCGACGACCGGGTGACCGGCACACCCGCAGCCCGGACAGGGCGGCACGACGGCCGCAGCTGGCGGGAGTGGGAGGTGGAGCTGGTGTCCGGCGAGCCGGCCCTTCTCGACGACATCGGACAGCTGCTGTGCGAGGCCGGTGCCCGCCCCGCCGTCAGCAGGACGAAGCTGTCACATCTGCTGGGCACACCAGTGGAGCCGATGGGGGTCTCCGGCGCGAGCGCCGGGAAGGACACCTTGGACGCCCTCCTCCGTGCGCGGGCCAGCCGGCTGGTCAGTCAGCTCGTTGCGCGTGACATCGTCTATCGCCTCGATCAGCCGGAATCGGTACACCGGCTGCGGATCGCGGTCCGCAGGCTGCGCTCGCTGCTCACCACGTGCCGCCCTGTCCTCGGGGCGGCTGCGGTCGACGACCTTCGTGCGGAGCTGCGATGGTTCGGCACCGCCCTGAGCGCCGAACGCGACGTGGACGTCCTGCGGCGCCACCTGCTGGACGAGGCGATCCCGCGGCTGCCCGGGGTGGTGGTGGACGGCCGGCTGGTGACCGGCATACGGGAGCAGCTGACGGAGCCAGCGCGGCAGGGTCACCGGGCGGCCCGTCGCGCGATGGGCAGCAAGCGGTATCTCGCCCTTCTCGACCGGCTGGAGGTCTTGGCCGCCGAGCCGCACCCGACGGCCGCCGCCAAGCCGGCCCGGTCGCAAGCGCGTCGTCTTGTGCGTCGTGACGGCAAGAGCCTGCGCCGGGCGATGAGGAAGGCCCTGGCGACACCCCCCGGGGAGCGGCGTGACCGCGCCCTGCACGAGGCACGCAAGAAGGCCAGGCGGGTCCGGTATGCCGCCGAGCTCGCCGAGCCCGTCGTCGGCAGGTCGGCGCGAAGGCTGGCCCGGGCGGCCAGACGCCTGCAGGATGTGCTCGGCGAGCATCAGGACGCGGTCGTGGCAGGGCAGGCGCTGCACGAGCTGGTCGAGGCCGACACGGCCGGCTCGACGGTGGCAGTGCAGTTCACCCTCGGGCGGCTGTACGCGCACGAGCAGCAGCGAGCCGAACCGGTCATGGAGCGCTTGGCGCCGGCGTGGCGGAAGATGTCGGCAGCGCTTGATCGGTGGAAGCACAGCGGCTGAGGCACCCAGATCTGGTCGACCGACCAACCCCGAGCGGCATACCGTGCACGCACGTGCCGTTGCTGTGGCCGGTTGCGGAGGGCGCAACCTCTTGCATGACGCCACCGAGGTCGTACCCGGAGCCGGGCCCGGCCATAGCGCGCTGCTGCTCGTGGGCGAGCAACCGGGCGCCCAGGAGGACCGGGAGAGTCGGACCATCGAAGAGATCATCGGTCCGCCCACCGACGCCGGTGAGGAGGACTGCTGCTCATGGGTTCGGGACGCGCCGGCGGGGTACTTCGTGGCCATGACCAAGATCGGATACTTCCTGTCCTGCGAGGAGTACGCCCCCGCGGAGCTGTTGGAGCAGGCGCGGCTGGCCGAGGAGGCGGGCTTCGACGGGCTGTGGATCAGTGACCACTTCCACCCGTGGACGTCCCAGCAGGGGCAGTCCGCCTTCGTGTGGTCGATCATCGGTGCGCTCTCCCAGATGTGTGACCTACCGGTGACCACCGCCGTGACCTGTCCTATCCTGCGCCAGCATCCAGCGCTCGTCGCGCAGGCGGCAGCCACGAGCGCCGTCCTGCTCGGGGAGGGCCGCTTCCGTCTGGGTGTGGGCACCGGAGAGGCGCTGAACGAGCACGTCCTCGGCGACACGTGGCCGGAGGCCGATGTGCGTCTGGAGATGTTGGAGGAGGCCGTGGAGCTGATCCGGGCCTTGTGGAGCGGCGATGCGGTCAGCCACCGAGGGCGTCACTACCGGGTGCAGAACGCCCGGATCTGGACCCGCCCGGCCAGTCCGCCCGAGATCCTCGTCTCGGCGTTCGGGCCCAAGGCGGTCGAGCTCGCGGCGCGCATCGGCGACGGCTACGTCACCACCAGCCCGGACCGGGACCTCTTGGCGTCATTCCGCAAGAACGCGCCGGCAGGGGCCACGACTCAAGCGGGCTTCAAGGTCGCGTGGGCCCCCACGGCCGAGGAGGGCATCGACCACGCGCACCGGATCTGGCCCAACGCCGGCCTGCCGGGGGAGCTGGCCCAGGTCCTGCCCACCGTCGAGCATTTCGAGCAGGCGTCCCAGCTGGTCACCAGAGCGGCAACCGCGGACAGTGTCTCGGCGGGGGCCGACCCCGCGGTGCACCTGGCGGCGTTCGACCCGTTCCTCCAGGCCGGCTTCGACGAGATCTACGTCGCGAACATGGGACCGCACTACGCCGAGATGATCCGCGGCTTCGGACGGGACGTCCTTCCGGCCCTCCGCGCACGCTCGAAGGACGCTGCAGCCCAGACTGGGCCGTGACGCAGGGTCAACCTCTTGGTCAGGTGCGTGAGCCTGATCCTGGCTTCGGGCTGCCAGCGCTCGGTGCCAGGAGACGGTTCAGCCAGGTCAGGACGGTGTCGAGCGCCTCAGGGTCCAGGCGGGTTCCATCGGCGTTGTAGCCGTTGCCCGGAGTCGCGATCACGTCAGCTGCAGTGCGGGTGTCCTCCTTCAGGACGTGGTTGGCGGTGGGCGGGAAGGCGAACGTGACGTTCGGCATTGCGGCGGCGGCCGCCTGCAGCGGGTCGCCGTCGGCATGCAGGTCGATCTGCAGGTCGTGGCCGCCGATCAGCACCAGCGTCGGGATCGTGACCTCGGGCAGGGTGCGGGTGGCGTCCTCGACCCACAGCTCCCGGGCAAGGGGAAGGTTGGCTGGGGTCTCGAAGCTGGCCAGCACCAGCCTCACGGCCTCCGGCAGCCGGGGGTCGGCGTCCATGGGCCGGCCCGACTCGTAGCGTTCGATCGCGGCGCGTACGGCACCCATGAGCTCGGCGCCGTCGGGCACCTGGGTGGCCTGCAGTGCCAGTTGGGACAGGAGGACATCTCTGATCGGACGGCCCGGTGGGGCCGCGAGCACGATGCCCGCCAACGGGACGGCTTGCCTGCTGGTGGCGTAGTGCAGCACGTGGAGGGCGCCCTCGCTGTTGCCGAGGCCGACGATGCGGGAGGCGTCGACGCAACTGTCGCGGGTCAGTGCCGCGACCGCGGCAGCCAGCTCGTCCAGGTGCGAGGCCATGCTGAGGTGGCCGGTCATCTTGGGGAGGTTCTCGGCGGCGTAGGGGCCGGACGCGCGTTTGTCGTAGCGCAGCGACGCGATGCCCGCCTCAGCGAACGCAGCGGCGAGCAGCCGGGCGCTGCCGTTGGCGCCCGGAAGCAGGGGGGAGCACCAGTCACGGTCGGTCGGGCCGCTTCCGGCGACGAGCACCACGGCGGGGTACCGGCCCTCGCCGCCGGGCCGGATGAAGATGCCGTGCATGGTGATCTCGTCGAGCTGCCAGGTCATCTCGGCCGAGGTCGTCACTGTGGGGCCCCGCCATAGAGGGTGGTGCGGTCCTTGTCGCTGAGCTCGTCGTCCTTGACGGGGCGCATCGTCGCCCAGTGCCGGCCGACGGAGCAGTGGCCCCAGCGGGTCAGCGGGCCGAGCCGCACCTTGGTCAGCGACCCGCCCATGACCCAGGTGGTGAGGAACAGATGTCCCTTGCTGCACCGCACCGGGCTGCGACCAGGGATCTGGTAGCCGGCACGGCGCGCCCAGAGGTTCAGCGCGACGACGAGGACCGCGACGACCACGAGGACCGCGACGACGACCCATAATGCCGTCATGGTCGGCAATGTTATCAAGATCGGGAATGGTGGCGTAGGGGGCCGCGGGTGAGTAGCGCGGATCTCCTTCTGCACCCGGTGCGGCTGCGCATCGTGAAGACGTTCCTGGGTGACCGCTCGCTGACCACGGCCCAGATCGCCGCCGAGCTCGCCGACGTGCCGACGGGCAGCCTGTACCGGCACATCGCGACGCTCACCAGGGCCGGCGTCTTGCAGGTGGTCGCGGAGCGGCGTGTGCGGGGCACGGTGGAGCGGACCTACACGCTGCGGATGTTGGCCGCGCAGCTGCCACCTGACGAGGTTGCGGAAATGTCGAACCAGGACCACGCCCAGGCGTTCCTGGCCTACCTCGCCGGCCTGCTCAGCGACTTCGACCGCTACCTCACCCACGATCCGGCGCCGGGTCGGGACGGCGCCGACTACCGCGTGAACGCCATGTGGCTGACCGATGCCGAGTACGCGGACTTCCTGGGTGACCTCAAGGACGTGTTCCAGGCTCGACTCGCCAACGAGGCCAACCAGCACCGCCGCCGCCGCATCGTCTACCACGTCCTGCTGCCGGCGCCGGAGAACGCCCCGGATCCGCGGTAGACCTCGGCGTCGCCCTTGGATGGACCGCCCAACCCGGTACGCCGGCTGCAACCGCCCTCGTCGGCCTTGTCCGGCGCCCAGGCGGCGTCTCGGTCCAAGCCGTGGGGGCCCGCGCTTCTGTGTCGAAGTGCGGCGCGTCTCAGGTCATGAGTGCCTCATCCTTGATGAGGTGAGCAGAGGAGGAATGAGTGCTGCGGCAGGGACGCGGAACTGGCGCGATGCTCCGATCAAGCTCGTGGCCCGGACGCTGGCGACAACCCTCTCGGCATCCTTGTCACCACGGTGACGCCCGGTCATACCGCCCAGAGCGCGGCCTATTCGGCATCCTCGGCCGCGAAGGTCGACGCGACGACGACCGTGCTCCTGTGGCTCATGGCTCCCACGGTCTGGGCCATGGGTCGCAGATCCCTGGTCTTGGTGCTCCGTGAGGCAGGCCCTCACCCTGGCCGGCACCGGGCCCGCGCCTTCGTCCTGGCCATAGTCGTAGCCGCCGTCGCCGGCCTCGCCGGCGAGTACGCGCGCGGACCCAACACCGGCTCGTACCTCGGCATCTGGCGCACGATGGCGAGCTACGCGATGGCTACCGTCGCCGCATACCCGGCACTGGCGGCGATGTGGGTCGCCGGCAACCGGGCCCGTTCCCTGGGCAGGTCGTCAGACATCTCGACGAGAACCACGATCAGCGAACTGACGACGGTCTGCTCGAGCAGTCACGCTCTTCATCGCCGCCAACGCCGTACCTGCGTGGTCACGCTGGAGGACAGCCGCGCAGAGGGAACTCGAACTGCGGCTGCCTGTCCTTCCGCCTCCAGAGGCGGGATGGCAAACCCGGCTGGATGATCGGACCGCCTACAGCGGGCTCCTTGGACTCTCGCAGAGCCTCGGCAATCTCTTGACCTCCAGTGTCTTCGTCCTAGGTCCGCTGACCTCGGCAGCAATCTCGCTGCTGCTTCCAGGCGCGAACTAGCGATCCTTGGATGGGTGCGCCAAAAACGATCCCTGGCCTGTGCAGACAAGTGGCCGTCCGGGCTGAGGGTATTGCCCTCGGGCGCGCCCCCTCCATCACGCGACTGATCGTGGACCGGGCCATCGGACTGACCCCCACGTCCTGCCCACCCGGCGTAAGGTCATCAACGCTGCGTTGA
>JAICMC010000169.1 GCA_025929465.1 Nostocoides sp.
AGGTCCGACGCCGCCGTCACGGCCGTCCAGCCGTCCGGCCGTCGGGCCGTGAGGCCGTCAGGAGAAGACGACCGTCCGGTCGACGTTGAGCAGGATGCGGCTCTCGCTGTGCCAGCGGACCGCCCGGGTGAGCACGTGCGACTCACACTCCTCACCGGCCCGGACGAGGTCCTCGGCCGTCATCCGGTGGTCGACGCGCACGACGTCCTGCTCGATGATCGGCCCCTCGTCCAGGTCGGCCGTCACGTAGTGGGCCGTGGCTCCGACGAGCTTGACACCCCGAGCGAAGGCCTGGTGGTAGGGCTTGGCGCCCTTGAAGCTCGGCAGGAACGAGTGGTGGATGTTGATGATCTTCCCCGACAGCTGACGGGACAGGTCGTCGGAGAGCACCTGCATGTACCGGGCCAGCACGACCAGGTCGATGTCCAGCTCCTCCACCAGCGATCGCAACCGGGCTTCGGCCTCGGGCTTGGTGTCGGCCGTGATGGGGATGTGGTGGAAGGGGATCCCGTATGCCGCAGCGAGGGGCGCCAGGTCGGGGTGGTTGCTGACGATCCCCGGGATCGCGATGTTGAGCGAACCGGTGCGCCACCGGTAGAGCAGGTCGTTGAGGCAGTGCCCGAACCGGCTGACCATGATCAGCGCGCGGTAGGGCGCGTGCGAGTCCCACATCTCCCAGGTCATCGCGAAACGGGCAGCGACCGGGTCGAACAAGGCGCGGAAGTCCGCCAGCCCGGGTCCCCCGGCGGGCACCGAGAAGACGATCCGCATGAAGAACAGCCCGCCACGCGGGTCGTCGTACTGCTGGCTCTCCTCGATGTTCGCGCCCTGCTCGTACAGCAGCTGGCTGACCCGGGCCACGATGCCCGGTCGGTCCGGGCAGGACAGGGTGAGGACGAGGTCGGTGGCCTCGACAGCCATGGGTGGAGTCCCTTCGTGGACCTGGGCCGGGTACTGCTGCGGTGCACCTGACGCAACGCGGCGCGGCATACGCAACGTGCAGATCGTAGTCGGGCTCTGTCCTCGGCGGAAGACATCGGCTAGTGTCCCGCCATGCGCAACAGCGGAACCGTGCAGCGTGCCAGCACGGTCCAGTCGGTCGACCGAGCCGTCACCATCCTGGAACTGCTCGCGCAGCACGGGACGGCCGGCGTGACGTCCTTGGCGGGCGAGCTGGGCGTGCACAAGAGCACCGCCTCACGCCTGCTCGGCGCGCTGGAGACCCGCGGGCTCGTGGAGCAGGTCGAGGAGCGCGGGCACTACCGGTTGGGCGTGGGCATCCTGCGACTGGCCGGCGCGACGAACGCCCGCCTGGACCTCGTCGAACAGGCCCGGCCGATCTGCCGCGCCCTCGCCGCGGCCACCAAGGACACGGTCAACCTCACCGTGCTGGACGACGGGCGGGCCTACTACATCGACCAGGTGAGCGGCGCCCCGGCCAACACCTCATGGAACTGGGTCGGCCAGCACATCCCGCTGCACGCGACGAGCAACGGCAAGATCCTCGTCTGCGAGCTGGCCGAGCCGCAGCTCACCGAGGTCCTCGGCGAGCTGCGGCCCTACACGGCGGCCACCGTCACCGACCGTGCGGTCCTGGACCAGCACCTCGCCCAGGCACGCGAGCTGGGGTATGCCGTGGCCGCCGACGAGCTCGACCTCGGCCTGACCGCGATCGCTGCGGCGGTCCGCAACGCCCACGGCGAGATCGTCGCGTCCGTGAGCGTGTCCGGGCCCTCCTTCCGGATGGGGTCGAGCGAGGTGGGCCGGCTCGCCCCCCAGGTCATCGAGGCCGGCCAGGCCGTGTCCACCCGGCTCGGCTGGCTCCCGCCCACCTGACCCTTCCGCCCACCAGCCCGATCCCACCTGCCCGCCTGCCCCTCCCCCTCGCCTCCCGCACGTGCGGGCCCGGCTGGGTGCCGGACCGGCCACTCCCAAGCCGGCCCGCGGGGTGCGGGGAGCGCGGGCGGGCGGCGTGGCGCGGGATGGCGCGGGGCGCCCAGCGTCACGATGAGGTTCCGAAATGGAGCGAACCGGCCGAATGCCTTGACCGGGGGGGCGTGTCCCGCCATTGTGTGTTGCGTACAGCACTGAACCGTTGCGCTTTGCGCAACGCCGGAGTGGAGGACGCGTGCCCGACCTGTTCATCGACGGCCACTGGGTCGGCGCGCGCGACGGAGGTCGCCGGACCATCGTCTGTCCCGCCGACGGGTCCGAGGTCGCCGATGTCGACGAGGGTACCGAAGCCGACACGCTCGCCGCGATCGAGGCCGCCCGCCGGGCCTTCGACACCGGCCCCTGGCCGACGACGGCGCCGGCCGACCGGGCCGCCCTCCTGGGCCGGGTCGCCGACCTCCTCCAGCGCGACCGGGCCACGATCGCCCGCGCCGAGTCCCTGGACACCGGCAAGCGCTACGTCGAGGGCGAGTACGACGTCGACGACGTGACGAGCGTGTTCCGTCACTACGCCTCGGTGGGTGCAGACGGCACCGCTGCCGGCCAGCCGCAGCCGGTCGACGTCGGCCGGGACGACATCGTCAGCACCGTCGTCAAGGAGCCGGTCGGCGTCTGCAGCCTGATCACGCCCTGGAACTACCCCCTCCTCCAGGCGAGCTGGAAGGTCGCGCCCTGCCTGCTCGCCGGCAACACCTTCGTGCTCAAGCCCAGCGAGATCAGCCCGAGCACGACGATCCATCTGCTGCGGCTGCTCGACGAGGCAGGACTCCCGGCCGGCGTCGGCAACCTCGTCCTCGGCGCCGGTGCGGCCGTCGGCGGTCCGCTGTCCAGCGACCCCCGGGTCGACCTCGTGTCGTTCACCGGCGGCCTGGCCACCGGAAAGCACCTGATGCGGACCGCAGCCGACACGGTCAAGCGAGTGGCCCTGGAGCTCGGCGGCAAGAACCCCAACATCGTCTTCGCCGACGCCGACCTCGACGCCGCCCTCGACATGGCCCTCACCGCCGTGTTCCTGCACTCCGGCCAGGTCTGCTCCGCCGGTGCCCGCCTCGTCATCGAGGAGGGCGTCGCGGAGGGCTTCGTCGACCGCCTCGTCGAGCGGGCCGAGCAGATCCGGCTCGGCGGCCCGTTCGACGACAGTGCGCAGACCGGGCCCCTCACGAGTGCGGCGCACCGCGCCAAGGTGGAGGCCTACGTCGCCGCCGGAGTGGCCGAGGGGGCACGGCTGCGCACCGGCGGGCGTCGACCCGAGGGCGTGGCATACGAGCACGGGTTCTACTTCCTGCCAACGGTCTTCGACCAGGTGACCGCAGGGATGAGCGTCGCGCAGGAGGAGTCCTTCGGCCCCGTGCTCACCGTCGAGACGTTCACGACAGAGGAGGACGCTCTGCGGATCGCCAATGACTCGATCTACGGGCTGGCCGGTGCGGTCTGGACCAGCGACGAGGCCAGGGCCGAGCGCGTGGCGGCGAGGTTGCGGATGGGGACCGTCTGGGTCAACGACTACCACCCCTACGTCCCACAGGCCGAGTGGGGCGGCTACAAGCAGTCCGGCATCGGTCGCGAGCTGGGCCACGTCGGACTCGAGGAGTACCAGGAGACCAAGCACATCTGGCGCAACACGGCCCCGACGGTGCAGGGTTGGTTCGCATGAAGAACCGGGCCCGTATGCCGTTCGCTCGCCTCACCGGCGCGTCGCCCGGCGCCGTCGACATCGTCATCGTGGGGGGCGGGTCGGCGGGCAGCGTGCTGGGCAACCGGCTCTCCGCCGACGCCTCCACGACCGTTCTCGTGCTGGAGGCCGGCCGCTCGGACTACGCGCTCGACCCGCTCATCAACATGCCTGCCGCGCTGCCCTTCCCCATCGGGAACCCGCTCTACGACTGGAAGTACGAGTCCGAGCCGGAGCCGTTCATGGGCGGCCGCAAGGTCTACCACGCCCGCGGGAAGGTTCTCGGCGGCAGCAGCTCGATCAACGGGATGATCTTCCAGCGCGGCAACCCGATGGACTACGAGCGGTGGGCGGCCGACCCCGGCATGGAGGCCTGGGACTACGCCCACTGCCTGCCCTACTTCAAGCGGATGGAGACCTGCCTGGCCGGCGCCGACGCGTGGCGAGGAGGCTCCGGACCGCTGGTCCTGGAGCGCGGACCGGCGAGCAACCCGCTGTTCGGTGCGTTCTTCGAGGCCGTCCAGGAGGCGGGCTACCCCCTCACCAGCGACGTCAACGGCTACCGCCAGGAGGGCTTCGCCCGGTTCGACCGCAACGTCCACAAGGGCAGGCGGCTCAGCGCGTCCCGGGCCTACCTGCACCCGGTCATGAACCGTCCGAACCTGCACGTGCGGACCCTTGCCTTCACCCGGCAGATCCTCTTCGAGGGCAACCGGGCCGTGGGGGTCGAGTACGAGCACCTCGGTCGACGGCATACCGTCCGGGCACGCGAGGTCATCCTGTGCGGTGGTGCGATCAACTCACCTCAGCTCCTCCAGCTCTCCGGTGTCGGCGACGCAGACACGTTGCAGCCACTGGGAGTTCGGATGGTCGCCGACGTCAAAGGCGTCGGCCAGCACCTCCAGGACCACCTCGAGGTCTACATCCAGTACCAGTCCAAGCTGCCCGTCTCGATCGCCGACGGCCTCTCCTGGCACCGTCGACCGGGACTGGCCGCCAACTGGTTCTTCCGGAAGAAGGGTCTCGGCGCGACCAACCACTTCGAGGGCGGCGGCTTCGCCCGGAGCAACGACGACGTCGACTACCCCAACCTGATGTTCCACTTCCTGCCCATCGCCATCCGCTACGACGGGACCAGCCCGGTCCAGGGACACGGCTACCAGGTGCACATCGGCCCGATGTACTCCGACGCCCGCGGCAGCGTGACGATCAAGGACACCGACCCGCACACCAAGCCGGCCCTGAGGTTCAACTACCTGTCGACCGAGCAGGACCGACGCGAATGGGTCGAGGCGATCCGGGTGGCCCGGGACATCCTCACCCAGCCCGCCTTCGAGCCGTTCAACGCCGGCGAGATCTCCCCCGGGCCAGGTGTCGAGACCGACGCGGAGATCCTGCGGTGGGTCGCCGAGGATGCCGAGACCGCCCTGCACCCCAGCTGTACCACCCGGATGGGGGTCGACGACCAGTCCGTCCTGGACCCCGCCTCGATGCGGGTCCACGGCACCGAGGGCCTGCGGGTCGTCGATGCCGGCTCGATGCCGTACGTCACCAACGGCAACATCTATGCTCCGGTCGTCATGCTCGCCGAGAAGGCCGCCGACCTGGTCGCCGGCAACACGCCGCTCACCCCGAGCGACGCCCCCTGGTTCAACCTCCGCAAGGGCAGCCCGCTGTGGCCGCCGTCCGCACCACCAGCGCACACGGACTGAACGGAGCACCGTCATGACCACGACCGATGCGGGACCGGCTCTGGAGGTCAAGAACCTCTGGAAGATCTTCGGTCCCAAGGCCGAACGCCTCATCGGCACTCCCGACCTCGACATGTCGCGCAAGGAGCTGCAGGCCAAGAGCGGGCACGTCATCGGCGTCAAGGACGTCTCCTTCGACGTCGCGCCCGGCGAGGTGTTCGTGGTCATGGGACTGTCCGGGTCGGGCAAGTCGACCCTCGTGCGGCTGATCACCCGGCTGATCGAGCCGACCGCCGGAACGGTCATGCTCAAGGGCCAGGACATCACCGCGATGGACGACGGGTCGCTGCGCGACATCCGTCGCAGGAACGTCTCGATGGTCTTCCAGCACTTCGGCCTGCTGCCCCACCGCAAGGTGATCGAC
>JAICMC010000127.1 GCA_025929465.1 Nostocoides sp.
AGGTCGGCGAGGGCGGCCCCGACAGCGACGTCGGACCCGAGCTCCAGGACCTCCCCGCTCATCACCTCGCTGACGAAGTGGATCTCCAGCGGGTCCACGTCGTACTCACGGGTCAGGTGGTAGCCGCGGCGGGCGATCTTCTCGGTGAGGACCGACCGCTTGAGCAGCAGCACCGACACGCCGAACGCGGTGGTCGCCCCGATGAGCAGGGGCAGCAGGGCGTCGAGCTCGTGGGTGAGCTCGATCGCGAAGACGACGCCGGTCAACGGCGAGCGCATGACGCCACCGAGCACGCCGGCCAGGGCGACGAGGGCCCAGAAGCCCGGGCCGACCACAGGGAACAGGTGGCCCTCGAGCGCGCCGAGGGCACCCCCGATCATGAAGATCGGCGCGAGCACACCGCCGGAGGTCCCCGAGCCGAGCGCGAAGGCCCAGATGAGGGTCTTGACGACCAGGATGCCCACGACGAGGCCGAGGGCGATGCTGCCGTCCAGCTCGCGGCCGATCACGTCATAGCCGACGCCGAGCGCCTGCGGCACGACGAGGCCACCGATCCCGACGCCGAGACCGCCGATCGCCGGCCACCACATCCAGTGCACCGGCAACCGGGCGAACAGGTCCTCCGAGGCGTACACGAGCATGGTGGCGAAGACGGCGAGCAGCCCGGAGACGACGCCGGAGACGACACAGAGCAGGTATGCCGTCGGCCCGAGGCTGAGGTGCACGGACGGGACGGGGAAGATCGGCGAGGAGCCGAGCAACGGCATACGGACGACCGAGGCCATGGCGACCGCGGCGGTCACCGGGACCATGCTGCGCGGGCGCCATTCGAACAGGAGCAGCTCGACGGCCAGCACCACCGCCGCCAGCGGCGTGTTGAAGGTCGCGGCCATACCTGCCGCCGAGCCGGCGACCAGCAGGGTCTTGCGCTCGTCGGCGGTCAGGTGCAGATGCTGGGCGATGAGCGAGCCGAGCGCCCCGCCGGTCATGATGATCGGGCCCTCGGCGCCGAACGGGCCGCCCGAGCCGATGGCGATGGCGGACGCCACCGGCTTCAGGACGGCGACGCGCGGTTGCACCTTGCTGCCGCCCATGAGCACGGCCTCGATGGTCTCCGGCATCCCGTGCCCCCGGACCCGTTCGGAGCCGAAGCGCGCGATCAACCCGACGAGCAGACCACCGACGACCGGGGCCAGCAGGACGAGCGCGGCGTGATGGTGAACCGCGCCGGGAGCGACCAGACGGGTCTCGGCGCGGCCGTAGAACACCAGGTTGGTGATCAGGCCGATGAGGCGCAGCAGCACCCAGGACACCCCGGCGCTCAGCGCGCCGATCGGCAGCGCCAGGGCGGTGACGAGAAGCATGCGGGGGGTCGCGGTGAAGTCGCCGAGGTGGCGGACGTCGCGCACCTTCTGGTGCGGCTCGGGGGCGGCGCCCGCGGTGGACACACGTGGCACAGGCCCAGTCCTTCATCGTGAAGTTTGATCGTGACCCGATACATATTAGCCTCAAACGCGTGACCACCGATGCGCAGTACGCCCGGCTGCTGGCCTTCCGGACCCGGCTGCGCGAGTTCGACCAGTGGAGCCGCGAGGCCGCTGCACAGGCCGGGCTCACCCACACCCAGCACCAGCTGCTCCTCGCGGTCCGGGGCACCAGCGAGGGGCAGGGCCCGACGATGGGAGAGGTCGCCGCCCACCTGCTCGTCAGGCGGCACACCGCCAGCGAGCTGGCCGACCGGGTCGCCGAGCTGGGGCTGGCCACCCGGGTCCGCGACGAGGTCGACCATCGGGTGGTCCGGCTGCGGCTCACGGCCCGCGGCCGCGAGGTCGTGGAGGGGCTGGCGGCCGTGCACCTGGAGGAGCTGCGCCGGCTGGCCCCGCTCTTGGGGGCGGCGACCGACGGCCAGGTCAGCCCTTGAGCCGGAACTCCTCCAGCAGGCGGCGGCCGATGACCATCTTCTGGATCTCTGCGGTGCCCTCCCCGATGAGGAGCATCGGGGCCTCCCGGTAGAGCCGCTCGATCTCGTACTCCGTGGAGTACCCGTAGCCGCCGTGGATCCGCAAGCTCTGCTCCACCACGTCGGCGCAGTTCTCCGAGGCCAGGTACTTGGCCATCCCGGCTTCCAGGTCGTTGCGCGACCCGGCGTCCTTCAGGCGGGCCGCCTTGACCATCATCTGGTGGCTCGCCTCGACCTTGGTGGCCATGTCGGCCAGGCGGAACAGGATGCCCTGGTGCTCGGCGATCTTCTTGCCGAACGTCTCCCGCTGCTGGGCGTAGGCGATCCCGAGCTCGAAGGCTCGCATGGCCACCCCGCAGGCCCGGGCCGCCACGTTGACCCGGCCCACCTCGACCCCGTCCATCATCTGGTAGAAGCCCCGGCCCGGCTCGCCGCCGAGGATCTGGGCGGTCGTCGTGCGGTGCCCGTGCAGGACGAGCTCGGTCGTGTCGACGCCCTTGTAGCCCATCTTGGCGATCTTGCCCGGGACGATCAGCCCCTGCGCGGTCTCCCCGAAGCCGGACTCCTTGTCGAGGAGGAACGTCGTCATGTTCTGGTGGGGCGATCCGCCGCCGACGTCGGTCCTGACCAGCACCGCGACGAGGTTGGCACTGCCCCCGTTGGTCAGCCACATCTTCTGGCCGTCGATGGTCCACCGGTCCGGGTCGTCGGCGGAGCGCACCGCCCTGGTCCGGATCGCCGCGACGTCCGAGCCCAGCCCGGGTTCGCTCATCGAGAAGGCACCGCGGACCTCACCGGTCGCCATCCTGGGCAGGTAGTGCCGCTTCTGCGCCTCGGTGCCGTGCTGGAGCAGGAGGTAGGCGACGATGAAGTGGGTGTTGATGATCCCGCTCACGGACATCCAGCCGCGGGCGACCTCCTCCACGCACAAGGCATACGTGAGCAGGCTCTCGCCGAGGCCGCCGTACTCCTCCGGGATCATCAGGCCGAAGATCCCCAGCTGCTTCATCTGGTCGACGATGTCCTGGGGGTACTCGTCCCTGCGCTCCAGGCCCATCGCGACGGGGATGACCTGCTCGTCGACGAACTCCCTGACCAGCGCCAGCAGCTCGACCTGCTCCTCGGTGAGCCCGTCGGTCGTCTGCAGCCGGGACATGCGCTCATCGCCACCTTGCGGTCGGGGGTGCGGGACTGGGTTCGAGTATGACCAGGGGCGCAGCCGTGCCGGCAGGTCACCGGCGTGTGAGACGACCCACAGGTACCGTGCCCGTATGCCGTCCGCCCGCCCCTCCCGGCGAGCCCTCGTCGGCGGGGTGCTCGCCACGGTCGCGCTGCCCGGCTGCTCGTACGCGGTCTCGGACCCGCCACCGGACACGCTGGAGGCGAGCGGCGAGATCGACGGGTCGACCTGGGGTGGTCCGGCGGCCCGCTGGCGGGCCGCCTGGCCGCGCACCACGTCTGCGCGTGCGCTCGTCGTGTGCCTGCACGGCAAGGCCGGCACGGCCGACTCGAGCTTCCAGATGGGGTTCGCCTCCCGAGTAGCCGAGCACGACCTCGCCTTCGCGTCGGTGAGCGGTGGCGACGGCTACTGGCACCGCCGACGCGATGGACGCGACCCGGGCCGCCTCGTCCTCGATCGGCTGATCCCGTTGGCTCGCAACCATGCTGGGCTGGACGCAGGGAGCCGGGTCGCGTTCCTCGGATGGTCCATGGGCGGCTACGGGTCGCTGCTTCTCGCTGGCTGCGTGCCGTTTCAGCAGCTCATCGGCGTGGCCACCCTGAGTGCCGCGTTGTGGACGTCACCGCTGGCCACCGCGCCGGGCGCCTTCGACGACGCCGAGGACTACGCGGCACACGACGTCTTCGCGCCCCGCCAGCTGCTCCCCGGCGTGCCGGTCAGCATGGCCTGCGGAGTGAGCGACTCGTTCATTGCCGCCAACCGGGCGTATGCCGCGCGGCGACCGGGCACCCTCACCACCTTCGACGAGGGCGGACACGACGGCGGCTACTGGAGCAGCCACGCGGGGCAGGCCATGGCCTTCCTCGCCGGCCAGCTCTGAGGCTGGCCGAATCCGCCTGCCAGGCAAGGTGATCCACGCCTTGGCTCACGTCCGCGCCCCATCCCGGACGACCCGGATGCGGGTCAGCGCACGACGACGGCCGACCCGATGGGCATCAGGCCGCGGGCCCAGATCATGTCCATCGCGGAGTTGCTCACCCGCGCGCAGCCGTGCGACGCGGGGTACGGCGGGACCGAGTCGAGCCCGTGGACGGCGATGCCGCCGTTGAAGTAGCGCGGCCGCCACAGCGTCCCGAGCGGGCCCTTGTCCGACCCGTCGACCACGACGGTGACGTGGAAGGCGCCCCGAGGTGTCACCGCGGTGTGTGTCTGTCCGTGCTCCAGGAACTGGTTGCCGGAGCCGGTGCTCGTGTTGAGGACCAGCTCGGCCCGGCCACCCCGGACCACCATGAGGATCTGGCGCGCGAGGTCGATCTCCACCCCGTCGCCGGACATCGTGGCCTGGGGCCGTGCCCCGCGAGCGAGGGCGGCCCGGGTCTGCGCACCGACCTCGCCGTCGCGACCGATTCCGGCCGACTTCTGCAGGGCCCAGACCGCCTGTTGGGTGAGACCGCCGAACTGGCCGTCGGGGGTGCCGAGCCAGTAGCCGAGGCTGCTGAGCCGCTGCTGGAGAGCGAGCACCGCAGGCCCGTGGTCACCGGCCCGCAGGTTGTCCCGGGCCGGAGGCGGGGGGGTCGGCCTGGCCGGCGGCGTCGTGGTCGAGGGCGTCGCGGGCGACGTCGGCGACGGATCCGTCGAGGGTGACGAGGGCGACGTCGGCGACGGCCTGGTCGAGGTCGGGGACCGCTTGGTCGTGGTCGCACGCGCGGACGTCGAGGTGGGGCTGGTGCCGGTCGTGGTCGGGGGCGCGCTCGGCGACGACGTCGTCGTGGTCGGCCCGGCCGCGGAGGGCGCCGCCTCGTCCGACGTCCATGGCATGCAGCCGGCAACCGCGACGGCGACCAGCACGGCCACCGCCGCCGTGACGCCCTGGCGGACCGAGCTCGTCATGCCGCCCCTCCTGGTCTCCTCGTGCATACCCCTCCGACGCCGCGCGACGGCATCTGGTTGGCGCGGCCGCGATTCGTGACCGTTCGGTGACCACGGGCCCGTGCCGGCCACGAAAAACCGCTGGCGCCCGCGGCCGAGGCTACGGCACGCTGGACCCGAGCGGCCGGCATACGACCGGCAGACCTGAGCCGAAGGAGGGACCGATGTCCATGACCGTCCAGGGCCACGCCCGGCCCCGTCCCACCTCAGCCCAGGAGAAGACCCTTGACCCACCAGGAGTGGATCCCACGCCCGACCCCGCGCCGGAACGGCGCCACCGGCCTGCTCGCCACTGACAGCCACGTCGACGACCCGCCCGAGGGCGAGCGCTGGTCGACGTGGGACGGCAGCACCCATGGACCGGTCCCGCGGCCGGACTGGGTGATCACCGACCTCGGCGCCGTCGACCAGGACCTCGGGATCCTCAAGACCGGCAAGGAGGCCGACGTCCACGTCGTCCGGCGCTGGGTGCCCGACGGGACGACCCTGCCGTCGCGTTCGGCGGTCATGGCGGCCAAGCGGTTCCGGCCCGGCGACCGCCGCCTGTTCCATCGTGACGCGGGCTATCTGGAGGGTCGTCGGGTGCGGCGCAGCCGGGAGACCCGGGCGATGGCGCGGCGGACCGACTTCGGCCGGGAGGTCATCGCCGGGCAGTGGGCCGGTGCGGAGTTCGGCGCGCTGGGCATGCTCTGGGAGCTCGGCCTGCCGGTCCCCTACCCGGTCCAGCTGAGCCAGACCGAGATGCTCATGGAGTTCGTCGGGGACCGGCAGCTGTGCGTCGGCGCACCTCGTCTGGCCCAGGCGCGGCCGGGTCGCGACCTGCTCCCGGACCTCTGGGAGCAGCTGCTCGAGGCGCTGCAGACCTTGGCTGAGCACGGCTGGGCCCACGGCGACCTCTCGGCGTTCAACCTGCTGCTCGATGGCGACCGGCTCGTGCTCATCGACTGGCCACAGATCGTCGACGTCATCGGCAACCCGCGCGGGTTCGAGTACCTCCAGCGCGACGTCCACAACGTCGCGACCTGGTTCACCGCGCACGGCCTGGCCGTCGACGAGGCCGAGGTGTTCGGCGACCTCGCCGCCCTCGCGGCCGGCAGCGGCTGGCCGGGCAGCTGACTCCCGCGGGTCCGGTCAGCCGGACCGCCCGGAGACGGCCTCGTGGGTGGCGAGCACCTGTTCGGCGATCTGCACGTGGAGCGCCTCCACCATCCGGCCGTCGTGGGTGACGACGCCTCGAGCGCCACCCTCGCGCCAGGCCTGCAGGATGCCGAGCGCCTCCTGCACCTGCTCCTCCGACGGCGCGAACGTCGTGTTCGCGACCTGCACCTGGCTCGGGTGGATGAGGGTCTTGCCGTCGAAGCCCAGGTCGCGCCCCTGGCCGCACTCGGCGGCGAACCCCTGCGAATCGCGGACGTCGTTGTAGACCCCGTCGAGGATGGCGACGCCGGCGGCCCGGGCCGCGAGGACGGCCATCGACAGGGCGGTCAGCAGGGGGGCCCGGCCTGGCACGTGCTGGGCGCGCAGCTCCTTGACCAGGTCGTTGGTCCCCATGACGAGGACGGCGAGGCGAGGGGACGCCGCAGCCACCTCGCGAACGTTGAGGATCGCCTCGGGTGTCTCGACCATGGCCCACAGCCGGGTGCGGTCCGGAGCCCCGGCAGCCGCCATGGCCGCGACGAGGGCGCGCACCTCCTGCGCCGAGCCCACCTTGGGCACGACGATGCCGTGCGGGCCGGCCTCGGCCGCGGCGCGCAGGTCCTCGTCGTGCCACAGGGTCCCGGTCCCGTTGATCCGGATGGTCAGCTCGCGGTCGCCATAGTCGCCCGACTGCGCTGCGGCACAAGCGTTCTGGCGCGCCTGTGACTTGGCGTCGGGGCCGACGGCATCCTCGAGGTCGAGGATGAGCGCGTCCACGGGGAGCGTCCTGGCCTTGGCCAGGGCCCGCTCGTTGGAGGCCGGGAGGTACAGCACCGAGCGCCTCGGGACGAACGGCGGCTGCTCGTATGCCGGGGGCTCGACGCTCACGGTGCGCCCACCTCGGGAGCCGGCGCACCGGCATACAGGATCGCCAGGTCGGGATCGCCTGCCGCGAGCCGCTCGGCGAGCTCGAGGATGACCAGGCACTGCTTCAGGCTGGCGTCGTCCTCCATCTTGCCGTCCAGCATGACCGCTCCGGTGCCGTCGCCCATGGCCGCGCGAACCCGCCGCGCGTGGGCGACGTCCTCCACGGAGGGGCTGAACACCTTCCTGGCGATGGCGATCTGGACCGGGTGCAGGGACCAGGCGCCCACGCAGCCGAGGAGGAAGGCATTGCGGAACTGGTCCTCACAGGCGACGACGTCGGCGATGTCGCCGAACGGGCCGTAGTAGGGGAAGATCCCGTTCGCCGCGCAGGCATCGACCATCCGGGAGATCGTGTAGTGCCACAGGTCCTGCTGGTGGGTGGCGCGCGGACCGTCGACGGCGCCGCCGACCGGGTCCTGCCGGACGAGGTAGCCGGGGTGGCCGCCCCCGACGCGGGTCGTCTTCATCCGGCGGTCGGCGGCCAGGTCCGCCGGCCCGAGCGAGATGCCCTGCATCCGCGGCGAGGCGCCGGCGATCTGCTCCATGTTGACCACGCCGCGCGCGGTCTCCAGGATGGCGTGCACGAGGATCGGCCGGTCCAGCCCGGCCCGCGCCTCGAGCTGGGCGAGCAGACGGTCGACGTAGTGGATGTCCTCGACCCCCTGCACCTTGGGCACCATGACCACGTCGAGCTTGTCGCCGATCTCGGTGACCAGGGTGAGCAGGTCGTCCCGCGCCCAGGGCGAGTCCAGGCTGTTGACGCGGGCCCACAGCTGGGTGCCGCCGAAGTCCGTCGCCTTGGCGATGCCCACCAGCCCGGCCCGCGCCGCCTCCTTGCGGTCGGCCTGGACGGCGTCCTCCAGGTTGCCGAGCAGCACGTCCACCTGCGGCGCGAGGGCGGGGACCTTTGCCGCCATCCTCTCGTTGCCGGGGTCGAAGAAGTGGATCATCCGCGAGGGCCGGAACGGCACTTCGCGCACGGGGGCGGGCGCCCCCACGGCCAGCGGACGGAAGAAGTCCTTCGCCGAGCGCATACGTTCTCCCGGGTTGTCGGTCGAGGGTGGGGAGTTGCCGGGCACGCGCGCGCACACGCACCTGCCGCGCTCACCCTATGACCGGGCGGCCCGGGTGGTTACCCGTCAGTACGTGTGCCGTTGGTCACCGGCTCCCACCGCATCGTCATATCGGGTTCGCGCTCCATATTCCGGGACCCGTCGTTCGTGTCGACCACCGTGAAGCCGTGGTGCTCGTAGAACGCCCGCGCGTCGGTGTTGCGCTGGAAGACGAACAGGTCGAGCCCCCGCGGACACGCCCGCCGCGCCTCGGCCAGCAGCGCGGTGCCCATCCCCTGCCGCCGCGCGTGCGCCAGCAGGTACAGCGCGTTCAGGGTGCCGTCCGCGACCGCCGCGTACCCGACCACCTCCCCGTCCGCCTCGGCCACCCACACCCGCGACGAGGGGAGTACGACGTCCCGCACCCA
>JAICMC010000148.1 GCA_025929465.1 Nostocoides sp.
GAAGTTCGCGCGCCGCATCTGGCTCAAGCGCGAGGACCTCTGCCACACCGGCGCGCACAAGATCAACAACGCCATCGGCCAGGGCCTGCTCGCGCTGAGGCTCGGCAAGCAGCGCATCATCGCCGAGACCGGCGCCGGACAGCACGGGGTGGCAACCGCCACTGCGGCTGCGCTCCTCGGCCTGGAGTGCACGGTCTACATGGGGCGGGTGGACACCGAGCGCCAGGCGCTCAACGTCGCCCGGATGCGGATGCTGGGCGCCGACGTGGTCCCGGTCAGCCACGGCAGCGCCACCCTCAAGGACGCCATCAACGAGGCGCTGCGCGACTGGGTGACCAACGTCGACACCACCCACTACCTGATCGGCACGGTCACCGGCCCGCACCCCTTCCCCGAGATGGTCCGTGACTTCCACCGGATCATCGGGGTGGAGGCCCGGGCACAGGTGCTCGACCTCACCGGCCGGCTGCCGGACGTCGTCCTGGCCTGCGTCGGCGGCGGCTCCAACGCGATGGGCATCTTCCACCGGTTCATCGACGACGCCGAGGTTCGCCTGGTCGGCGTCGAGGCCGGCGGCGAGGGCATCGCGTCCGGCCGGCACGCGGCCCGGTTCGCCAGCGCGGAGCCGGGGGTCCTGCACGGCACGTTCAGCTATCTCATGCAGGACGACGACGGCCAGACCATCGAGTCGCACTCCATCTCGGCCGGACTGGACTACCCCAGCGTCGGGCCGGAGCACTCCTTCCTCCGGGACAGCGGCCGGGCTGAGTACCGCTACGCCACCGACGCCCAGGCCATGCGCGCCTTCGAGCTGCTCTGCAAGACCGAGGGCATCATCCCGGCCCTCGAGTCGGCCCACGCCCTGGCGGGCGCGATGGAGGTCGGCACCGAGCTCGGTCCGCAGGCGTTGCTGCTGGTCAACCTGTCCGGTCGCGGCGACAAGGACGTCCACACCGCCGCCGAGTGGTTCGGCCTGCTCGACGACGGTGCAGGGGCATGAGCGTCCCCACGGCGCGGCCGGCGACCTCGGCCGGCACTCGCTCGACCGGGCCCGGTGTGGGCGAGGTGATGCGCCGCTGCCGGGAGCAGGGGCGCGCAGCACTCATCGGCTACCTGCCCGTCGGCTTCCCCGACGTCGCCACGTCGGTCCGCGCGGTCGAGGTGCTCGTCGAGGCCGGCGCCGACATCGTCGAGGTCGGCGTGCCCTACAGCGACCCCCTCATGGACGGTTCGGTCATCCAGCACGCCGCCGCCCGGGCCCTCGCCGGGGGCGTCCACGTCGCCGACGTCTTCGCGGCCACCGCGGCGGTCCGCGCCAAGGGCGCGCCACCCCTCGTCATGACCTACTGGAACCTCGTGCTGCGGATGGGGGTCGACACCTTCGCCGACCGGCTCGTCGCCGCCGGGGGGGCCGGCCTGATCACTCCCGACCTGGTGCCCGACGAGGCCTCGGCCTGGCTCGACGCGAGCGAGCGCACCGGGCTGGACCGGGTCTTCCTCGTCGCGCCGAGCTCCACCCCCGAGCGGCTCTCCCGGGTGACGAGCAGCTGCCGGGGCTTCGTGTATGCCGCGTCGACGATGGGCGTGACCGGCGCCCGCACCGCGGTCGGCGGCTCCGCGAAGGACCTGGTCGAGCGGACCCGGGCCGTCACCGACCTGCCCGTCTGCGTCGGCCTGGGGGTCTCCAACGGTGAGCAGGCCGCCGAGGTCGCCTCGTTCGCCGACGGGGTGATCGTCGGCTCGGCCCTCGTCTCGTGTCTCACCGACCGGGAACCCGAGGAGGGGCTGGACGCGTTGAGCAGCCTGACCCGAGAACTGGCTGACGGCGTGAGGAGCCGAGCGTGAGCACGCAGGGCGACCACCGCACCGTGGCCCCGGACGACGTCGAGGACCACGCGGCATACGCCCACCGGCTCCGCGACCGCCACCCGGCGGCCTTCGACGCGGTCGGGCTGCTCGCCCGGCTCGTCCTGGGGGTCGTGCTCGTCGTTGCGGGCGCCCTGAAGATGGGCAACCCGGTGGGTGCGGCCCGAGCCGTCCAGGGCTACCGGGTGATGCCCTACGACGTCGCCACCTATGTCGGCTACGCCCTGCCCTACGCGGAGATCGTCCTCGGGGTGCTGCTCGTCGTCGGCCTGTTCACCCGGATCGCCGCGGCCATCGGCGGCCTGCTCATGCTCGCCTTCATCATCGGCATCAGCCAGGCCTGGGCGCGGGGCCTCACCATCGACTGCGGCTGCTTCGGCGGCGGCGGTCAGGTCGCCGCGAGCCAGACGAAGTACCCCCAGGAGATCGCCCGCGACGTCGGCCTGGCCCTGTGTGGCGCCTGGCTGCTCTGGCGCCCGCGGTCGTTCGCCAGCCTCGACCGAGCCCTCTTCCGGGCCTGACACCACCACCGCAGGAGACCCACCGCACCATGGCCAAGCCACCCGCCAAGACGCCCGGCAAGTCGCCCGGCAAGACGCCCGCCAAGACGCCCGCCAAGGCAGCGAGCCAGCCCGGCGTCAGCGCCCGGCAGGCCAAGATCGACGCCGCCCGCAAGGCCAACAAGGTCGGCCCCAACAAGATCATGATCGGCTCGGTCGTCGCGGTGGTCGCCATCATCGCCGTCGTCGCCGGCGTGATCATCAACAGCCAGGCGAGCAAGAGCGCCGTCAGCCAGGGCGGCAAGGCGCTGCCGGCCGGTGTCACGGCGATGGGCCGGGGGTGGGTCGAGAACGCCTCGGTCGTCAAGGCGGGCGCCCCGACCGTGTCGATCTACGAGGACTTCCGGTGCCCGATCTGTCAGAGCGTCGAGCAGGCCTTCGGTTCGTCCATCCAGAGCCTCGCCGAGGCAGGCAAGATCAAGCTCGTCTACCACTTCAAGACCGTCATCGACAGTCACGACGGGTCCGACAACTCCCAGCAGGCGGCGTCCAACGTCCTGTGTGCCGCTGACGCGGGCGTGTTCTGGAAGTACCACGACCAGCTCTATGCCAACCAGCCTCCGGAGCCCGGCACGTTCAGCAACGCCCAGTTCACGACGTTCGCCAAGGACTCCGGGCTGTCGGGTGCGAAGCTGACCGCCTTCCAGTCCTGCGCCACGGCCGGCAAGTACCTGAACTACGTCAAGTCCACCGACGACGCCTCGTACAAGAAC
This sequence comes from Nostocoides sp., assembly GCA_025929465.1. Classification (GTDB taxonomy): domain Bacteria; phylum Actinomycetota; class Actinomycetes; order Actinomycetales; family Dermatophilaceae; genus Nostocoides. The sequence continues at coordinate 3,140 of JAICMC010000148.1, forward strand.
GGGATCACCGGGACCCCCGCCATCTTCCTCAACGGCGTCCCGATGAACTACTCCTCGTTCGCGACGGCGGACCAGCAGCCCGACCCCGCGGCCTTCGAGAAGGCCGTGCTCTCCGGCAAGCTCACCGCTGCCCAGACCGACCAGACCCTGGTCAAGGCCAAGGCGAAGGACGTCAGCTGAGCGGGTACGCAGCACTGCTCCCGGTCTCGATACCGAGCCCGACGGTCGCTGCCTTCCACGTGGGACCGCTCGTGGTCCGCGCCTATGCCCTGTGCATCCTCACCGGGATCGTGCTGGCCGTCTGGCTGACCGGGCGCCGGCTCGAGGCGCGGGGCACGCCGTCGACGCGGTCCCTGGACGTCGCGGCATACGCCGTGCCGTTCGGCATCGTCGGCGGCCGGGTCTACCACCTGATCACCAGCTGGCAGCCGTACTTCGGCCCCGGGGGGCACCCGATGGACGCCCTGAAGATCTGGCACGGCGGCCTGGGCATCTGGGGCGCGATCGCGCTGGGAGCTCTGGGAGCCTGGCTCGGCTGCCGCAAGTACGGTGTGCCGTTCCGCGACTACATCGACGCCGCCGCTCCTGGGGTGGTCTTCGCCCAGGCCCTGGGCCGGTGGGGGAACTGGTTCAACAACGAGCTGTACGGGCGGCACACGTCCGCGCCCTGGGGGCTGACCATCCACCAGTGGGACGAGTCGCAGGGTCGGGCCGTCCTTGATGCGGCGGGCAGGCCGGTCGTGCTGGGCACCTTCCAGCCGACGTTCCTCTACGAGTCGGTCTTCCTCGTCGTGCTCGGCCTGCTGCTCCTGCGGATCGACCGGGTCCGGTCGCTGCGTCCGGGCCAGCTGTTCGCCCTCTACGTCGCGGGATACCCCTTGGGCCGAGTCGTCATGGAGTTCCTGCGCTCGGACGAGGCCAACCACATCCTCGGGCTGCGGGTCAACGTGTGGACCTGCCTTGTGGTCTTCGTCCTCGGGGTCGTCCTCTACGTCCGCGCGGGCCGCTCGGTACCGGCTTCCGGACCGTCCAGCGCCGAGCCGTCGGAGCCTGCTGATCACGATGTGAGATGAGTTCTCCCGCATGTTAGGACGGTAGGGCGCTCCGATACCATTCGGGCAACGTGGTCAAAGGTGTCCACTCCCTTCACAACGCCCGTCTGCTAGGCCCCAGCCGGCGGCCCGACCCCAGCGAGGACGGTGACCAGCCCGTGTCCGCGACGCAGTTCTCATCGCATCCGGCCGACGCCGGCCTGTACCGCCGCGACCTCGAGCACGACGCCTGCGGCGTAGCCCTCGTCGCCACCATGCGCGGTCACGCCGGGCACGACATCGTCGAGCACTCCCTCACCGCGCTGCGCAACCTGGACCACCGGGGTGCGACCGGTGCGGACCCGCTCGTCGGGGACGGTGCCGGCATCCTCACCCAGGTCCCCGACGCGTTCCTCCGCGCGGTGGTCGGGTTCGACCTCCCCGTCCACGGCGCGTATGCCGTGGGCATGGCCTACCTCCCCACGGACCTCGCGCAGCGGGCCGAGGCCGAGGACCGGATCGAGACCATCGCCGCCGAGGAGGGGCTGCGGGTCCTGGGCTGGCGGGACGTGCCGGTCACCCCTGACCTCGTCGGTGACGCGGCCCGGGCCTGTATGCCGTTCTTCCGCCAGGTCTTCGTCGCGGCCTCCGGTCCCCGTGTCGTCGGGGTGGCCCTCGACCGGCTGGCGTTCTGCCTCCGCAAGCGGGCCGAGCGCGAGGTCGAGGTCTACTTCCCGTCACTGTCCAGCCGAACGCTGGTCTACAAGGGCATGCTCACGACCGGCCAGCTGGAGCCGTTCTTCCCCGACCTGTCCGACGAGCGGTTCGCCAGCACCCTGGGCCTGGTCCACTCCCGGTTCTCGACCAACACCTTCCCGTCCTGGCCGCTGGCCCACCCCTACCGGCTGATCGCCCACAACGGTGAGATCAACACGGTCAAGGGCAACCGCAACTGGATGGCCGCGCGGGAGAGCCAGATCCGGACCGACCTGATCCCCGGCGACCTGTCCCGCCTGTTCCCCATCTGCACACCGGGAGCCTCGGACTCGGCCAGCTTCGACGAGGTCCTGGAGCTGCTCCACCTCGGCGGCCGGTCGCTGCCGCACTCGGTCCTGATGATGATCCCGGAGGCGTGGGAGAACCACGCCCAGATGGAGCCCGCCCGCAAGGCGTTCTACGAGTTCCACTCGACCTTCATGGAGCCGTGGGACGGACCGGCCTGTGTCGCATTCACCGACGGCACCCTCATCGGGGCGGTCCTGGACCGCAACGGCCTGCGCCCGGGCCGCTTCTGGGTCACTGACGACGGCCTGGTCGTGCTGGCCTCCGAGGCCGGCGTCCTGGACCTGCCGGCCGAGTCGGTCGTCCGCAAGGGCCGTCTGCAGCCGGGCCGGATGTTCCTCGTCGACACCGCGGAGGGCCGCATCGTCGACGACGAGGAGGTCAAGACCGGTCTGGGCCTGCAGCACCCGTATGCCGAGTGGCTGCACGGCGGGATCATCCGGCTGGACGACCTGCCCGACCGCGAGCACATCCTGCACACGGCCTCCTCGGTCGCTCGACGGCAGCAGACCTTCGGCTACACCCAGGAGGAGCTCAAGATCCTCCTCGCCCCGATGGCGCGAACGGCGGGCGAGGCCCTCGGCTCGATGGGCACGGACAGCCCGATCGCGGTCCTCTCCACCCGTCCGAGGCTGCTCTTCGACTACTTCGCCCAGCAGTTCGCCCAGGTCACCAACCCGCCCCTGGACTCCATCCGCGAGGAGCTGGTCACCTCCCTCGGCACGACGATCGGCCCCGAGGGCAACGTGCTGTCGGCCACACCGGCCCACGCGCGGCAGCTCGTCCTGCCGTTCCCCGTCATCGACAACGACGAGCTCGCCAAGATCGTCCACGTCAACGCCGACGGCGACCTGCCCGGCTACGCCACCCATGTCGTCCGTGGGCTCTACGACCACATGCGTGGCGGCGAGGGCATGGCCGCCAGGCTCGAGGAGATCTTCGCCGAGGTCTCCCGCGCGATCTCGGAAGGCACACGGTTCATCGTGTTGTCCGACCGTGACTCGGGTCGCGACTTCGCGCCCATCCCGTCGCTGCTGCTCACCTCGGCAGTGCACCACCACCTGATCCGCGAGAAGACCCGCACCCAGGTGGGACTCATCGTCGAGGCCGGCGACGTCCGCGAGGTCCACCACGTCGCCCTGCTCGTCGGGTACGGCGCGGCAGCCGTGAACCCCTACCTCGCCATGGAGACCGTCGAGGACCTGGTGCGCTCCAAGGCGATCGAGGGAGTGACGTCCGAGCAGGCGGTCCGCAACCTCATCAAGGCGCTCGGCAAGGGCGTCCTGAAGGTGATGTCCAAGATGGGCATCTCCACCGTCGCCTCCTACCGCGGCGCCCAGGTGTTCGAGGCGCTGGGGCTCTCACAGGAGCTGGTCGACCGGTACTTCACTGGCACGGTGAGCCAGCTGGGTGGAGTCGGGCTCGACGTCATCGCCGCGGAGACCGCGGCACGGCACGCCGCGGCATACCCCCCGGACGGGGTTCGGCTCCCACACCGCCGCCTCGCGGTGGGCGGGGAGTACCAGTGGCGTCGCGAGGGTGAGCCGCACCTGGTCGACCCCGAGACCGTCTTCCGGCTGCAGCACTCGACGAGGGCCCGCCGCTAC
>JAICMC010000202.1 GCA_025929465.1 Nostocoides sp.
AGGCCGAGCAGCCGGCGGACTGGGCCACGGAGCAGCGGGCCCGATCCGGTCAGACCCGTCAGCTGTGGGTGGTCGAGGGCCGCGACGGCGGCTACGGCACGCACTTCGTCGACCCGCAGCGCGACAGCACCGCAGCCGACGTCCTGCGAGCGACCACCGCAGGGATGCGCTCGGTCGAGCACGTCAAGCGCTACACCTCTATCGGAACCGGGGTCGAGCAGGGCAAGATCGGCGGGGTCAACACGATCGGCCTGCTCACCAGAGTCCTCTCCGGCCAGGACGCCGCCGCCATCCCGGCCGGGCAGCCCGGCCAGGACCCGGCCGTCCGGAGCCGACCTGAGGACGACCAGACCGGCGACCAAGGATCCGGCGCGGACGGCATACCGGCTCCGGCGACCGCACTGGTCACCCCCGGGACGATCGGGACCACCACGTTCCGGGCGCCGTTCACTCCGGTCGCGTTCGTGGCCCTGGCCGGGCGTGCCCGCGGAGAGCTCTTCGACGCGGCCCGGACGAGCGCCGCACACCCGTGGCACGTCGCGCACGGCGCCGTCTTCGAGGACGTGGGCCAGTGGAAGCGGCCCCGGTACTACCCGCAGGGCCAGGAGGACATGGATGCCGCCGTCGCCCGCGAGTGCCGCGCCGCCCGTGAGGGCGTCGCCTTCATGGACGCCACGACGCTGGGCAAGATCGAGATCCGCGGTGTCGACGCCGGCGAGTTCCTCAACCGGATCTACACCAACGCGTTCAAGAAGCTTCCGGTCGGCAAGGGCCGCTACGGCCTCATGTGCACCCCCGACGGCATGGTCTTCGACGACGGGGTCACCCTGCGCCTCAGCGAGGAGCGGTTCTTCATGACGACGACGACGGGCGGTGCAGCCAAGGTGCTGGACTGGCTCGAGGAGTGGTCACAGACCGAGTGGCCCGAGCTCGACGTCGTGTTCAGCTCGGTCACCGAGCAGTGGTCGACCGTCGCCGTCGTGGGACCTCGCTCCCGTGAGGTCATCGCCCGGCTCGCGCCCGACGTGGACGTCTCCAAGGAGGGCTTCGGGTTCATGGAGTTCCGGGAGACCGTCCTGGCCTCGGGCATCGCTGCCCGGATCTGCCGGATCACGTTCTCCGGGGAGCTCGCCTACGAGGTCAACGTGCCGACGTGGTACGGGCTGAAGGTGTGGCAGGACATCGCCGACGCGGGCGCGGACCTCGGGATCACGCCCTACGGCACCGAGACGATGCACGTGCTGCGCGCCGAGAAGGCCTACCCGATCGTCGGGCAGGACACCGACGGCACCGTCACGCCGCAGGACCTCGGCATGGGCTGGGTCGTGTCCAAGACCAAGGACTTCATCGGGAACCGCTCCTACGCCCGCGTTGCGCACACCGAGAGCGGTCGCAAGCAGCTGGTGAGCGTCCTGCCGGTGGACCGGACCCTCCGGCTCCCCGAGGGCACCCAGCTCGTGGAGCCGGCGGCCCTCGGCGACTACACCGGTGAGGGGCTGCCCGCCGCGCCGATCCCCATGCTCGGCTTCGTGACGTCGAGCTACCACAGCCAGGCGCTCGGCCGGACCTTCGGTCTGGCTCTGGTGAAGGATGGCCGTGACCGGATCGGCCAACGACTCACCGCGTCCTTCCAGGGACGGTTCGCCGAGGTCGACGTGGCCGAGGCAGTGCTCTACGACAAGGAAGGTGCGAGGCGAGATGGCTGACCACACGATGACGATCACCAAGGACTCCCCTGCGGCCGACTCCGCGACGGTCTACGGATACCGCCGCAGTCCGGCCCACCACCTCACCGAGGAGATGGCGCTGGGCTCGTGCGACGCAGCGACCCTGCGCGAGATCCCCTTCCAGACCAAGGTCGTCCTGCGGGTCGCCCCAGGCGGTGCCGGGGCCGCGGCTCTGGAGGGCGCTCTCGGTGTGCCGCTGCCCACGAGAGCCGGGCAGGTGTCCGCCGCTACCGACGGCAGCGACCTCTCGGTGCTCTGGTTCGGACCCGACGACTTCCTCGTCGTCGCTCCGGACGAGGCCGAGTCGGGCGTCCCGGCGGCGCAGCTCACCGCGCGGCTCGCCGACGCGCTGGGCACCGAGCCCGGCCAGGTCGCCGACGTGTCGGCCAACCGGACCACCCTGGAGCTGGCCGGGCCGATGGCGCGACAGGTCCTGGACAAGAGCTGCCAGCTCGACCTGCACCCACGGGTGTTCCCGGTGGGTCACACGGTCCTCACCCAGCTGGAGTCGACGGGTGTCTTCATCTGGCGCACCGGCGAGGACACCTGGCGGATCATGCCGCGCGCCTCGTTCGCGACGCACGTCGTACGCTGGCTGCTGGACGGGATGCGGGAGTACCGCTGATGGCCCTCAGCGCGCTCGACCTGTTCTCCGTGGGTATCGGTCCGTCGTCCTCCCACACCGTGGGGCCGATGCGGGCAGCCCGGCGGTTCGCCGCCGGGCTCGCCGCCTCGGGCCTGCTGCCGGCCACGACCCGCGTCGAGGCACAGCTCTACGGGTCCCTCGGTGCGACCGGGCACGGACACGGCTCGGACCGCGCCGTGCTGCTCGGGCTCGAGGGTGAGGACCCCGAGACGGTCGACACCGAGAGGGCCGTCGACCGGGTCCAGACCCTGAAGTCCGAGCGCAGCCTGCGCGTCAACGGCACCCATTCGGTGCCGTTCGACCCCGACACCGACCTGACCATGCACCGTCGCCAGGCGCTGCCCGGCCACCCCAACGGGATGACGTTCGAGGCCTTCGACGCCGACGGCGCCTCGCTGCGCCGGCGCACCTACTACTCCGTCGGCGGGGGGTTCGTCGTCGACGAGGAGGCGGTCGGCGCCGACCGGATCGTCGAGGACGAGACCCCGCTGCCATACCCGTTCAGCACCGGGAGCGAGCTGCTGACCCGGTGCCGCGAGAGCGGCCTGTCCATCGCCGGTGTCATGCTCGCCAACGAGCTGTCCTGGCGCACTGAGCCCGAGCTGCGCGCCGCCCTTCTGCACATCTGGGACGTCATGCAGACCTGCGTCGAGAACGGCTGCACCAGAACCGACCTGGTCCTGCCCGGCGGCCTCAAGGTGG
>JAICMC010000100.1 GCA_025929465.1 Nostocoides sp.
CTGGGCGACCTACGTCTTCACCCGGCAGCCCTACGCCTTCGGGGAGTGGCTGGACGCCTGAACCCACCTGAACCCGCGCGAGCCCGTCGGGCGGAGCTGGACCGGGCGTGCCGGGCCTTGCGCCATGGCGCTGAGACCGGTCACCGGCGCGGAGATGACTGCGCCGGTGGTCCGGATCAGCGCCATGGCGCGGATCCTCCGGTGCGTGGTCCAGCCCCAGCCCCGACGCAGTTGGTCAGGTGAGGAGGGTGAAGCCGTCCGGGAGGCCGTCGGTCGTCACGACGCCGGTCGCGTCGACCGAGACCGTCAGGACCGCCTCGCCGACTCGTATGCCGTGCACCGTGATCGGCCCGAACGGAAGGGTGGGCGGGGGACGGAGCGTGACCGTGCGGTTCGGCACGTCCACCGCCAGGCCGAGCGCGATCGTGAGCAGTGCAACGGCCGAGGCTGCCGACCAGGCCTGTGGCCGGCACGAGGCCGGATAGGGGATCGGCTCGCCGAGCACGCCGGTGTCGGCGAACAGCTCGGGATAGCGGTAGTCGAAGGCCTCGGCAGCCGTGAGCAGCCGCAACGCGACCGCCGCGGCCTGGTCCCGGTGGCCCTCGCGGAGCATGCCGAGCGCGCAGATCGCCGTGTCGTGCGTCCAGACCGAACCGGTGTGGTAGCCGAGCGGGTTGAACCCGCCGTTGTCGGTCGCGAAGGTCGCGATCCCGTGGGTTCCCAGCATGCGCGGCTCGGTGAGCACGACGGTCACCCGCGCGGCCTCCTCGGCGCTGAACACTCCGGTGCCCAGCCCGTGGCCCATGTTGGACCCCAGCCCGGTGACCGCCGCCCCGTGGCCGTCGACGGCCATCGCCGGATAGCGCTCGCCGTCAGCCCCGACCCAGAACCGCTGTCGGACGATGACCGACAGCCGGTCGGCAAAGACCCTGAGCTCCTTCGCGCGACCCGGATCCTCCTCGGCACCGAGCGCCTCGAGGAGGGCGGATGCGCCGCGGGCCGCCTCCACGGCATACGCCTGCGCCTCGATGAGCGCGATGGGGGCGTCGGCGACCTGGCCGTCGCGCCACCGGATCGAGTCGCTGCTGTCCTTCCAGCCCTGGTTGACCAGTCCGGTACCGCTGTGGTCGACGTACTTGAGCAGACCGTCGTCGCCCGGCGCGAGGTCGGTGAGCCACCTTGCCGCCGAACGCAGCTCGGGCAGCAGGGCACGGACCTCCTCCTCGGGCAGACCCCACCGCCAGGCGTCGTGGAGCAGACAGATCCACAAGGAGGTCGCGTCGACGGTCCCGTAGTAGACGGGCGGGAGCTCGAGCCGGTTGTTCGGGTCGACGTAGGCGACCCGGCGCAGCTCATGCGGGATCTTGCCCGGCTCCTCGGCCCGGACGGTGTCGTACGTCGTGCCCTGCCGACGCGCGAGGGCACGGAGTGTGCCGCCCGCGAGGTCGGTTCCCAGGGGCAGCGCCAGCCGCGCGGCCCAGATCGAGTCGCGGCCGAACAAGGTGAGGTACCAAGGAGATCCGGCCGCAGCGAAGATGTCCGAGGACTCCCTCGGGTCACGGAGCAGGAGGGACTGGAGGTCGCTCAGCGATGCGTGCACGGCACGGCTCAGCCGCGGGTCGCCCGCGATGACGGAGACCTCGTGCGGCCAGGCCACGGCGTCGTCCCCGGCGTCGGCATCGAAGAGTGAGGCGGTGAGCCGTTCGACGCTGACCCGCAGGACGACCGTGACCGCCTCCCCCGCATCGACGAGGAGCGGGACGGTGAGCCGCAGCGCGCCGTCGGCGTCGACGGTCGCCGCGGGGGGCGGGTCGCAGACCACCGAGACCGTATGCCGGCTGGTCGTCCAGGTGCCGCCGTCGGGGGAGGCGATGGCCCGGCCGAGCACTCCGGCCGGACGACCGCCCTTGACCACGGCGATCTCCGCCCCGTCACCACCGAGGACGAGGGTGAGCTCGGCAGCCACCTGCACGGCCCGCGACGCAATGGTCAGGGTCTCCTCGGCCCCGTCGCCGCGCAGGTGTCGACGGCGGTGCACCTCGACCGTGGGGTCGGGCCCCTGGGCGCCGAGGTGCCTGGCCGAGCCGACGAACTCGCTGTCCGGGCCGAGTGCCGCGCGGCCCACCGGCTGGACCGGCTCCCCGTCGAGGGTGGCCCGGCAGCGGGAGACGACCCGCGCGTCGTCGACGTAGATCCCTTGGGCGGGCGACCCGCCGATGTCCCCGTCGGCCCCGCCCAGCGCCGTGACGTTGCCCGACGTGGTGATGACCAGGTCGTGCAGCCAGGGCTGGAGGTGCGCCGATCCGGCGCGGGGGTCGGTCCGCTCCATGGGTCCTCATTCCTTGACGTAGGTCACGAGTGTGTCGCATTTGGGGATGTCCAGGCCTTCAGGCCTTGACAGCCGACCCGCGCAGGCAACACCCTGAGACTCGAAATGTGAACGTTCAAATCCGCCTCCTCCGCGGTGCTATGAACGTTCCACTACCCGAGGGTGGTCGTCAAGGATGACGTCAGGTCGGACGGTGCGTGGTCGCGCGACGATCATGGACGTCGCCCGCGCCGCCGAGGTCTCGCGACAGACCGTGAGCAACGTCGTCAACCAGCCCAGCCGGGTCGCCCCGGACACCCTGGCGCGGGTCACCAAGGAGATCGCGCGCCTGGGCTTCCGGCCGAGCCGCGCCGCGCGCAACCTCAAGCAGGAGCGCGCCGGCGCCTGGGGCGTGGAGCTGAACAGCCGCGGCGCGGGTCGGCTCGGCAGCGTCCTGGACAGCTTCCTCGTCCACCTCACGACCCGGTCCCGTCGACACGACGCACACATCGTCCCCTTCACCGCGCCTGACCACGAGACGCCCATCCCGGCCTACCAGGACCTGCTCGCCTCCCGGATCGCCGACGGTTTCGTCCTCACCGACACCCGCCACGAGGACCCGAGGCCGCAGTGGCTGCGCGACAACGGCATACCGTTCGCCGCGTTCGGCCGGATCTGGGACGACCCCAGCCACACCGCCTGGGTCGACGTCGACGGCGCCGCGGGTGTCGAGGCGGCCGTCCGGCACCTCGCCGAGCGCGGCTTCGACCGCATCGGGTTCCTCGGCTGGCCGCCCGGGTCACCCGTCGGCGACGACCGGAGGACGGGCTGGTCGCGCGCGACGGCCGACCTCGGGCTGGCACGCGCCGACTGGCAGGCCACCTCGGCCCAGGACCTCGCCGCGGCGTCGGCCGCGGCGGGTCCGCTCATCGACGGGCTCGGCCGTGGCGCCGCCCTCGTCTGCGCGTCGGACGTGCTGGCCGTGGGCGCCTGGGTCTGCCTCACCGAGCGCGGCTGGCGGCCCGGCCTCGACTTCGGTCTGGTCGGCTTCGACGACACCGACCTGGCCGCAGCCCTGCGGCTCTCGACCGTCCGGCAGCCACTCGCCGACGCCGCCGACCGGGTCCTGGACCTGCTCGGCGGCGAGCCCAGCGCGTCCGGGCTGCTCCTACCCCCCGAGCTGGTCATCCGAGCCAGCTCCTCCCCGCGGGCGACCGCACCAACTGAAATGAGGCACACATGAAGACACGGTCCATCCGTGGCACCGCTGCAGTCGCCCTCGCGGCCACCGGTGCGCTGGCGCTCTCGGCGTGCGGCGGCGGCGGATTCAGCGGCAGCTCCGCATCGCAGAACTCCAAGAGCGGCCCGGTCAAGCTCACCGTCATGATCGGCTCCTCCGGCGACGCCGAGACGGCTGCCGTCAAGTCCGCCACCCAGGCGTGGGCCACCAAGTCCGGCAACACCGTCGAGGTCATCCCTGCCTCCGACCTCGGCCAGCAGCTGGGCCAGGCCTTCGCCAGCTCCAGCCCGCCGGACGTGTTCTACACCGACGCCAGCAAGATCGGCACCTACGCCAAGGCCGGGAACCTCTACGCCTACGGCGACCAGGTCAAGGACGCCGGCTTCGTGGACTCCCTCGTCACCGCGTTCACCTACGACGGCAAGTTCGAGTGCGCCCCGAAGGACTCCTCGACCCTCGCCCTGGAGATCAACACCGCCATGTGGAAGGCAGCCGGGCTCACCGACTCCGACATCCCCAAGGACTGGGCCGGCCTGGAGACGGTCGCCAAGAAGCTCACCAAGGGCAACGTCACCGGCCTGGTCATCGGCAACGACATCAACCGCAGCGGCGCCTTCATGAAGCAGGCCGGCGGATGGGTGGTCTCCGCCGACGGCAAGATGACGGCCGACGCCCCCGGCAACCTGAAGGGCCTGCAGGAGGTGCAGAAGATGATGAAGGCGGGGATCCTGAAGTTCAACACCGACACCAAGCCGGCCACCGGCTGGGGTGGCGAGGCCTTCGGCAAGGGCCTGGCCGCCATGACGATCGAGGGCAACTGGATCGCCGGCGGCATGAAGGACTACCCGAAGATCAAGTACACGACCGTCGAGCTGCCCTCCGGTCCGGCCGGCAAGGGCACCCTGACCTTCACCAACTGCTGGGGCATCGCCGCCAAGTCGCCCAACCAGGCGGCGGCGGTCGACCTCGTCAAGGCGCTCATCACCCCCGCGCAGCAGATGGCCTTCGCCGACGCGTTCGGTGTGATGCCGTCCACCACGGAGGGGCTGAAGCAGTTCGCGGCCAAGTACCCCGACTCGGCGGCCTTCGTCGCGGGTGCGGCCTACGGGCAGGGCCCGGTCAACCTCGCCGGACTGGACGACGTCATGAGCAAGTTCAACTCCGACCTGGCCACGCTGCCCAAGGGCGGCGACCCGGCCAAGATGCTCGCCGACCTGCAGAAGAACGGCACCGCCGCCCTCTCCGGCAGCTGACCCCCGAGCCGTATGCCGGTGACGCGCCCCCTGCGCGTCACCGGCATACGAACCAGCCCGCACCTGTTCCGCCCGGACCGAGGAGAGTGCCCCATGTCTGAACCACAGTCCGCCCCTGCGGCCAACCCGCAGGTCCTGCAGGAGACCCAGGTGGCGACGGCCAGCCAGCCCCGCGGGGGCAGCGGCGGCGGGTTGCGCGGGCCGGAAGGCAGGACGGGGTGGCTGTTCGTCTCCCCCATGATCCTGATCCTCGGGCTGTTCCTCGCCATCCCGATCGTGATGGCCCTCTGGGTGAGCCTCACCGACTGGAACGGGTCGGTCAACCCCTTCGGCGGCGGACCGGGCGCGCAGTTCATCGGGGCGAAGAACTACACCGACCTGTTCGTCAAGGACGGCCTGACCCGGTCCACCTTCATGCAGTCGGTCAGCAACACCTTCTGGTACGTCCTGTTCGTCGTGCCGGCCCAGACCGTCCTCGCGCTCGGACTGGCGCTCCTCGTCAACGCCAAGGTGCTCAGGGCCCGCAGCTTCTTCCGGACCGCCTTCTACTTCCCGTCGGTGACCAGCTCGATCGCCATCTCCACCGTGTTCCTCTTCATCTTCTCCAGCACCGGCGTGGTCAACGGCCTGCTCAGGGTGGTCGGCGTCAACGGCCCCGACTGGTTCACCGACGACCGGGGCCTGGTCCACCTGCTCTTCAACGCGGTCGGCGTCGACAACCCCGGCTGGGGCCAGACGAGCATCCTGGGCCGAAGCCTGTGGGACTGGCTCTCCGGTCCGTCGGTCGCCATGTGCGTCATCATCATCCTGGTCGTGTGGACCACGTCGGGAACCTTCATGCTCATGTTCATCGCCGCCCTGCAGGACCTGCCCGTCGAGATCGACGAAGCGGCTGCCCTCGACGGCGCGACCGGCTGGCAGAAGCTGCGCGCAGTGACCCTCCCGATGATCCGGCCGGCGCTCTTCCTCGTGCTCACCCTCGGCCTGATCGGCACCTGGCAGGTGTTCGACCAGATCTTCGTCATGGGCAAGGGTGCCCCTGCGGGCACCACTCTCTCCCCGGCATACCTCTCCTACCAGCAGAGCTTCGGCAGCTTCAAGTACGGCTCCGGCGCCGCGATGGCCTTCGTCGTCTTCGTCATCATCGTCGTGCTCACCCGGATCCAGCGGTGGGTGCTCACCGACAAGGACGAGCGACGACCGGTCTTCGGTCGCCGGAAGGGGGCATCGGCATGACCGCCCGGACCAGCCCGGCCAAGCAGGCCCTGGTGTATGCCGCCCTGACCGTGTTCGCCCTCGTGTTCATCGTGCCGTTCCTCATCCAGATCGTCACCTCGTTCAAGACCGACCCCGACGCCGCCAACCACCCGCTGTCGCTCATCCCGAACCCGCTCAGCCTCACCGCGTGGAAGACGATCCTCGGCAGCGGCGCGATCCCGTTCCCGACCTGGATCAAGAACTCGGTGCTCATCGCGGTCGTCGTCACCGTGGCCCGGGTCTTCCTGGACAGCCTGGCGGGCTACGCGCTGGCGCGCCTGCAGTTCCGCGGTCGCGCTGCCATCTTCACCGCGCTGCTCGCCGTCATGTCGGTGCCCGGCGTCGCCCTGCTCATCCCCAAGTTCCTCATGGTCAACTACCTGGGCATCTACGACACCTACACGGCGATGATCCTGCCGCTCATCGTCGACGCGGCCGGCATCTTCATCATGAAGCAGTTCTTCGACTCGATCCCGGTCTCGATCGAGGAGGCCGCCCGGATGGACGGCGCGTCGATCTTCCGGACGTTCTGGTCGGTCGTGCTGCCGATGGCACGGCCCGCCCTCATCACCTTGACCATCCTGTCCTTCCAGGGCAGCTGGAACGAGTTCAGCCACTTCCTGGTCGTCACCAAGGGCACACCGGACCACATGACCCTCGTCACCGGGCTCGCGTCCCTGACCAGCGGCCAGCTCGGCGCCGGCACCCAGTTCCCGCTCAAGCTCGGTGCCGCGCTGCTGACGACCATCCCGGTGGCCGTCATCTTCTTCGCCCTGCAGCGCCACTTCATCCGTGGCGCCAACGAGGGCGGGGTCAAGGGCTGACCGCCCCAGCCCTGCCCGTCAACAAATCCACCCCAAGTCGGGGGCGTACCGGCGGGTACGCACGCGACTTGGGGTGGGTTTGTTGACGGCTAGTTCGCCGGCCCGGCGAGAGGCGCCTTCTTGGTCGTCGCCTTCTTGGTCGTCGCCTTCTTCGCCACGGCGGCCTTCTTCGCGGCGGTGGCCTTCTTCGCCGGGGTGGCCTTCTTGGCCGGCGCCTTCTTGACCGCGCGCTTCTTGGGGGCCGGGCCCTTGTCGCGCTTCTCCTGGAGCAGCTCGTAGGCCCGCTCGGCGGTCAGCGTCTCCGGCTCGTCACCGCGACGAAGCGTGGCGTTGGTCTCGCCGTCGGTGACGTAGGGGCCGAACCGGCCGTCCTTGACGACGACCGACCGCCCGCTCACCGGGTCCTCGGCGAACGACGCCAGCGGCGGCTTCGCCGCGGCCCGGCCGCGCTGCTTGGGCTGGCTGTAGATCGCCAGCGCCTGCTCCAGGGTGATGTCGAACAGCTGCTGCTCGGTCTCCAGGGACCGGGAGTCGGTGCCCTTCTTCAGGTAGGGGCCGTACCGACCGTTCTGGGCGGTGATCTCCTCACCACCCTCGGGGTCGGCGCCGAGGGTGCGTGGCAGCGACATCAGCCGCAGCGCGGCGTCCAGGTCGATCGTGGCCAGGTCCATGTCCTTGAACAGTGAGGCGGTCCGCGGCTTGACCGCCTTGGCTCTGGCCTTCGCCGTCGTCGTCGAGGCGTCGGCCTCCGGGAGGACCTCGGTGACATAGGGGCCGTAGCGGCCGGCCTTGGCGACGACTTCGTGGCCGGTGGCAGGGTCCTGGCCGAGCACCCGGCCGTCGTCGGCGGCCAGCTCGAGCAGCTCGCGAGCCTTGTTCGGGGTCATCTCGTCCGGCGCCACGTCGTCGTTGATGGTGGCCCGTCGAGGCGCGACGGACGCGTCCGCAGTCATCTCACCCGTGGCCGGGTCGACCCCTGCCGGCACGGTCTCCTCCACGTAGGGACCGTAACGGCCGACCCGAACGACCATCCCGTCGCCGATGTCGATCGTCGAGATCCCCCGGGCGTCGATCTCGCCGAGGTCCTCGACGAGGGCGCGCAGTCCCTCGGCGCTCGTCGCCTCGTCGCCGTAGTAGAACCGCTGCAGCCAGGCGACGCGCTGCTCCTCGCCGCCCGCGATCCGGTCCAGGTCCTCCTCCATCGAGGCGGTGAAGTCGTAGTCGACGAGCGCCGAGAAGTGCTCCTCGAGCAGCCGGGTGACCGCGAACGCGAGCCACGTCGGGATGAGCGCCGAGCCCCTGCTCCGCACGTAGCCGCGGTCCTGGATGGTGCCGACCGTCGCGGCATACGTGCTGGGTCGTCCGATCCCCCGCTCCTCCATGGCCTTGACGAGGGTCGCCTCGGTGAACCGCGGGGGTGGGCTGGTCTGGTGCCCCTCGGCCTCGCTGCGCTCCACCTGCAGGGCGACGCCCTCGCTGAGCCTGGGCAGACGGCGCTCCTCCTCAGCCGCGAGCTTGCTCGCCTTGCGGCGGCGGGTGTCCTCCTCGTCCCGCCCCTCCTCGTAGGCGGCCAGGAAGCCGCGGAAGGTGATCACGGTGCCGGAGGCGGACAGCTCGACGACCCGGCCGTCGGCCAGCGTCGCCCCCACCTTGACGGTGGAGGTCGAGCCCACCGCGTCGGCCATCTGGGACGCGACCGTGCGCTTCCAGATCAGCTCGTAGAGCGCCATCTCCTCCCCGCGGAGCTCACCGACCACCTGGGCCGGGGAGCGGAAGCGGTCACCCGAGGGGCGGATCGCCTCGTGCGCCTCCTGGGCGTTCTTCACCTTCCGCTCGTAGCGGCGGGGGGCGTCGGGGACGTATGCCGCGCCGTACAGGTCGCGGGCCTGCCCGCGCGCGGCGGAGAGCGCGGCCTCGGACAGCGTCGTGCTGTCGGTCCGCATGTAGGTGATGAAGCCCTTCTCGTACAGTCGCTGCGCGACCCGCATGGCGTCCTTGGAGGACAGCCGCAGCTTGCGCGAGGCCTCCTGCTGCAGGGTCGAGGTCGTGAAGGGGGCCGAGGGACGGCGCGTGTAGGGCTTGTCGGCGACGTTGGTCACGGCGACGCGCGCGTCGAGCAGGCCTGCGGCGATGGACCGCGCGGCTGCCTCGTCGACGTGGGCGACCTTGTCCCCCTTGAGGAGGCCGTCGTCGCCGAAGTCCCGGCCGGTGGCGACCCGCCGGCCGTCGACGGAGGTGAGGGTGGCCGTGAACAGGTTGGCCGCCGAGTCGGGCGTGACGTCCGCCTCGACGTCCCAGTACGAGGCGGAGCGGAACGCCATCCGCTCCCGCTCCCGCTCCACCACCATCCGGGTGACGACCGACTGCACCCGTCCGGCCGACAGGCCGTTGCGGACCTTGCGCCAGAGCACCGGCGAGACCTCGTACCCGTAGAGCCGGTCCAGGATCCGGCGGGTCTCCTGGGCGTCGACGAGCCGGGTGTCCAGGTCACGGGTGTTGGAGGCGGCCCGCTGGATGGCCTCCCTGGTGATCTCGTTGAACACCATCCGCTTGACCGGGATCGTGGGCTGCAGGGTCTGCAGCAGATGCCAGGCGATGGCCTCGCCCTCGCGGTCCTCATCGGTGGCCAGGTAGAGCTCGTCGGCGTTCTTCAGCGCCCGCCTGAGCTCGGCGACCTTCTTCTTCTTGTCGGCGTCGACGACGTAGTAGGGAGCGAAGCCATCCTCGATGTTGACGCCGAACCGGCCGAACGGTCCCTTCTTCATGTCGGCGGGCAGCTCCGACGGGGTCGGGATGTCGCGGATGTGTCCCACCGAGGCCTCGACGTGCCAGTCCTGGCCGAGGTACCCGGCGATCGACTTGACCTTGGTCGGCGACTCGACGATGACGAGCTTTCGCGCGGTCTGGCTCACGGCATACCTCTTTCATGCCCTCGTGCAGCGGATTCGTCGCTGCTCCGACGGGGGCGTCCGGCGCAACGGTAGCCGGTCGCCGCATATTCCTCGCGGCGACGCCAGGTCGCCCCTGCGTGAGGTCCCCGCCACCTCGTCCGTCGCGCGCGCCAGATCATTGAAAGTTCAACGACCGAGGGGTATGCTGGGTCGGTGACCAGCACTGTGGAGGCGCCCCGCCAGCCCGTCCTGTATCTGAGCCACGGCGCCCCGCCGCTCGCGGACGACGACCGCTGGACGGGTGAGCTGGCCGCGTGGTCGGCCGACCTGCCCCGCCCCGAGAACATCCTGGTCGTGTCCGCCCACTGGGAGCAGGCCCCGATGTCGGTCTCGGCGACGACGGGCGAGGTCCCGCTGACCTACGACTTCTGGGGTTTCCCGCAGCGGTTCTACGAGGTCAGGTATGACGCGCCCGGTGCTCCCGCGCTGGCTCGGTCCGTGGCGAGGCTCGTGGCAGGCGCCGGAGAGAACCTGCGCGAAGAGCCCGCCCGGGGGCTGGACCACGGCGCCTATGTGCCCCTCGTCGAGATGTTCCCCCACGCCGACATCCCGACGCTTCAGCTGTCCATGCCCACCCTGGACCCGCAGCGGCTGTTCGACCTCGGCAGGACCCTCGCCCCGCTGCGCGACGAGGGCACCCTCATCGTGGGCTCCGGGTTCACCACCCACAACCTGCGCTGGTTCGACCCGTCCGCCGGCGCGGACGGGACCCCGCCCGCACCGTCGCGCGAGTTCGACCACTGGGCCGCCGAAGCCATGGCGGCCCAAGATGTCGACGCCGTCCTGGACTTCCTGGCCAAGGCGCCGGCCGCCCGCGCGGCCCACCCGCGCACCGAGCACTGGGCACCGCTGTTCGTCGCCCTCGGCGCGGCAGACGCCGGCGGTTCGCTGGACAACCGCAGCGTCATC
>JAICMC010000022.1 GCA_025929465.1 Nostocoides sp.
CCCCGGGCGCCCCGCCGCGCGCCCCGCGCCGGGGCCCCCGGGGGGCCCTGCCCCGGTTTCCGCGGGGTGGGGCCCCCGCGGGGGCGGCCCGCCCCGCCCCCCCACGCCGCGACGATGGCTTCGTTCGAGCCATCCGCACTGGTCTGCGCCGGCACGCCGCCAGCGTAGTGAGTGCCGGTCAGTCGCCGGGGGCCTCCGGGCCGTCAGAGATCTGCCGCAGGGTCGAGATCACGGTGACCTCGGGCCAGTACTTCGCGTGCAGCTCGGCGAACTCCCGCTGGTCGGCCACGGCCTCCTCGAGGCTGTCGTACTGCAGGATGGACCAGCCGCCAACCACCTCCTTGGCCTCGGCGTACGGTCCGTCGACCCGGCTGACCTCGCCCTGACGGACCACGAAGTTCACCGCGTCCTCCGTTCCGTACAGGCCGCCTCCGTCGAGGAACACACCCTTGGCCGCCCGCTCGCCGATGTGGACGTCCATCGCGTCGAACAGCGCCTGCGGCGGCGTCCCGACGCCCTCTTGCATCCTGACGAATCCCATGAAACGCGGCATCGTGCTCTCCTACTGGTTGACGGGCTGCTTGGTGCACGTACGTCGAACGGCGGTCAGGGCCTTCGACATCAGATGCCGAAGTCTTTGCACACCTGCCGTGATCGCGCCAGCGGATCCGGCATACGTCGTGCGGGCGGCGGAGCGAACCCAGGCTGCGTAGCGTGCCCGGTCACGAGCGATACGGCATCGGCCCAGGAACTGCGCGCCAGCGGCGGCGGGGTCGGGACCATTCGCCCTGCTGACGGCTTGACCCTCGAGACCCCTCCGGATAACCTACAACCAAATGGTTGTAGATACTGCGCTCCGTGACGACGAGGTGGACCGGCTCTTCCGGGCCCTGGCCGACGCGACGCGCCGCGACATCCTGCGCCGCACCCTGGCGGGTGAGGCGTCGGTGTCGCAGCTGGCCGCGGCGTATGCGATGTCCTTCGCCGCCGTCCAGAAGCACGTAGCCGTCCTGGAAGGAGCCGGGCTCGTGACCAAGGAGCCGAGGGGCCGAGAGCGGGTCGTCCGCGGTGACCCCGAGGCCGTGGCGCGGGCACGGGCACTGCTCGACCGCTACGAACAGATCTGGCGCGACCGCATCCGGCGGCTCGACACCCTCCTCATCCACGACTGAAAGGCCCTGCCATGCCCGTCACCTCCGTCGTCCAAGACCCCGCGGCCCTGACCCTGACGGTCATCGCCGACTTCCCCGTGCCGGTACAGCGCCTCTGGGAGGCATACGTCGACCCGCGGCAGCTGGAGCGGTTCTGGGGTCCGCCGACCTACCCCGCCCGGTTCACCCGGCACGACGCCGCCCCAGGCGGACTGTCCGACTACGCCATGACCGGTCGCGACGGCGACGTCTCGCGCGGCTACTGGAGGTGGCTCGCCGTCGAGCCGCAGCAGTCGTTCGAGGTGCTGGACGGGTTCGCCCTCGCCGACGGTTCCCCCAACACCGAGATGCCGTCCATGCGGATGGAGTTCACCTTCGAGACGACACCGGACGGCTCACGCGTCACGACGACGACGTACTTCGACACCGCCGACGCGCTCGCCAGCCTGGTCGAGATGGGCATGGAGGAGGGCATCACCCAGGCCATGGGGCAGATGGACGAGGTCCTGGCCGACCTACGCTCCTTCAGCGCCGACCTGCCGACGATGAGCCAGATCCTCAACGACACCCAGGTGCGGGTCAGCCGGGTCATCCACGGGCCGGTGGACCTCGTCTGGCGGGCCCACCACGACCCTGCGCTGCTGCAGACCTGGCTGCTGGGGCCAGAGGGCTGGACGATGCCGGTCTGCCAGGTCGCCACCGAGGTCGGCGACTCCTACCGCTACGAATGGGAGCAGGGCGAGGATCGCTTCGGCTTCGAAGGAGAGCTCGTCGAGTCGCTGCCGCCCTTCCGCTCGGTCACGACCGAGCGGATGACCGGTATGCCGGGGGAGGGCGCCGTCAACGAGCTGACCCTCACGCCGGTCCCGGCCGGCACGCTGCTGTCGCTCGTGGTCACCTACCCCAATGCGGAGCTTCGGGACACCGTCCTGGCCACCGGGATGACTGAGGGCATGGAGGCGAGCTATCGACGGCTGGAGTCCCGGACGCTCGCCGCCGTCCAGACCTAGACGACCCCGACGCGCAGGGGTGGGTCTCCTCGATCGGGGACCCACCCGGGCGCCACCATGTGGACGGCTGTTCCTGGCGCGCACCCGTGCGTGGCATGGTGAGCCCGTGACGTACTGCAGCGCCGCCACCGCGGCCCTCATTATCAGCTAGCGCGACGGGCTCTCCTCGTCGCGCAGACCTCCCGGACCCGGGGGGTCTTTTGCTTTGTGGGGCGCTGCTCATCACCGCGGCGCCACCTGCGAAGCAGGGCGCCGCCGGTCCCAACCCTGACCGGCCGCGGGCGCGACGTTCGGGACAATGGGACAGCACGGCATACCGGATTGACGACGCACGACCACACCGAGCCGAAGGCGACCTGATGAGCGACCTCCATGTCTACGACACGACCCTGCGCGACGGCGCGCAGCAGGAGGGGCTCAACCTCTCCGTCGCGGACAAGCTGGCCATTGCCGGTCACCTCGACGAGCTCGGTGTGGGCTTCATCGAGGGTGGCTGGCCCGGCGCGAACCCCAAGGACACCGAGTTCTTCGCCCGGGCCGCCACGGAGCTGACGCTCCACAACGCCACCCTCGCGGCCTTCGGGGCGACGCGGCGTGCCGGGGGCGCCGCGTCCTCCGACCCGCTCGTCCGGGCCCTGATCGACAGCAACGCTCCGGTCCTCACCCTCGTCGCCAAGAGCCACGTCGGTCACGTCGAGCGCGCGCTGCGGACCACGCCCGAGGAGAACCTGGCCATGATCCGCGACACCGTCTCCTTCCTGCACGGCGAGGGCCGTCGGGTGTTCGTCGACGCCGAGCACTTCTTCGACGGGTATGCCGTCGACCGCGGCTATGCGCTGGAGGCCGTCCGGGCCGCCATGGAGAGCGGTGCCGAGCTCGTCGCGCTGTGCGACACCAACGGCGGCATGCTGCCCGGGCAGGTCGGGGACCTGGTCGCCGACGTGCTCGACGCCACCGGGGCCCGGCTGGGGATCCACTGCCACAACGACACCGGCTGCGCAGTGGCCAACTCGATGGCGGCCCTGGACGCCGGCGCCACCCACGTGCAGGGGACGGTCAACGGCTACGGCGAACGGACCGGGAACGCGGACCTGCTCACCGTCGTGAGCAACCTGCAGATCAAGCTGGGCCAGCAGGTGCTCGAACCACACCGGCTCCAGGAGGCCACCCGGATCGCCCACGCGATCAGCGAGGTGACCAACGTGCCGCCGTACTCCCGCCAGCCCTACGTGGGGGCGAGCGCGTTCGCGCACAAGGCCGGCCTGCATGCGAGCGCCATCAAGGTCGACCCCGACCTGTATCAGCACACCGACCCCAAGACCGTGGGCAACGACATGCGGATGCTGGTGTCCGACATGGCCGGGCGGGCCTCCATCGAGCTCAAGGCCCGCGAGCTGGGGCAGGACCTCTCCGAGGACAGCGCCGCCGTCCAGCGGGTGCTCGCCCGGGTCAAGGACCTGGAGCTTCGCGGCTACACCTTCGACGCCGCCGATGCCTCCTTCGACCTGCTGCTGCGCCGCGAGCTGGGCCAGCTGCCCGACTACTTCGACGTCGAGTCCTGGCGGGTCATCACCGACCGGCGAGGGGAGGGCGAGGCCGTGTCCGAGGCCACCGTCAAGATCAGCGCCGGGGACCGGCGGGTCGTCGCGACGGGGGAGGGCAACGGTCCGGTCAACGCCCTGGACCACGCGCTCCGCCAGGCGCTGCTCCCGGCATACCCCGAGCTGGACACCCTGGAGCTGATCGACTACCGGGTGCGGATCCTGGACGCGGCCCACGGCACCGACGCCGTCACCCGCGTGCTCATCGAGACCTCCGACGGGGCGACGTCCTGGGAGACGATCGGGGTGGCCGCCAACATCGTCGAGGCCTCCTGGCAGGCGCTCGTCGAGGGCGTCACCTACGGCTTGATCCGGGCCGAGGTCGAGCCCGCCAGCAGCTAGCCGGGTCGGCCGTTTGGCCGACGCCGGGTGCGCCCGCCGGCAGGGGTGGGCGGGTCGGCGCTACCGTGGGGAGGCTGGGGCACCTCTTCGCGGGACGGGGGAACGTCATGCTGGGTCAGACCGTCATCGGCACCGTCGTAGGGCTCGCGTTCGTCTTCTTCCTCGTCTCGCTGGCAGCGTCGACCGTCGTGGAGTCGATCGCGAACCTGATGACCAAACGAGCCAAGTACCTCCTTCGCGGGCTCCGCGAGCTGCTCGAACCCTCCACCGACCCCGCGGCGACGGCGGCGGTCGGGACACTGGCCCGGCTGGCGCCGAACAGCGGGGAGCGCAAGCGCGAGAACGCGCAGTATGCCGAGGCTCTGACCAGCAACCCCGCGAAGGTGCAGGCCGCCCCGCCTGGCACGGTTGCGGGGAGTCCGAACCAGAGCAACCCGATCACCGTGGCAGCGGTGATGGGCCACCCGCTCATCCAGCCGTTCAAGCAGACGAGGGCCTCGGGGCAGGTCACCCGCAACCCGAGCTACCTGCCGGCCCGCACGGTCGTGGACGTGCTGCTCAGCTTCCTCGTGCCCGACGCGAGCGGGAAGACCACCCTGGAGGAGATCCGCACCTCGGTCGACGCGCTCCCCGAGAGCCCGCTGCGCAGCGCCCTGCAGGCGCTGGCCAAGACGGCGGAAGGTGACGTGTCGCGGTTCCGTGGGGCGTTGGAGAGCTGGTACGACGCCCAGATGGACCGGATCTCCGGCTCCTACAAGCGGTGGGCCAAACGCTGGATCGTCGTGTTCACCCTCGTCGTCGCCGGGTTCCTCCACGTCGATGCGGTCGGGATCGGCGAAGCACTGTGGACCAAGGAGCCGGTGCGCCAGGCGGTGGTCGCCGCCGCGACGAACGACACCCTGTGCGACTCCGCAGACCCCGTGGCCAAGCGCCGGGAGTGCCTGCAGCAGGAGCTGACGGCGGTGCAGGCCGACGGGCTCCCGGTCGGCCTGCCCTACTGGACCGAGGCGTCCAAGCGGCCCGCAGGCTGGGGCTGGCTGAGCACGCTGTTCGGGATCCTGGTGACGACCGGCGCCGCGTCGCTCGGCGCACCGTTCTGGTTCGACGTCATCACCAAGGTGTCGCCGTTGCGCAACACGGGAAACAAGCCCGTCGCCTCTCCCTGAGCCGGGTCATGCGCGAGGGGGCGCCCCGGTGGGGAGGATCTGGTCGATGGCGCCGACCAGCCGGTGCCGCAGCGTGTTCGAGCGCTCGCCGAACCCTCGCTGGGCGCTCACGTAGGCCGCCTTCCCGGCGGGCGTCTCGACGGCCACCGGCTGGTAGCCGAGGTCGGTGAGGTCGTAGGGCGAAGCCCGCATGTCGAGCTCGCGGACGTCCCGGGCCAGCTCGAAGCAGTCGGCGGTCAGCTCGCTGGGGATCGCCGGCGCCAGCTTGAAGGCCCACTTGTAGACGTCCATGCCAGCGTGCAGGCACCCGGGCTGCTCCATCGCGACCTGGGTCTGCCGCCTCGGCCGCAGCGTGTTGAGCGGTGCCGCGGAGGCGGTGAAGAACCGGTAGGCGTCGAAGTGCGAACAGCGGATCTGGTGGGTCCGCACCACCTCGTCCGTCCCGGCCGAGCCGAGGCGCAGCGGCCGACCACGGTGGCGGACCTCGTCGTCACCCAGCCCGTGCACCATCGCCCACTCGTGCAACCCGAAGCAGCCCAGCTGGGCCGGCCGCTCGGCCGTCCGCGACACGAGCTCGCGGACGAAGACGACGGTGTCGGCGCGTCGCCGGAGGTATGCCGGCAGATCCAGCTCGACCGAGCCGTCAGGTGAGCGCACCGCGAACGCCCACTCGGCGCGCGGCATACCGGCCGCCCCAGCGAGCCGGACCCCCGGACCGGGGTGCCAGCGGCGCAGCTTGGCCGCGGAGTGGCGGTAGTAGGTGAACAGGAAGTCCTCGACGGGGTGGGCCAGACCCGCCGCGCGCCGCGCCCGGTGCCCGGCGGTGAGGGCGTCGATGCGGGCATGGTGCGCTGCCTCGGCGGTCAACCACCGATCCAGCTCCCACACCGTGCTCACGGGCAACCAGCGTAGGTCGGTCCGAGATTCCCCGGTCTGGTGCGGGTTCCCGGAGTACCGTGCGGAGTGGGACCCACCCGTCGTCGCCCACGTGCAGGAGCCATCCGATGAAGCGCACCCTCCTCGCCCTGCTCGCCTGCCTCGGCCTGGTCGTCGGCACCGCCGCCACTGGTTCCGCGGCCACCGGCCACGGCGGGGTCGACCGCGCGGGCGCGTACTACCTGGCGCTCGGGGACTCCCTCGCCGCCGGGTACCAACCAGGGGTCGGCGACGACAAGACCGGCGGCTACGTGGGGGGAGTCCTCACCGCGCTCCGCGCCCACGAGCCGGGCGCGCGCCAGGTCAACCTGGCCTGCTCCGGCGAGACGACCGGCACGATGACCACCGGCGGGATCTGCACGTATGCGGCGGGCAGCCAGCTCGCGCAGGCGCTCCAGTTCCTCCGCGCCCACCACGGGAACACCGCGCTGGTCACCATCGACCTCGGCGCCAACGACGTGAACCGCTGTGTCAGCGGCGGCACCATCGACCCCGTGTGCGTGCAGGGCGGCCTGGCGTCGGTGGCCACCAACCTGCCGGTCATCCTCACCCAGCTCCGTGGGGCAGCTGGCCCAGGCGTGCGGATCATCGTCCTGAACTACTACGACCCCTTCCTCGCTGCCGCCCTGACCGGCCCTGCCGGCGTGGCCACCGCCCAGCAGTCGCTCGCCCTCAGCGACATCCTCAACGCCAGCATCGGTGCGTCGGCTCGCAGCGTCGGCGCCAAGGTCGCCAACATCGCCGCCGCCTTCAGCAGCCACAGCACCGCGCCGACGACGCTGCCGGGCATCCCGGTGAGCGTCCCGCTCAACGTCGCCGCGATCTGCCGGCGGACCTGGATGTGCTCCCTGGGCAACATCCACGCCAACGACAGCGGCTACGCGCTGATGGCACAGGCTGTGGCCCGGATCCTGTAGGTCCCTAGGCTGGACCAATGCGCATCGCGAGGTTCACCACCGGTGACGACCCGGCCTACGGCCTCGTCGACGGAGCCGGGGAGAAGATCGCCGAGATCACCGGCGACCCGCTGTACACCAAGATCGAGCTGACCGGGCAGGTGTATGCCGTGTCCGACGTGCGTCTGCTCGCCCCGGTGATCCCGCGGAGCAAGGTGGTCGGGGTGGGCCGCAACTACGCCGACCACGCGCGCGAGCTGGGCAACGAGGTTCCGGCTGAGCCGCTGCTCTTCCTCATCCCGAACACCGCCGTCATCGGCCCGGGCGACCCGGTCGTCATGCCGCCGCAGAGCCAGGACGTCCACTACGAGGGTGAGCTGGCTGTCGTCATCGGCCGGGTCTGCAAGGACGTCCTGCCCGAGGACGTCGCCAAGGTGGTGTTCGGCTACACCGTCGCCAACGACGTGACGGCGCGCGACCTGCAGCGCTCGGACGGACAGTGGGCGCGTGCCAAGGGCTTCGACACGTTCTGTCCGCTCGGCCCGTGGATCGAGACCGACCTCGACGTGGCCGACCTGCGGCTGACGACGACCTTGGACGAGGAGGTGGTCCAGGACGGGACGACAGCTGACATGGTCCACGGCGTCGCGACGCTCGTCGCCCACGTCAGCGCGGCCTTCACGCTGCTGCCCGGCGACGTCATCCTCACCGGCACGCCGGCCGGGGTCGGCCCGGTCCGTCCCGGCCAGCGGGTCGAGGTCCGGATCGAGGGCATCGGCTCCCTGTCGAACCCGTTCGTGCGGCACTGACGAGGCGCCCACCGGGCCGGTCCCTAGACTCGGCAGCACCATGAGCAAAGAGAAGCTGGGCCCGGTCCGTCTGCGCGTCGCCCCGTCCCCGACGGGGGACCCGCACGTCGGCACGGCATACATGTCGCTGTTCAACCTCGCCTTCACCCGCAAGGAGGGCGGCCAGTTCATCCTGCGGATCGAGGACACCGACCGGGCCAGGTTCCGGGCGGACAGCGAGCAGCAGGTGTTCGACACCCTGCACTGGCTCGGTCTGCACTGGGACGAGGGCCCCGACGTCGGTGGCCCGGTGGGGCCGTACCGCCAGTCCGAGCGACTGGGCAGCTATGCCCCGTATGCCGCGCGCCTCCTCGCCGACGGGCACGCCTACCACTGCTGGTGCTCCACCGAGCGGCTGGCGTCGATGCGCGAGGAGCAGCAGAAGAACAAGCGGCCCACCGGTTACGACCGACTCTGCCACGGCAGGACGCGCGAGGAGCGGGCGGCCCTTCCCGGGTTCAGCGACACCCCCGTCCTGCGGATGCTCGTCCCCGACGACGTCGACCTCACCTTCGAGGACCTGATCCGGGGCACCGTGTCCGCGCCGCGCCCCGACGACCAGGTCATCGTCAAGGCCGACGGCTTCCCGACCTACCACCTCGCGGTGGTCGTCGACGACCACGAGATGGGCATCACCCACGTCGTCCGCGGCGAGGAGTGGATCTCCTCCACGCCCAAGCACCTCCTCCTGTACCGGTGGCTCGGCCTGAAGGCCCCGCAGTTCGCGCACATGCCGCTGCTGCGCAACGTCGACAAGTCCAAGATCTCCAAGCGCAAGAACCCCGCAGCCCGGCTGACCTGGTTCCAGGAGCAGGGATACCTGCCGGAGGCACTGGGCAACTTCCTTGCGCTGCTTGCCTATCCGCCGCGTCAGGACGCGGAGGGCAACGACGTCGAGGTCTTCACGTTCGAGGAGTTCGCCAAGGACTTCGACTGGCGCAAGGTCAACCCGGTCGGTCCGATCTTCGACCTGAAGAAGCTCGACTGGCTCAACGGCGTCCACATCCGGGGCCTGGACCTCGGTGACTTCGCCCACCGGCTGCTGCCCTTCCTCACGACCGACGGGGTGCTCGGCGACAACCCCTCGCTGGGTGAGCTGGCTCGCCTGCGCACGGTGGCCGAGCTGGTCCAGACCCGCATCGTGACGCTGACCGAGGCCACGCCGCTCGTCGCCCCGTTCTACGTCGCCGACGACGACCTGCACATCGCCGACGACGCCCGCGCCGGCCTCGGTCCCGACGCGGCGCGCGTGCTCGACGCCGCCATCGAGTCCCTCGGCGCGCTCGACGACACCGCGACCGGGGTGCTCGGCAGCGAGGCCGCCTGGACTGCGCCGGCCATCGAGGCCGCCCTGCGGTCATCGCTCATCGACGGGCTCGGGCTGAAGGCGCGGCTCGCGTTCGGGCCGCTGCGAACGGCCGTGTCCGGCGCCCGGGTCAGCCCGCCGCTGTTCGAGTCGATGGAGATCCTCGGCAGGCACTCGACGATGGAGCGCCTTCGACGGCTGCGCGAGCAGCTGACCTGAAGCGGGTTCCCACAGCATGATCCAGGCGCTGCTCCTGGACGCCGACGACACCCTGTTCGACACCGGGAGCGCGATGCTCCGTTCCGGCTCCGGAGTCGCGGCCGAGCTGTGGCCGCACGCGGGTCCGGTGGTCTGGGACGGCTTCGCACGTCGGTTCCGGGACGACCCGGAAGGGGAGTTCGGGTCCTACACCCGCGGCGAGATCAGCTTCGCCGAGATGCGGAGCAGGCGCTTCGCGGCGAGCACCGCGGCATACGGCCTGGCCTTGGACGCGGGTCTGCGGGACCGCTTCGAGGAGGCGTACCACCCGCGCTTCCGGACGGCGCTGCGCGCCTACGACGACGTGCTGCCGCTGCTGGAGTGGGCCGGCTCGGTGGGTCTGCCGGTCGGTGTCCTCACCAACTCCAGCGACCTTGCGACCGCGGCCAAGCTCGCGGCGGTGGGCCTCGCCGAGCGGCTGCCGGGCGCAGTCGTCACCCGCGACACCCTCGGGTTCGGCAAGCCCGACGCCCGGGTGTTCGAGCACGCCTGCGACGTCCTGGGGGTCGGTGTCTCCGGCACCCTGTACGTCGGTGACGACCCCGTCGTGGACGCGGGCGGCTCGTATGCCGCGGGGCTGTGGGCGGCCCTGCTGGACCGGTCGGCCACGACGTCGGCCTGGGCAGGCCGCCGCGCCACGATCGCCTCGCTGGCGGTGGTCCCCGATCTGGTGAGCGGCGCCACGGCCGGGGAGTGGTCACCCGGTCAGGATTTGGGACGACGAACCGGTCACCGGTAGAGTCAGTCCTTGGTTCGCAGCCACGTCGCCTCCGGGTGGAAGGGCCGCGATACCCCCTTGGGGTATGGTGTAATTGGCAACACTGGTGATTCTGGTTCATCCGTTCTAGGTTCGAGTCCTGGTACCCCAGCCACGACCATCCCGCCCGTACGGCGGCGCCGGTCGATTCGGAGAAAGCGCGCTCGCAAGGGTATGGTTTCCTCCGCTGTCCGAACGGCCCCGGCCCTCGGACAGGCACCGCTAGAGGCCCCGTTGTGTAGCGGCCTAGCACGCCGCCCTCTCAAGGCGGTAGCGCGGGTTCGAATCCCGTCGGGGCTACCCGAACCACCAGACGCCCCCGGCACGAGCCGGGGGCGTCTCGCGGTTCAGCCAGCCCCAGGCCGGACCCACTGTCGGGGCGTCGGGGCGGGCGGTCAGGGCGCCAGCCGGCTCACCGTCACGTGTTCCTGGGCGAGCCGGCGCAGGGCCGACAGGACCGGGTCGATCATCACCGTGCCGACGACGACCGTGCGCAACATATGGGTCAGGTCCGGGGCAGCTGCTGCGGACTGCACGTCCACCTCGGCGATCGTCTGCGCGGCCCGGGCGTAGCGCCGCAGCTCCTCGGTTCCCACCGGCACCCCCGCCTGCGCGGTCGCCTCCAGCGCGGCGCTGAGGCTGTGCCGGGCGACAGCGCGCCTCTCGACCTGCCAGCCGAGCTCGGTCACCAGGTCGGCGACCTCAGCGGACTCGGGGTGCTCCGAGCCGGGGGCGGGCAGCGCCTCGTGGGCCGTGCCGAGGATGTCGAGGGCACGCTTGACGGGGGCGTCCAGAGCGAGCACCACGGCGCGAGCCGAAGCCAGGCTCAGGCCTCCGGTCTCGACGAGCGCCCGGACCAGGCGGACCCGCTCGACGTGCTCCTGCGCGTACGTGGAGCGGGTAGCGCTGGTCGGGACGCCCGGCATCAGCAGCCCCTCGCGCAGGTAGTACTTGAGGGTGGGCACGGGGACACCTGTCCGGCCGGACAGCTCCGCCATCTGCACGTGCGGCCTCCTTGACATTGGATAGTTCCACTATCACCATGGGGTGTCGACACTACCCACCCGGAGGCAGAGATGGAGCGACGGACCGACGCACACGACGGGCCCCTCGCCGTCTTCCTCATCGGGATGACCGTGCGCAAGCCGTGGCGGCCTGACCTGTGGGGTCCGGCCTTCACGGCCATGCCACGGATGCTGCGCGAGCTGGAGGCCAACCGGGCGGCGTCCGAGCGGGGTGTGGAGCAGTGGCTGGGGTTCCTCGGTGGCCGCACGGTCGTCGGCACGGGTGGGCCCACGGTGATCCAGTACTGGCGCAGTGCGAGGGACCTGCTGACCTACGCGTCGGCCGACGGGCTGGCCCACCGCCCGGCGTGGCAGGACTTCAACGCCAAGGCCCGTCGGGCCGAAGGTGCGGTGGGCATCTGGCACGAGACGTATGCCGTGCCGGCCGGCGCCCACGAGAGCGTCTACTCCGGTCTGGGACGCGAGTTGGGGCTCGGGGCGTTCTGCGGGACGGTCCCGGTGGCCCGCCGCGGCGACCGTGCCGGCGACCGGCTCGGGCGCGACAGCGCTGCCTGAGCTCAGCCGGCGTTCTGGGCCTCCTGCTGCGCGGCGTGGCGGGCCAGCACCTCGGTGAGCTTGTTGGCGCCGGCCATCACCGTCGCGGCGTGCAGTCGTCCCGGCTGGCGGGAGAGCCGCTCGATCGGCCCGGAGATCGAGACGGCGGCCACGACCCGCCCGGACGGTCCACGGACCGGTGCCGACACCGAGGCCACCCCGGCCTCGCGCTCACCGACGCTCTGGGCCCAGCCCCGGCGCCGGACGCCGGACAGCGTCGTGGCCGTGAAGGCCGCGCCGTGCAGGCCGCGGTGCAGCCGGTCGGGCTCCTCCCAGGCGAGCAGCACCTGAGCCGCCGAGCCGGCCAGCATGGTCAGGCTGGCGCCGATCGGAATCGAGTCGCGCAGGCCGACCGGACGTTCGGCGGCCGAGACGCAGATCCGGTGGTCGCCCTGACGGCGGAACAGCTGTGCACTCTCGTTCGTGTGGTCGCGCAACGCGCCCAGGACCGGTCCGGCGGCGGCCAGCAGCCGGTCCTCACCCGCGGCGGCGGCGAGCTCGCCCAGACGCGGACCGAGGACGAAACGGCCCTGCAGGTCGCGCGTGACGAGGCGGTGGTGCTCCAGGGCCACCGCGAGGCGATGGGCGGTCGGTCGGGCCAGTCCGGTGGCGGTGACCAGCTGGGCCAGGGTCGACGGACCGGCTTCCAGGGCACCCAGGACGATGGCTGCCTTGTCGAGAACCCCGACTCCACTCGTGTTGTCCATGGCTTGATATTGACGTCTCATTCGATGAGACGCAACCCCGTCGGCGGAGACCGCGTGGAAATGTCGTTCACGACGCACTGCTGCGCAGTCCCGCGGCGGTGCCGACAGCCTGGCATACGACGTGGGTCGGAAGGTGGCGGAGATGGCGGGAACGCTGGCGGAGAAGGTCTGGGACGCCCACGTCGTGTGGCGCAAGGACGGCGAGCCGGACCTGCTCTACATCGACCTGCACCTCCTGCACGAGGTGACCAGCCCGCAGGCGTTCGACGGGCTGCGCATCGAGGGACGGCCGGTGCGCCGGCGTGACCTCACCCTGGCCACCGAGGACCACAACGTCCCGACGACACCCGGACCGATCACCGACCTGGTGAGCCGTACCCAGGTCGAGACACTGCGCCGCAACTGCGAGGAGTTCGGGATCCGGCTGTTCCCGATGGGCGACGCGGAGCAGGGCATCGTCCACGTCGTCGGCCCGCAGCGCGGGCTCACCCAGCCGGGCATGACCATCGTGTGCGGCGACAGCCACACCTCGACCCACGGCGCCTTCGGGGCGTTGGCGTTCGGGATCGGCACCTCGGAGGTGGAGCACGTCCTCGCCACCCAGACCCTGCCGCTCAAGCCGTTCCGGACGATGGCGATCAACGTCGACGGCGACCTGCAGCCCGGGGTGACGGCCAAGGACGTCGTGCTCGCCGTCATCGCCAAGATCGGCACCGGCGGCGGCCAGGGCTACGTCCTGGAGTACCGGGGCTCGGCGATCCGGGCGCTCTCCATGGAGGCCCGGATGACGGTCTGCAACATGTCGATCGAGGCTGGCGCCCGGGCGGGCATGATCGCTCCGGACGAGACGACGTTCGCCTACCTCCAGGGTCGGGTCGATGCCCCCACCGGTGCCGACTGGGATGCCGCCGTCGAGTCCTGGCGGACGCTGCGGACCGACGACGACGCGGAGTTCGACGAGGAGGTCCACCTGGACGCCTCGACGCTCACCCCCTTCGTCACCTGGGGCACCAACCCCGGGCAGGGCGCACCGCTGGCGTCGGCGGTGCCCGACCCCGAACACATGGGCGACGACAACGCCAAGTCCGCAGCCCAGCACGCCCTGGACTACATGGGTCTGACCGCGGGAACCCCTCTGCGCGAGATCAGGGTCGACACGGTCTTCCTCGGATCCTGCACCAACGGACGGATCGAGGACCTGCGCGCGGCCGCCGAGGTCATCGCGGGCCGCAGCGTCGCCGACGGGATGCGCATGCTCGTCGTGCCGGGCTCGGCCAGGGTGCGGCTCCAGGCGGAGTCCGAGGGGCTGGACGCGGTCTTCACCGCGGCCGGCGCCGAGTGGCGTCTCGCGGGATGCTCGATGTGCCTCGGGATGAACCCCGACCAGCTCGCGCCGGGGGAGCGCAGCGCCTCGACGTCCAACCGCAACTTCGAGGGCCGTCAGGGCAAGGGCGGTCGCACCCACCTGGTCAGCCCCCTGGTCGCCGCCGCGACGGCGGTGCGGGGCACCCTCTCCAGCCCCGCCGATCTCGAGCCCGTCGGGCAGGAGGCCCTCTGATGGATGCGTTCACCAGCCACACGGGTGTCGGTGTTCCGCTGCGTCGCAGCAACGTGGACACCGACCAGATCATCCCCGCCGTCTATCTCAAGCGGGTCACCCGTGACGGCTTCGAGGACGGACTCTTCGCCGCGTGGCGCAAGGACGAGTCCTTCATTCTCAACAACCCGGCGTATGCCGCGGGCTCGGTGCTCGTGGCGGGCCAGGACTTCGGCACCGGCTCCTCGCGTGAGCACGCGGTGTGGGCGTTGATGAACTACGGGTTCCGGGTCGTCATCTCCTCCCGGTTCGCTGACATCTTCCGCGGCAACAGCGGCAAGCAGGGCCTGCTCACCGCGGTCGTCAGCCAGGACGACGTCGAGCTGCTCTGGAAGTTCCTCGAGCAGAACCCCGGCGCCTCGGTCACGGTCGACCTCGCGTCCCGGACCGTCCAGGCGGGTGACATCGTCGCCGCGTTCGAGGTGGACGACTACACCCGCTGGCGTCTGCTGGAGGGTCTGGACGACATCGGTCTGACCCTGCGCCACGAGGCGGACATCACCGTCTTCGAGAGGACCCGGCCGGCCTGGAAGCCCACGGTCGACGCCCCCTGATCCGCGCCAGCGGGGCCGACGCGGTGCTGGCGACACGCCGGCCCGGCGTGTCGTGCACCGCCTGTTCGGACCCGTTGCGCGGCAACGGGATCGGACGATGACCGGGTGCTGTCGGGGGCGCCCGGCCCGCGTTCCGAGCCGGAGTCCCGGTGGGAACTGCTGCGCAGCAACGGTTTTCGCCACCGACAGCAGGTTCCGCGGTGATCACGGACCCGTCCTGCATGATGCTGGTGGGGCGGATGTGACGTCACCGAGGACCACCCAGGCGGCCTGATCTCGTTGTGCCGCACAGCAAGTGGCCGGAAGTGATGGACTCACAGCGCTCCGCGGCATACCGTCACCTCAGGTCGGGTGCCTCGCCCGACTGACCATTCGGGGAGACCCGACCACCGCTCATCATGGGAGACACGCCGTGAACAAAGGTGAACTGATCAAGGCCCTGGAGTCCAAGCTCGGGAGCCGCAAGGAAGCCACCGACGCCCTCGAGGCCGTCCTCGACACGATCATTCGTGAGGTCGCCAAGGGCGGCAAGGTCGGCATCACCGGCTTCGGCACCTTCGAGAAGGCAGCTCGCGCGGCACGCACCGGGCGCAACCCGCGCACGGGTGAGAAGGTGCGCATCAAGAAGACCTCCGTGCCACGGTTCAAGGCCGGCACCTCCTTCAAGCACGTCGTCGCCGACCCGCGCAAGCTGCCCAAGGCCGCCCTGGCCGGTGGTCGCGCCGCCGCAGGCACCGCCACCAAGACCGCCGCATCGGCGACCAGGACCGCCACGAAGGCCGCGAGCAAGGCTGCCCCCGCCAAGGCCGCTGCGGTCAGGGCCACCCCGGCGAAGAAGGCTCCGGCCAAGACCGCCACCAAGGCGGCTCCGGCCAAGGCCGCCACCAAGGCGGCTCCGGCCAAGGCCGCCACCAAGGCGGCTCCGGCCAAAGCGGCTCCAACCAAGGCGGCCACCAAGGCAGCTCCGGCCAAGGCCGCTACCAAGGCAGCCGCGAAGAAGGCTCCGGCCAGGCGCGCGGCGAAGAAGGCCTGAGGCTCGTGGCCGGGCGGTCCGCCCGGCCAGGTCACGGCGGACGAGGCGGGAGCGTCCCCTCGACGCGTCCAGCGAAAACTCCCGCTCGCCCGTGGGAGGGTTGCTGACATGTCGGCAAGCCTGCGCGTGAAGGGCGGAATCCCCCTCGTCGGTGACATCGAGGTGCGCGGCGCCAAGAACCTGGTGTCCAAGGCCATGGTCGCCGCGCTGCTCTCCGATGAGCCGTGCCGGTTGCGTGGGGTGCCGGAGATCTCCGACGTGCAGGTGGTCTCCGGTCTGCTCGAGCTGCACGGGGTGACGATCGACTCGACCGACCGGGACGGCGAGCTGCTGATGGACCCGCGCAACATCCTGCAGGCCCATGTCGCCGACATCGACGCCCACGCCGGCTCCTCCCGCGTGCCGGTGCTGCTCTGCGGCCCGCTGCTGCACCGCCTCGGTGAGGCCTTCATCCCCGACCTCGGCGGCTGCCGGATCGGCGAGCGTCCGATCAACTACCACCTGGACGTGCTGCGCCAGTTCGGGGCCGAGGTGGAAAAGCGCCAGGACGGGCTGCGCCTCACCGCGCCCGAGCGGTTGCAGGGTGCGCGCGTCGTCCTCCCCTTCCCGAGTGTGGGAGCCACCGAGCAGGTCCTGCTCACCGCCGTCCTGGCCAGCGGCCGGACCGAGCTGCGCAACGCTGCGATCGAGCCCGAGATCATGGACCTGATCGCCGTCCTGCAGAAGATGGGCGCCATCATCTCGGTCCAGACCGACCGGGTCATCTCGATCGAGGGCGTCGAGCGGCTCGGCGGCTACGACCACCTGGCCATCCCGGACCGGATCGAGGCGGGTTCGTGGGCGTGCGCCGCGCTCGCCACCAAGGGCGACATCTTCGTCCGCGGGGCCCAGCAGCAGCCGATGATGCCGTTCCTCAACGTCTTTCGCAAGATCGGCGGCGCCTTCGACATCGATGACGAAGGGATCCGGTTCTGGCATCCGGGCGGTCGGCTGCGCAGCATCGCCCTGGAGACCGACGTCCACCCGGGGCTGATGACCGACTGGCAGCAGCCGCTCGTCGTGGCGCTCACCCAGACGGCGGGGCTGTCGATCCTGCACGAGACCGTCTATGAGAACCGGCTGGGTTTCACCGCGGCGCTCGCCGACATGGGTGCGACGATCCAGATCTACCCGGAGTGCCTCGGTGGCTCGCCCTGCCGGTTCGGCCGGTCCGACTTCAAGCACTCGGCCGTCATCTCCGGTCCCACCCCGCTCGTCGCGGCCGACATCACCGTTCCGGACCTGCGCGGCGGCTTCAGCTATCTCATCGCCGCGCTCGCCGCTGACGGCGAGTCGACGGTCATGGGCACGGACCTGATCTACCGCGGCTACGAACGGTTCGGGGACAAGCTGGACGCCCTCGGGGCCGTCTACCACGCGGCCTAGCGGATCGGCTGGTCTGCACCGATCCCGACGATCCACAGCCGGGTCACCGCACCGCTCGCGCCGAGCACGATGCTCACCCGCTGCCCCACCCGCAGGTGCCGCAGTCCGCTGCGCGCGAAGACCTCGGCCGGGAAGGCGACTGTGCGGCCGTCGTCGAGCAGCGCCGTGCCGGAGCCGTCGGACTCCTCGAACGTGTGGATGCTCGCCTGCACGTCTGGCAGCCTAGGCCCTCGCGTCGACGGGGGCACCCAGCAGCCGGGCGGTGTGCCGTCCGGTCCCCAGTCGCAGCACGGCAGCCAGGTCCTCGGCGAGGTCGACGTCGGTCCGCAGCGAGGACAGCGCCAGGTCGAGCCGGGTGTAGCCGGCGGTCTCGTGCGCGGCGGCCGAGCCGGGGCCGAAGTGCGGGGTGTGGCGAATGCCGGGTGCGGCCGTCACCAGGACGGTTCCGGTCTCCTGACGGTCCGGGACGAAGGCGAGGGGGTGGCTCGCGGCGACGGTCAGGGCCTGGCGCAGCTCCTCGGGGCGCAGCGCCGGCAGGTCGCCGAGGAGTACGGCCCGGTGCGTGCCACGGGCCAGGTCGGCCAGACCCGCCGCCACGGCGCGGTGCAGTCCGGCACCGACCGGGTCGGGCACGACGACCGTGCCCAGGCCGGCCGCCGCCTCGGCGAACCGCGCGTCAGACGTGACCACGTGGACGCGGCCGGGCGCCACGACACGGCATACCGACTCCACGGTGTCCAGCGCCATCGCCACCGCGAGCTCGCCGCGGTCCACGCCGCGCGGCGGGACAAGGCGGGACTTGGCACCGACGACGCCCTTGACGGGAACGACGACGTGCCAATCGGCGGGGGAGGGTGCACTCATCGGACCCATCGTCCCAACACCGGGTCCCGGTTCTCGACATCGCCCCCCTGCTCGACCAAGATGCTCAGAAGCCCTCGACGATTCGGAGCGTGCGTGAAGCACAGTCGACCCACCGTG
This sequence comes from Nostocoides sp., assembly GCA_025929465.1. Lineage (GTDB taxonomy): Bacteria > Actinomycetota > Actinomycetes > Actinomycetales > Dermatophilaceae > Nostocoides. The sequence continues at coordinate 18,188 of JAICMC010000022.1, forward strand.
CCCCCGGCCTACGCATTCGCCGCCGGCATCCTGCGGCCGATCATGTTCGCCCTGACCCGACGGGACTGGCGCGGCGTGCAGAACCTGCCGGCGAGCGGGGGGTTCCTCGCCTGCAGCAACCACATCAGCTACGCCGACCCCCTCGCCTTCGCGCACTTCCTCTACGACAACGGCAAGCCGCCGCACTTCCTCGGCAAGATCGAGATCTTCCAGGTCTGGGGGGTCGGGACGATCCTGCGCAAGGCCGAGCAGATCCCGGTGTTCCGCGAGACCGGCCACGCCGTCGACGCCTTTCGGGCCGCGGTCGAGGCCGTCGAGTCCGGCAAGTGCATCGCCATCTACCCCGAGGGCACGCTGACCCGCGACCCCGACATCTGGCCGATGACGGCCAAGACGGGTGCGGCCAAGATCGCCCTCACGACGCGGTGCCCGGTCATCCCGGTCGGACAGTGGGGCGCCCAGGCTCTCCTCGCGCCGTACGGGCGCAGGCCGCACCTGGTCCCGCGCCCCACGATGCAGGTCACGGCGGGCCCGCCGGTGGACCTGTCCGACCTCTACGAGCAGCCGATGAGCAGTACCGTGCTCCAGACCGCCACGAGCCGGATCCTGGGGGCCATCACGGCGATCGTGGCCGACCTGCGCGGCGAGCCCGCGCCGACCGAGCGCTACGACGCGCGCGCCCACGGTCTGGCGACCACCGGCAACTTCAAGAAGAAGGGCAGAGGTCGATGACGACGGCTGCGGTGCTCGGAACGGGCAGCTGGGGCACCGCGTATGCGGCCGTGCTGGGTGACGCGGGCACGACGGTGCGGATGTGGGGCCGCCGGTCCGGCGTCGTCGACCAGATCAACGCCGGGTCCAACGAGGACTACCTCCCGGGTCTGTCGCTGCCGCGGGGCATCCGGGCCACCACGTCGGTGCAGGAGGCGGTCGACGGGGCCGACGTCGTGGTGCTGGCCGTGCCCAGCCAGACGCTGCGCGCCAACTTCGCGACCTGGGGGCTGGACCTGTCCGGCGCACAGGCCGTCGTCTCGCTGATGAAGGGCATCGAGCTGGGCACGACCAAGCGGATGAGCGAGGTGATCACCGAGGTCGGCGGCGTGGACCCGGCCCGGGTGACCGTCCTGTCCGGCCCGAACCTGGCTGGGGAGGTCGTGCTCAAGCAGCCCGCGGCCTCGGTCGTCGCCTGTGTCGACGTGGCCGTGGCCGACCTCGTCGCGCACGCCTGCGCAGCGCCGTACTTCCGGCCCTACACCTCCACCGACGTCATCGGTGTGGAGATCGGCGGCGCCGTCAAGAACGTCATCGCGCTCGCCGTCGGCATGGCCGAGGGTCTCGGGATGGGCGACAACTCCAAGGCCTCGATCATCACGCGGGGGCTGGCCGAGACGACCCGGCTCGGTGTGGCCCTCGGCGGAGACCCGATGACCTTCGCCGGGCTGGCCGGCGTCGGGGACCTCATCGCCACCTGCATGTCGCCGCTGTCGCGCAACCACACCTTCGGGGCCAACCTCGGCAAGGGGATGACCGTCGCCGAGGTCGTCGAGGTCACCAGACAGACCGCCGAGGGTGTCAAGTCGTGCACCTCGATCCACCAGCTGGCGCTCGACCACGGCGTCGACGTGCCGATCATCGAGCAGGTCAACCTCGTGGTCACCGAGGGCCGCACACCCCGGCAGGTCGTCGAGACGCTCATGGGCCGGGCCCGCAAGGCCGAGACCGACTGAGCCCCACAACCCACCAAACCCCCGTTCACAACTCCCCCATTGCTACGTTGTGAACGGGGGCTCACACGCTGTCGAGTGCCTGGGCCAGGTCGCGCCACAGGTCCTCGACGTCCTCGATGCCGACCGACAGGCGCACCAGGTTCTCCGGCACCGAGGCGGGCTCCAGGGCGTGCCGCCGCCGTCGCTCCAGCTGGCTCTCCACCCCACCGAGACTCGTCGAGTGCACCCAGATCCGGGTGGCGGCGCAGACCCGCTCGGCCGCTGCCGCATCACCCACGACGTCGATCGAGACCATCGCCCCGAACCCCGGGTAGCGGACCCGGGCCACCGCCGGGTGGTCCTGGAGCCGGTCGACGAGGGCCGTCGCGTTGGCACAGGCCCGCTCCACCCGCAGGTGCATCGTCCGCAGCCCGCGCAGCGCCAGCCACGTCTCCATCGGTCCCGCGATCGCCCCGTGCGCCCGCCGGTAGCGCGAAAGCGTCTCGTATGCCGTCCTGCCGACCTGCGTGGGTGCGCTCACGGCCACCCCGAGGATGACGTCGGAGTGGCCCGAGAGGTACTTCGTCGCCGAGTGGACCACGAGGTCGGCGCCCAGGCGCAGCGGCTGCTGCAGGAGCGGGGTGGCGAAGGTGTTGTCGACGACGACGACGGCGCCCGCATCGTGGGCGGCCTCGACGAGCGCGGGCAGGTCGGCGACCGCCATGAGCGGGTTGGTGGGCGACTCCACCCAGAGCAGCCCGGCGCCGTCGAGGGCGGCGACGACCGCTGCGGTGTCGGTGATGTCGACCCGACGAACCACGGCGGCCCCCCGGGCCGCCAGCTCCTCGACGAGCACGACGGTCCCGGAGTAGGCCGAGACCGGCGCCACGAGGACCCCGCCCGGTGCGAGGAGCGACATCGCTGCGGCGATCGCGCCCATGCCGCTGGCGAAGACGAGGGCGTCGCCACCCTCGAGGTCGCCCACAGCGGTCTCGAAGGCGCTCCAGGTCGGGTTGCCGCCGCGCCCGTAGTCGACGGGACCGTCCGCGTGGAAGGTCGAGGTGAACGTCACCGGGGGAGACAACGCGGCGCCCGGCAACGGGTCGGGCCGGCCGAGGTGGACCAGGCGGGTGGCGGGAGAGGAGGAGACCGGCATACGGCAAGGCTAGGACGGGCGGCGCGGGCGGCTCGGTTAGGGTCTTGCCCGATGACACAGGACAGGATCCGGGTCGCGCTCGTCTTCGGCGGGCGGTCCAACGAGCACGCCGTCTCCTGCTCGACCGCCGCCAGCGTGATGGCTGCGATCGACCGAGACCGCTACGACGTGATCCCGGTCGGGATCGCGACCGACGGTCACTGGGTGCTGATGCCCGACGAACCGGAGCCGCTGCGCCTCACTCCCGGGAACCGGCCCGCCGTCGATGGCACCCGCCCTGGCGTCGTCGTCCCCACCAGCACGACGGCGACCGACATGACGGTGCTGGAGCCGGGCGCCGTTCCCCGGACCCTGGGTCACGTCGACGTCGTCTTCCCGTTGCTGCACGGCCCGTTCGGTGAGGACGGCACCCTGCAGGGGATGCTCGACCTGGCCGACGTCCGCTACGTCGGATCCGGCGTCGCGGCGTCGGCGATGATGATGGACAAGCACCTGATGAAGGTCCTCTTCGCCTCGGCGGGGCTGCCCGTCGGGCCGTATGCGGTCATCACCGACCGTGAGTGGCTGCGGGACGCAGGGGCGGCCATGGCCAAGGTCGAGACGCTCGGCTGGCCGGTGTTCGTCAAGCCGGCGCGGGCCGGGTCGAGCCTGGGGATCTCCAAGGTCCGGGGGCCCGGTGAGCTCCGCGCGGCCGTCGAGGCCGCCCGCGTGCACGACCCCAAGGTGGTCGTCGAGGCGGCCATCGTCGGGCGCGAGGTCGAGTGCGGCATCCTGCAGGGCCACGGCACGGACGCGCCGCGGGCCAGCGAGCTGGGCGAGGCGACGGTCGTCAAGGGCCACGACTTCTACGACTTCGACGCCAAGTACCTGGACGCCGACGACGTGCGGCTCACCTGCCCGGCCGACGTCCCGGCCGAGGTCAGGGCGACGATCCAGGCGATGTCGGTGCGGGTGTTCGAGGCGGCCGGCTGTGAGGGTCTGGCACGCTGCGACTTCTTCTACACCGCCGAGGGGGCGGTGTTCATCAACGAGGTCAACACCCTGCCGGGCTTCACGCCGACCTCGATGTACCCGCGGATGTGGGCCGCGACGGGCCTGCCGTATGCCGCGCTCATCGACGAGCTGGTCGCCCTCGCCCTCGAACGCCGCGTCGGCCTGCGCTGACCCGCCCCAGATCTACCCCAAGTCGCGCGCGCGGCCCCAGATCTACCCCAAGTCGCGCGCGCGGCCGCCCCAGATCTACCCCAAGTCGCGCGCGCCGCCGCCCCAGATCTACCCCACGTCGCGCGCGCCGCCCCGACCACGCGACGTCGGGGCGGACA
>JAICMC010000061.1 GCA_025929465.1 Nostocoides sp.
CCGCGCTTCGTGCTGTTCGCCTCGGGGTTCATCGAGGCCGGCTACCGCCGGTTCCTCGAACGCCGACTGCGCGAGGAGTTCGGCTTCGAGGGCACCCCGATCGAGATGTCGGTGCGGGTCAGGGAGAAGCGCAGGCGCTGACTCCAGCGCGGGCCAGCACGCGACGTGCGCTGGGGCCTGCCCCGGACGACGACCAACACCACGTCGTCCAGCAGGGCTCGTTGCTCAGCCGCCGCCCAGGGCCTGGGGTGTTGGTCGTCGATCCGCCGCGCGACATACCGATTGGGTTGTGCCGGATGCCGTGCGCTAGGGTTTCGTTCGCTCTCGAGAGAGGGCAAGCCACGGGCTGTGGCGCAGCTTGGTAGCGCACTTGACTGGGGGTCAAGGGGTCGCAGGTTCAAATCCTGTCAGCCCGACCAACCGGGGGTGTCCGTCTTGGCTGACGTCCAAGGGTGCCTCCGCCAGGGTGGCGAAACGCCAACCATCGGCGGTGAGCCGGTCCACGACGAGCCGGACCGCCTCGAGGGCCTTGGCACGGTTGCGGCCGGGCCGGACGCGTCGCACCGGTCGAGCGGCGAGAGCTGCGGTCAGGTCATGACCGTCGTTGTCGACCACCATGACCTCGACGCCGCCGGTGACTCGACGAAACCCGCAGCCGCAGGCGTTTCCACGGGTGATGGTCAGGATGCTGTCCGGCGAGGTCCGTCAGCGGACGCGGGCACTGACGAACCAGGCGGTCGCGTCGAGGTGGAACGGTCCCGGCCCGAGGCGTGCGCGACAGGCCTCACGGACGGCCACCAGACCCTGGGGACCCAGAGTCCGGACGTAGTCGCCGGGGGGCCCGACACCCAGGGTGTAGGGCTCCCACCAGTCCTCGAACGTCGCGAAGGCCACCCGCACAGTGAGGGAGGCGTCCTGGTCCAGGCTCAACCCCGCCTCCGCGACGATCCGACCGAGGTCGCCGGGGGTGGTCCCGGGGCGGGGCCCTTCCCCAGCAGCGCTGGGGTCGACCGACCGCGCCGCATCCCAGAAGGGGGTGAGCGGGCCGCCGCCGCCGGCGCTGCCGTCCCAGACGCAGGCCGCGACCGTTCCCCCAGGTCGCGTCACACGCCCCATCTCGCGCAGCCCGGCTGCGGGATCGGCCATGAACTGGACGACGAGCTGGGCCACGGCCGCGTCGGCACCCGCGTCGGGCAGCGGAAGGGACTCGGCGGACCCCTGCAGGATGGTGACCCCGGTCAGGCGCTTCCGGGCGGCCTCGACGAACGTGGGTGAGGGATCGACCCCGACGACCGCCCCGGCGCCGAGCCGTTCGGCGAGGACGGCCGTCAAGGCCCCCGGGCCGCACCCCACGTCCACAGCGCGCTGTCCCCGCCGGACGCCGACGGCGTCGGCGAAGACCTCGGCCAGGGGCTCGGAGAACCGACCCATGAACCGGCCGTAGGCCGCACCGTCGACCGAGAAGCTCACGAGGACCCCTTTCGTATGCCGCGTACCGTCGCGACGATCCGGTCGACCGCCTCGTCGAGGACGGCCGGTGAGGTGGCGAAGTTGAGCCGGGCGTGGCCTCGGCCCTGCGGCCCGTAGTCCAGCCCGCGGGACAGGCCGACCCGACCGACCTTGAGCAGCGGCACCGACGGGTCGTCGCCGAGCCCGGTCCGCGAGAAGTCCAGCCAGGCCAGGTAGGTCGACGCCGGCGCCTGGTAGCCGACCTCGGGGAGCTCGACCGCCAGCCGCGCCGCCAGGTGACTGCGGTTGGCGTCCAGCTCGCCGACGAGCCGGTCCAGCCAGTCGCGTCCGTCCGTGAGCGCAGCAGTGTGGGCGATCGCCGCGACGTGCGAGGCACCGTGCCGCGCCACCTCGGGGACGAGGCGGAGGTCGTCGAGCGCCTCGGCGCCGGCGATGGCCAGTCCGCACTTCAGCCCCGCCAGGTTGAACGCCTTGGACGCCGAGAAGAGGGTGATCCCGCGCTGCCCGCCGGGCACCACGGCATACGGGACGAACGTCGACCCGGGATAGACGAGCGGGGCGTGGATCTCGTCGGACACCACCCGGACGCCGTGCTCGGCAGCCAGCGCAGCCAGCATCTCCAGCTCGCCAGCCATGTGGACGGTCCCGACCGGGTTGTGCGGGTTGGCGAGGAGGTATGCCGCCCGCGCACCGCCCGCTGTGGCCTGCCCGAACGCGGCGGCCAGGGCAGCCTCGTCGAGCCGGCCGGCGGGGGAGAGGGGTGCCTCGACGACCCGGCGACGAGCGGCCTCGATGAAGCCGTAGAACGCGTTGTACACCGGTGGGGAGATGACGACGGCGTCGCCGGGGCAGGTGAGCACCTCGAGCAGGTCTCGCACGCCGATCATCACGTCGGGTGTGCCCTCGACCGCCTCCGGCTGCACCGGCCAGGCCCACCGGTCGGCCGCGAAGGCACCGAAGGCCGCGGCATACGGCTCGATCCACGTGTACCCCGTGTCGCCCCGGGTCATGGCGCCGGTCACCGCCGTCACCACTGCGGGGCACGGGTCGGCATCCATCTCCGCGACCCAGGCGGGCAGGACGTCGGCGTCCATGGCCCGCCACTTCACGCTCGTCCGGGTCGCCCGCAGGTGGTGCAGCGACGCACCGAGGATCGGATCCATGCGGGAAACGGTAACGACATAGGCTGGCCGCCATGGCTGAAGCGCCCGGCGTTGCGGGGGAGGACCAGGAGGAGGTCACGAGCGACCAGGTCCTCAACGTCCCCAACGCCCTGTCGGCGCTGCGCCTGGCCGGCGTCCCGGTGTTCCTCTGGGCGATCCTGGCCCACCACGACGCGCTGGCGCTCATTCTCCTCGTCGCGAGCGGGGTCACCGACTACCTCGACGGCAAGATCGCCCGTCGCTACGGACTGGTCACCCGGCTGGGGCAGCTGCTCGACCCGATCGCCGACCGCCTGTACATCGTGGCGACGCTCATCGGGCTGGCCGTCCGCGACATCATCCCGTGGTGGCTGGTCGTCGTGCTCTTCGCGCGCGAGGCGTGGATGGGGGTGGTGCAGCTCATCGCCCGCCGTCACGGCCTGACCGCGCTGCCCGTGCACTTCGTCGGCAAGGCGGCGACGTTCAACCTGCTGTACGCGTTCCCGCTGCTGCTCCTCGGTGACGGTGGTGGCTGGGTGGCCGCCGTCGCCCGCCCGGTCGGCTGGGGCTTCGCGTGGTGGGGGACCTGGCTGTACTGGGTCGCCGGTCTGCTGTATGCCGTGCAGCTGCGCCGGTTTGTGGCCGCCAAGGGTGCGGACCCACCGTGAGCACCGGGACCGCTCGCCGGCCGGACGCCTCGATGACCCTCCTGCGGGAGATGATGGAGCGGCCGCTGGATCCCGGTTACGCCGCCGAGGCCGCGCGACGGAAGACAGCCGGCCTGCCTGCGTCGACCGGTCTTCGATCGCCCCGTCTGGCCGCGACGGGCCTGGTCCTCGGCCTGCTGTTCAGCGTCGCCGCGGTGACGCTCAACCGCGATCGGCCGGAGGCCGCCACGACCCGAGCCACCTTGGTCACCCAGATCACCGCCGCCCGGGCGAGCGCGGACAAGCGGTCCGCCGAGGTGGGCAGCCTCCAGTCGCAGATCAGCGCCGCGGAGACGCGGCACGGCGATGACCTGACCGGCCGGCTGGCCGGGCTCGAGCTGGTCACCGGGGCGCTGGCGGTCGCCGGGCCGGGCCTGGTCATCACCCTCGACGACGCACCGGGTGCCGACGGCACCGACGCCGACGGCAACCCCCGGACCAACGCCGCGACCGCAGGCGGGACGGTCCAGTCCCGCGACCTGCAGATCATCACCAACGCGCTGTGGCAGGCGGGGGCAGAGGCCATCATGATCAACGGCCAACGGCTGTCTGCGCGCTCGGCGATCCGGTTCGCGGGCGACGCGATCCTGGTCAACTTCAGGCCGCTCAACCGACCCTACGTCGTCTCGGCCATCGGCGACCCCGCCTCCATGCCGGCGGACTTCGCCGCCAGCAGCGGGGGCAGCTACCTCAACGCACTCAGCAGCAACTTCGGGATCAAGGTCGACACGGCGAGCAAGAAGTCGCTCACCTTGCCCGGGGCCACCACCTTGACCACCAGCGATGCCCGGCCGGTCCAGCCGACCGACACCGCGCCCACCACCACCACGCCGCAGGGGAACCGACCGTGATACCCATCCTCGGACTCGTCGTTGGCATCGCCATCGGCATCTTCCTGCAGCCCGACGTGCCGCTCGGGCTGCAGCCCTACCTGCCGATCGCCGTGATCGCCGCTCTCGATGCCGTGTTCGGCGCCGTGCGAGCCGTCCTCGACGGCATCTTCAACGACAAGGTCTTCGTCATCTCCTTCCTGTCCAACGTCGTCGTCGCCGCGTTCATCGTGTTCCTGGGCGACAAGCTGGGCGTCGGCTCCCAGCTGTCGACCGGGGTGGTCGTCGTCCTCGGCGTCCGGATCTTCTCCAACGTCGCCTCGATCCGCCGGCACCTGTTCCATGCCTGAACCGACGGACCCCGAGGACCTGGGCGCTGCGCCGCCTGCCCCGGACGGCGAGAGCGGCTGGCACCGCCTGGCCCGGATGGCCCGCCCCCGCGCGACCAAGGCCAACTTCTTCGCGGCGGTCCTGGCCCTGAGCCTCGGCTTCGCCATCGCCACCCAGGTCCACCAGACCGGCAGCAGCAACCTGGACACCCTGCGTGAGGACGACCTGGTCCGGTTGCTGGACCAGGTCCAACAGGACAACAGCCGCCTCGGCGACGAGATCCAGACCCTGCAGGCCCAACGCGGGCAGCTGGAGAGCGGGGTGGCCGGCTCCGCCGCCGCCCGGGCGGCGGCCGCCCAGCGTCTGGACTCGTTGGGGATCCTGGCCGGCACGGTCAAGGTGCACGGCCCCGGCATCACGATCACCATCCGCGACCCCAAGGCCGGCGTCACCGCGCCCCTCCTGCTCGACGCCCTGGAGGAGCTGCGCGACGCGGGCGCCGAGGCGGTCGCCTACGACGACGTGCGCGTCGTGGCCAGCACCTACTTCACCGACGACGACAACGGCGGCATCTCCGTCGACGGCACCCTCCTCTCCCTTCCGTACACCATCGCCGCCATCGGCGACGCCGCAACGCTCGCCTCGGCCATGGACATCCCGGGCGGGGTGAGCGACTCGGTCCGTCGGGTCGGCGCCACGATCGACGTGACCTCCTCGCCCAACCTCACGATCAACGCGTTGCACTCGATTCGGGTGCCTCGTTACGCTCACCCGGTACCCCAACCCACCCCCAGCGCCTCGTAGGCTGGACCTCCACCGACCGACCCGCCCAAGGAGCGCCATGAGCGACCAGGACTACCCCGAGGACCTGCGTTACACCGCCGAGCACGAGTGGGTGCGCTCCGGTGACGACGGCACGGTGCGCATCGGCATCACCTCCTTCGCCCAGGAGGCCCTCGGCGACGTCGTCTACGTGAGCCTGCCGTCGGTCGGCGCGACGGTGGCCACCGCTGACGCGATCGGCGAGGTCGAGTCGACCAAGTCGGTGAGCGACCTGTACGCCCCGCTCGACGGCGAGGTCACCGCGGTCAACGACTCCCTCGACGCCACCCCCGAGCTGGTCAACTCCGACTCCTACGGTGAGGGGTGGATGTACGAGATGCGGCCGAGCGACCCGGCTGCCGTCGACGGCCTGCTCGACGTCGCGGCCTACCTGGCCACCCTGGGCTGACGGCGGACCGTTCCGCACCCGTCGGCCCTGTCTGACATCCTTGCCTGAACGACGAAAGGCGCCCGGCATGACCGACACACCGAACCAGACCCCGCAGGACGACCCGATGGCGCCCGATTCCACGACCATGCACCTGCCGAGCGTCGGCGGCGGCGCGCCGGTGGAGGCGACCCATGAGGCCGAGCACGTCCTGACCCGGGCCGACCAGGCGATGGTCGATGCGCTACGCCCCGGCACCGCGCTGCTTGTCGTCCTGCGCGGGCCCAACACCGGAGCTCGGTTCCTCCTCGACGACGACCAGGTCGTGGCCGGCCGGCACCCCGACAGCGACATCTTCCTCGACGACGTCACCGTGTCCCGCAGGCATGCGACCTTCCGGCGGGAGGGGGGCGCGTTCCACGTCCACGACGTCGGCTCGCTCAACGGCACCTACGTCAACCGGCAGATCGTCGACGACGTCCGGCTGCAGACCGGCGACGAGGTGCAGATCGGCAAGTTCCGTCTGGTCTTCTACGCCGCGCGGTCCTGACCGTATGCCGCGTGCTCACCGGAGCGTGCGGTGAGCTCCCGCGGCGGGCGCCGCACCATGACGATCGGCTCGGTCCTGGCCGCGCTCTCCGAGGAGTTCCCCGACGTGTCGATCTCCAAGATCCGGTTCCTCGAGGGTGAGGGCCTGATCGCGCCGGGCCGGACACCGGCCGGCTACCGCACCTACACCGCAGGTGACGTCGAGCGCCTGCGCTACATCCTCACCGCCCAGCGCGACCGGTTCTGGCCGCTGCGGGTGATCAAGGAGTCGCTGGATGCGCTCGACCGGGGGCTCACCCCGCAGGCCGCGGACAACGACCGTCCGGCACCGCCCGCTCCGGTCGAGGATCCCGACGTCCCGACCGCTGCGGTGCTGAGCTCGCCGACCAGACTGCGGCTCACGGCGGCCGAGCTCGCCGGCGCCGCCGGGATCGAGCTCGCGCTCGTCGAGTCGCTCACCAGCTACGGGCTGGTGACGCCCGACGGTGAGGGGCACTTCGACGAGACGGCGCTGTCGGTCGCCCACGCCGCCGGCCAGCTCTCGGCATACGGTCTGGAGCCCCGACACCTGCGCACCTTCAGGACGGCCGCCGACCGCGAGCTGAGCCTCGTGCAGCAGGCGCTGACCGCGGTTCCTGGTGGGCCCGACGCACGCGCCGGGCACGAGGCGACGGTGGCCCGGGCCTGCATCCTGCTGCACGTGGCGCTGGTGAGGTCGGGCCTGGGCCACCGCCCCTGACGCCGGCGCCGCGACACCCCGTCGGTGGCTCGTCCGGAACCAGCCGGCGGAGGTACCGTTGGGTCGTGAAGCCAGTGGAGGTGCTCGGGGTCCGGGTCGAGAGCCCGACCAACCAACCCATCGTCCTGCTCCGGGAGCTCGACGGCGACCGGTGCGTGCCGATCTGGATCGGGGCCGCCGAGGCGACCGCCATCGCGTACGCCCAGCAGGGCATCGAGCCCCCGCGACCGCTCACCCACGACCTGATGAAGAACATCATCGACGGCCTGGGCCGTGCGGTCACCGGGGTCCGGGTCACCGAGCTGCACGACGGGGTGTTCCATGCCGTCATCGACTTCGACGCGGGTACGGCGATCGAGGCCCGGCCCTCCGATGCGATCGCCCTTGCGCTGCGGATCGGCTGCCCGGTGTCCGTCGACGAGGCGGTCATCGACGAGGCAGGGGTCGCGATGACCCCCGAGGCGGACGAGGAGGTCGAGAAGTTCAAGGAGTTCCTCGACCAGGTCTCCGCCGACGACTTCGACACCGACACCGAGGCATGATCGGCTCCGAGCGTTCGGTGGCCCGCACGAATCCTTGACCTCTAGTTGAGGTTTAGTGTTACTGGAGTGACGCACGACACGCCGGGGGCTGAAGTTGCAGTGGTGATTGACGGTTCCCCCTCGCGGCCTTACCGTCAGGACTGACAACGAACGACGTTGCTGTAGTTCTTTGGATGTTCTTCCCCTCCAGGAGGTTGGCGTGAACGCCATCAACGAGACGCCCCGCGGTGCCGGCAGCTTCCCGGTCGCCGCCCAGGGACTGCTGTTCACCGACGACCTCCCCGAGCTCGACGAGGAGGTGGGCTACCGCGGGCCGACGGCGTGCCGGGCAGCGGGCATCACCTACCGCCAGCTGGACTACTGGGCCCGCACCGGGCTGGTCGAACCCTCCGTCCGCACCGCGACAGGGTCGGGTTCCCAGCGCCTCTACGGCTTCCGCGACATCCTCGTCCTGAAGGTCGTCAAGCGGCTGCTCAACACCGGTGTGTCCCTCCAGCAGATCCGCGCCGCGATCAGCCACCTGCGCGACCGGGGCGTCGACGACCTGGCCCAGATCACCCTGATGAGTGACGGCGCCTCGGTGTATGAGTGCACCTCCGCCGACGAGGTGATCGACCTCGTGCAGGGCGGTCAGGGCGTCTTCGGCATCGCCGTGGGCCGGGTCTGGCGCGAGGTCGAGGGCGAGCTGTCGCAGCTGCCCAGCGAGCGTCTGGAGGACCTGACCGTGCAGTCGCACCCCGACGACGAGCTGTTCGCCCGCCGGATCGCTCGCTCCAGCTGACCCGCGCGCCGTCGCACGGATCCTCTGGGCGCCGCGCCGGTTCCACCATGTGGGCCGCGCGGCGCTGCGTTTGATAGCCTCGGCGACGCCGAACAACTCACGTGTGAGAGTCCCTGCCCCGGTCCGCCGGGCGGCAGGGCGCCGAAGGGGCAAACTCCCCGGAACCTCTCAGGCGCAAGGAGCACGCGAGCCAGGCACCTCTGGAGCCCCCCGGGCGACAGATGGGGAGGCACTGCCCGTATGCCGCGTCAGGAGCCTCATGCCGTCCCCCACCTCGTCCCTGCCCGCCTTCGCCAGTCGCCACATCGGTCCCCGTGAGGACGACGTCGCCGCCATGCTCGCCGCGGTCGGCCAGCCTTCGCTCGCGGCCCTGGTCGACTGCGCCGTGCCCGGTGGCATCCGGATGGCGGGCGCGCTCGATGTCGAGGCGGCGCACTCCGAGGAGGCCGTGGTCAAGGAGCTGCGGGCGCTGGCCAGCCGCAACCGGGTGCTGACCTCGATGATCGGGCTGGGCTACTACGGGACTCGCACGCCCGGTGTCATCCAGCGCAACGTGCTGGAGAACCCCGCCTGGTACACGGCATACACCCCGTACCAGCCGGAGATCTCCCAGGGCCGGCTCGAGGCGCTGCTCAACTTCCAGACGATGGTCGCCGACCTCACCGGTCTGGCCCTGGCCGGGGCGTCGCTGCTGGACGAGTCGACTGCCGCCGCCGAGGCCATGACGCTCATGCGCCGGGCCAGCCGGGCTGGTGCCGACGCCGTCCTGCTCCTCGACGCCCAGGTCTTCCCCCAGACCCGCGCCGTGATCGGCACCCGGGCCACCCCGCTCGGCATCGACGTCGTCACGGCGGACCTGTCAGGAGTGACGACGGCGCAGGCACTCGGCGACGTCGCCAACGGGCGGCCCGTCTTCGGTGTCGTCGTGCAGTACCCGGGGGCCGACGGCCTGATCCGCGACTTCCGGGCCCTGACCGAGGCCACCCACGAGGCGGGCGCGCTGCTCACCGCAGCCGCGGACCTGCTCGCGCTCACCCTCATCGCCGCGCCGGGGGAGTGGGGCGCCGACATCGCCGTCGGCACGTCCCAGCGCTTCGGCGTGCCGATGGCCTTCGGCGGACCGCACGCCGGCTACATGGCCGTCCGAGCGGGGCTGGAGCGCAACCTGCCCGGTCGGCTCGTCGGCGTGTCGGTGGACAGCGCCGGCCACCCGGCCTACCGGCTGGCCCTGCAGACCCGGGAGCAGCACATCCGCCGCGAGAAGGCCACCTCCAACATCTGCACCGCCCAGGTCCTGCTGGCGGTGATGGCCAGCATGTACGCGGTCTACCACGGCCCGGAGGGCCTTCGGGCCATCGCCGAGGAGATCCGTGACGACGTCGCCGTGCTGGCCGGCTACCTGGCCCGAGGTGGTGTGCAGGTCGCCGAGGGTCCCGTCTTCGACACCGTGACCGTGCACGTGCCGGGGCGCGCCGACGAGGTCGTGGCCAGTGCGCTGGCGCTCGGTGTGAACATCCGCAGGGTCGACGCCGACACGGTGAGCGTGAGCATCGACGAGACGACGACCCGGCGTGACGTGCGGACGGTGGCGAGCGCCTTCGGTGTCGAGGCGCCCGAGGGGGCCCAGTCGGGGGGCTCGGCCCTGCCGTCCTGGGCGGAGCGGACCACCGACTACCTCACCCACGAGGTGTTCAGCTCCCACCGCAGCGAGACCGCCATGCTGCGCTACCTGCGCCGGCTGTCCGACCGTGACTTCGCCCTCGACCGCGGGATGATCCCGCTCGGCTCCTGCACCATGAAGCTGAACGCCACGACCGAGATGGTCGCCATCACCTGGCCCGAGTTCGCCCACCTGCACCCGTTCGCGCCCACCGACCAGACTGCTGGGATCCGCGCGCTCGTCGATGAGCTGTCGGCGTGGCTGTGCGAGATCACCGGCTACGACGAGGTGTCCCTCCAGCCCAACGCCGGCTCGCAGGGTGAGCTGTCGGGCCTGCTCGCGATCCGCGGCTACCACGCTGCCAACGGCCAGGGCGACCGTGACGTCTGCATCATCCCGGCCTCGGCACACGGGACGAACGCCGCGTCGGCCGTCATGGCGGGGATGCGTGTCGTCGTGGTCAGGAGCGCTGCCGATGGCACGGTCGACATGGCCGACCTGCTGGCCAAGATCGAGCAGCACCGGGACCGTCTCGCGGCGATCATGGTCACCTATCCCTCGACCCATGGCGTCTACGAGGACACCATCACTGAGCTCTGCGCGATGGTCCACGACGCCGGTGGGCAGGTCTACGTCGACGGAGCCAACCTCAACGCCCTCGTCGGGTTGGCCCAGCCGGGCAGGTTCGGCGCCGACGTGTCGCACCTCAACCTGCACAAGACGTTCTGCATCCCGCACGGTGGCGGCGGTCCCGGCGTCGGACCGGTGGGCGTCCGCGCGCACCTGGCGCCGTATCTGCCGAACCACCCGCTGGCGCCCGAGGCGGGCCCAGCGACCGGCGTGGGGCCGGTGTCGGGCGCCCCCTACGGCTCGGCGGGGATCCTGCCGATCTCGTGGGCCTACATCCGGCTGATGGGAGGGGAGGGGCTGACCCGCGCCACCGAGGTCGCGGTGCTCAACGCCAACTACGTCGCGACCCGGCTGCGCGACCACTACCCGGTGCTCTTCTCCGGTCGGGACGGCCTGGTCGCGCACGAGTGCATCCTGGACCTGCGCGGCATCACCAGGGAGACCGGTGTGACCGTCGACGATGTCGCCAAACGGCTGGTCGACTACGGCTTCCACGCTCCGACGATGTCCTTCCCCGTCGCGGGGACGTTCATGGTCGAACCGACCGAGAGCGAGGACCGCAAGGAGCTGGACCGGTTCTGTGCGGCGATGATCGCGATCCGGGCCGAGATCCAGCAGGTGTCCGACGGCCAGGTGTCCGTCGATGACTCGGTGTTGCGGCATGCCCCGCACACGGCGGCCAGCCTGGCCGCCGACTGGACCCACGGCTACGACCGCACGACGGCCGCCTTCCCGGTCGGGGTGCACGCGCCGGACAAGTACTGGCCGCCGGTCTCCCGCATCGACGGTGCCTACGGCGACCGCAACCTGGTCTGTTCCTGCCCTTCGCCGGAGGCCTTCGAGGACTGAGCAGCAGCTGGTCAGGCCACGTCGGTGCCGCTCACGCCGAGCAGGAGGACGCTGCTGCCGTGCGGCGTCTTGCGGACCTCGACCTGACGCGGTATCCGGGTGCGCAGGTCGGCGACGTGGCTCACCACGCCGACCGCTCGCCCCCGGTCCCGCAGGGTGTCCAGGACGGCCATGACCTGCTCCAGGCTCTCGTCGTCGAGGGTGCCGAAGCCTTCGTCGACGAACAGGGTCTGCAGGTCGACACCGCCGGCCTCCTCGCGCACGGCATCGGCCAGGCCGAGCGCCAGGGCGAGGGAGGCCATGAACGACTCGCCGCCGGACAGGCTCGAGGTGGGGCGGCACTGCCCGGTCCACAGGTCGACGACCTCCAGACCCAGACCGCTCTTGGCGTTGCCGCTTCGGTCGTCGGTGTGGCGCAGCTCGAACCGACCCTCGCCCATCACGCTGAGCCGCTCGTTGGCCAGCTCGGCCACCCGCTCCAGCCGTGCCGCGAGGACGTAGGAGGAGAGCGGCATGCGCCGCGTGTTGGCGCCGTTGCCCGCCGCGGTGTCGGCGACCTCGGCGAGCACGCCCTGCCGCTGCGCCGCAGGCTCGAACTCGGCCACTGCAGCGCCGAGCTCGCTCAGCAGCCGCTGGCCGTGGAGCATCGCACCGTGTGCCTCGGTATGCCGTCGCAGCGCCTCTCGGGCCGCCTCCCGCGACTGCTGCGCTAGGGCCTCCGCCGCGCTGAGGTCAGGGACGGGGGCGGCCAGGGCCGCCACGACCTCGGGGTCGCCGAGCGTGGTCTCGACCCGGACGACGTCGTCGTCGTGCTTGCGGATCCGGTGGGCGAGCAGCCTGGCCGTGTCACGGTCGATGAGTGCTGCCCGGGCCGCCGAGGCGTCGGCGAAGCCCGCCTCGGCCAGCTCCCGATCCAGCGCCCGCTCGATGGTCCGGCGGGCGCTGCTGCGCTGCTCCACGGCACGCAGTGCCTCGACGGCTCGGCGGGCCAGCGTCCTGGCCTCACGGTGCCGGTCGACGAGCGACACCACGGCGCGGTCCAGCCGGTCCCGGCGGTGGGAGTCGCCGAGCCACGCCTTGCTGGTGGTGCGGTCCTCGACCTCGCGGATCGCAGGGTCCGGGACCGGGTCTGCCGTGACGCAGGGACACGCGCCGGCGTGCTCGACCGCGGCCGTGGACAGCCGGTCCAGGGCATCGTCGACCTGTCGGGCGAGCTCGGCGAGCGCCGCCTGCGCTGCGGTGACCCTGACCCCGCTCGCCTCGTGAGCCGCTCGGGCCTCCTGCAGGGCCACCCCGGCCGACGCCAGCTCCGCACTCAGGGCCTGCGCCTCCAGGGCGGCCGTCCTGGCCAGCCGGACCTCGCGCGCCGCGTCGCTGACCGCGGCAGCGAGCACCGACTCGTCGGGGACATCCTCGCCGAGGGCTGCGAGTCGCTCGGACTGGGCTCCGCGCAACGTAGCCAGGTCGGCCGCACGGCGGGCACGCGTCGCCGAGCAGCTCTCGCTGACCCGTTCGGCATCGGCGACCTGGCCGGCCGTGACCATATGGCGCCCGGTGGCCGGCCTGGGGTGCTCCGGGGAACCGCAGACGGCGCACGGCTCGCCGGGGGCCAGCTTCGCGGCGAGCTCGGCCGCCATGTCGTCCAGCCGTGCCGTGCGCAGCGCGATGACGGACTCCTTGGCGACCTGGTCGGCATCGATGGCGCTGCGCAGGGCGTCGGCCGCCTGCACGAGCGCGGACGCGCCGTCCTGCACGGCGACCACCAGCCGGTGCTGCGCGGTGAGGTGGGCGTGGACACCACGGTGTCCCTCCTCGCCGGCGGCGACTCTCGCCCGGTTCGTGTACCGCTCGTGGAGCGATGCACTGACGGCCTCGGCCTGCCGCGCGGCCTCGGCGAAGGCCTCGGCCTGCGCCAGCGCGGCGTCCAGGGCCGCGCGCTGGTCGTCGTTGCGCAGGTACAGGCGACGCAGGTCCGCCCCCGCGCCGTCGAGCGTCGCGACGCCGCGGTCGAGGTCGGTCAGGGTCGCGTGCAGTGAGTGCAGCTGGTCCGGGCCGGGCCGGTCGCTGCCGGCCTCAGCGGCGGTCAGCTGTTCGGTGACCACCAGGTCGAGCAGGACATCAGCGCTGGACCCGGCGTGCGCCAGCTGCTCGGTCGCCGCCTGAACGGCCTCGAGGTGGCCACGCAGAGGTGCTGCGCGCTCGGCCTCGGCGAGGGCGAGGCGTTGGGGCTCCCATCCCTCATCGGCCTGGGCCAAGGTGGCCCGCTCCTCGCGGGCGCGAGCACCTCTGGCCTGCAGCGCCGCGAGGGTGCGCGCCGCCGCCAGGCGCTCGGCGGCGGCCGTGGCCGCCCGCTCGGCCCGGTCGTGACCGGCCAGGGCAGCGGTGACGGCGTCGTCCAGACGCGACTGGACGACCGGGAGGAGGTCGCTGAGGGTGCCGGGGTCGAGGGCGGCGCCGGTCAGGGTCCCCATGTCGTCCACCAGCGTGCGGCTCGGCGATGGCGTCCGGTCGCGCGCCAGGTCGGCATCCTCGGAGACAGCCGCGCCGGACTCCACCACCGGGGACGGGAGACCGGCCGCGACCTCGGCCAGCTGCGCGGCCAGCCGTGCGATGTGCGTCCGCCGCTC
>JAICMC010000113.1 GCA_025929465.1 Nostocoides sp.
AGCGCTCCGACATCAAGGCGCACCGCGCGCTCAGGGGCGTGCCCCAGCTGGGCGGCCTGCAGCAGCTCGGAGACGACGTCGCCCATCGCCTGCGTGTCGGCGACGAGCTGGTCGACGCCGCGGCGCAGGGCCGGGGAGGCGTGGGCGGGGAGTCGCCGCCCGATCAGCTGGGCGCGGGTGCTGACGACGGCCAGAGGCGTCCGGAGCTCATGGCTGGCATCGGCGATGAACTGGTCCTGGAGGCGCAAGGCGTCCCCGAGCGGTCGAACTGCGCGGCGTCCCGCCAACAGGCCGATGAGTGCGGCCAGCGCCACCCCGATGACTCCGGTCAACCCCGCCGCCCGCTGCAGCCGCCGCTCCTCCGCGTGGTGCCGCGCGATGTCGTAGACGGCCACGACCCTCCCGTTGTCGCGGACCGACACCCAGGCCGGCCAGGAGACCCCCCGCGCCGACACCCGGCTGGGCCCCGAGGGCCCCGTGCGGCGGGCCGCGAGGACGGCGGCGGCCTCGCGGACGGCGGCCGGGGTCGACGGGGTGCTCGTCACCGCGTCACCGCGGTCGACGACGAGCCAGACACCGGAGGGTGGGTCGCCGGCGTCGTCGGCGGTCGTGGCGACGTCCTGGAGCGTCGCGGTGATGTCGTGGGACTGCGCGCGGTCGAACAGGACGCCGACCCCCGCCGTCGCGAGCAGGACGAGCACTGCGGCGGCCAGACCGATCTGCAGGGCGATGGCCCTCGCGGCGGACCTCAGGGCGGCCCGCGCCGGGTCGCTCGGGGACGTGGACCGGGCAGCGGAGGGACACATCGGTCAGCCGGACCCGAGGCGGTAGCCGATGCCGTGGACCGTGTCGATGACCGTCTTGCCCAGCTTGCGGCGCAGGTAGTAGACGTAGGTGTCGACGGCGCCGAGGGTGTCGGCGTTGTCGAACGCCCGGGCGAGCAGCTCCTCGCGGGGAAAGACCCGCTTGGGGGACGCCGCGAACGTCTCCAGCAGGAGTGACTCGCGGCGTGACAGCTGCACGTCGTCCCCACCGCCGGTGACCCGTCCCTCCCCGACGACGAGGAAGCGCCCACCGACCGGCAGCTCGGCGCGGGAGGACGCCATGGGGCGGAGCAGGGCGCGCAGCCGGGCCAGCAGCTCCTCGACGTCGAACGGCTTGACCAGATAGTCCTGGGCTCCGGCGTCCAGGCCCTCGACCTTGTCGGCGACGGTCCCTCGGGCTGTGAGGAGCAGCGCCGGGGCAGTGACACCCCGGCCCCGGAGCCGGCCGACGAGCGCCACCCCCTCCACGGCCGGCAGGCCGCGGTCGATGACGAGGACGTCCCACTCCTGGACCAGGCCCAGGTGCAGTCCGGCCTGACCGTCGCGCGCCACCGACACGGCATACCCCTCCCCGCCGAGGATCTCGGCGAGCATGCTCGAAAGGGCCGGGTCGTCCTCGACGAGGAGGAGGCGGGGCCCGGCGGTCGTCGACACGAGGTCGAGCATGCCAGTCATGGCTCAGATCCTTCTGAGACCGGACGCCGAGGATGCACTGATGGCAACGGCGAGGGTGTCACCCCAGGCACGAGTTCGGCGCCGGCAACGCGTTGCCGGCGCGCTGCGCGCCGGCCGGGACCATCGTCGGTGGCAGCGTCGGGCGGCCGACCTGATGGAGTCCGTCGCCGTGCTCGCCGCCGTCGCCGTGGTCGTCGTCTTCCTCCACGACGGGGGTAGCCGGGCCCTGGCCTCGGGCTCGGTGTCCGAGATCCTGGATGCCGTCGGCCGGGTGACCGGTCTGCTCGCCGTCGACGCGCTCCTCCTGCAGGTGCTGCTCGCGGCGCGCATCCCCTGGGTGGACCGTGTCTACGGGATGGACCGGGCGCTTCGGGCGCACCGAATCCTCGGCCGGACGAGTCTGCCGCTCGTCCTCGTCCACGTCGAGGCCCTCGTCGTCTCGTATGCCGCGCGCGACAGGCTCTCCCCGTGGCTGGGCTGGATCGTCGAGCCGCTCCGGATGATCAGCCAGGTCCCGGACATGCTCACGGCGACGATCTCCACCGCGCTGCTCGTCGTCGTCGCCGTGACCTCGGTCCGCGCCGCGCTGCGCGCCCTCGGTTATGAGCGCTGGCACCTGGTCCACCTCACGGCCTACCTGGCGGTCGGGCTGGCCATCCCGCACCAGCTCTCGATCGGTTCGGACCTGACCGCCTCCGCGTTGGTCCGGACCTACTGGGTCGGTCTCTACGTGTTCGTCGCGGCCAGTGTCGTGTGGTGGCGTGTCGTCGTGCCGGCCTACCGGACGGTCCGGCACGACCTGCACGTCGACAGCGTCGTGCCCGAGGCCCCGGGCACCTGGTCGGTGGTCATGACCGGCCGCGACCTGGACCGGATGCCGGTCCGGGCGGGTCAGTACCTCGGCTTCCGCTTCGTCACGGCCGGCCTGTGGGCCACTGCCCACCCATGGTCCCTCTCGGCCCACCCCGACGGGTCCCGGCTGCGCATCACCGTGCGGGACCTCGGCGACCACTCCGGCCGCGTGGCGCGTCTGGGCCGGGGGACCCGGGTCCTCGTCGAGGGCCCCTACGGCTCGTTCACGACCGCCTCCCGGGTCCGGCACCGGGTCCTGCTGCTCGCCGCGGGGATCGGTGTCACCCCGATCCGTGCGCTGCTCGAGGAGCTGGTCCGCCAAGGCACCGCCCATTGCGGGGACGTGACGGTCATCCTGCGAGCCGACAGCCGGGGTGCGCACGTCCTCGTCGAGGAGGTGGAGTCCCTCTGCCGACGCGCCGGGCACCGTCTCGTCCTGCTCACCGGACCGGTCCAGAGCGGCTCGTGGTTCCCAGCCTCGGTCCACGGCGCCGATGACCCCGGGCGTCTGGCCCAGCTCGTACCGGACCTCGTCCTGCATGAGGTGTACGTGTGCGGGCCGCCGCCATGGATGGACCTCGTCGACCGTTCACTGCGCGCAGCCGGCGTCCCGGTCGCGCAGACCCACGACGAGAGGTTCGGCTGGTGAGGGCCGTCACGGCGCTCGCCGTCGGTGTCGCGAGCGCCGGTGCACTCACCGTGTCCTGGATCGAGGGCCTGCGCCCAGTGGTCGCCTCGTCCGTCGCCGTGGGGCGGGGCCGGCCATCGCCGGAGGAACAGCCAGCCGCAGCCGTGCCGACGACGTCGGCGCCCCGGAGCCACCCCGGTAAGGCCGCGACGGCACCGGCTGCCGTGCCGCACGTCGTCCAGGGCCCGAGTATCCAGACCCAGTACGGCAGCGTGCAGGTCGCCGTGGACTACAAGGGCACCCGGATCACCGACGTCGTCGCGCTCCACCTCACCGACAGCTCGGGCACGTCGGTCGCGATCAGCGCCAGCGCCGCTCCGGAGCTGCGCCGGGAGGCGCTCGCCGCCCAGTCGGCGCACATCGACCTCGTGAGTGGCGCCACCTTCACCAGCACGGCGTACGCCCAGAGCCTGCAGGCGGCCCTGGACGCCGCGCACCTATGAGCCAGACCCAGTCCGTCACCCGCCATCGTGATGGTGACCGAACGGGAGGTCGTGCTGCCAGGCGGGAACCGCGGCATACAGCACGACGGCCAGCCAGGCGGCGAGACAGGCGACGAGGACCAGAGCCGCTGAGCGTGCCAGTCGCCCCCCGACGACACCGGGCGTGACCCGAGCGCCGAGGATCCGCAGCGCAGGCACGGCCCTGCCGAGCACGTGCAGGGTGGTCGCCGCGAGCCACACCGCGAACGAGGCCTGGTGGAGGAACAGGGCGCTGACGGGGGTCCCCCAGAGTGAGCCGCGACCGCGCTCAGGCCCGAGCCAGACGACGAGGACGCCCGTTCCCAGCACGGCCAAGGTCGAGGCGACCACGACGGGACCGAGCACGCGCAGCGGCATGGGCGGGGGTCCGGCGAGCCGGTAGGCCGGCGAACCTCGGTAGTACCGCACGACCCGCCAGCCTGTGGTCGCCGTCTTGAGCAGGGCGGGGGGGATGAGCAGGCTGCCGACGGCCACGTGCCAGCCGATCAGGCCCCGGACATCGAGCAGGGTGATTCCCTCGACGGCGAGGAGGACGAAGAGGACGGCGCCGGTCCAGGCGGTGAGTCGGGCGTTCCCTGCCGGCCCGCCGGTGCCCGGTTCGACCGGGTCGGGGCGCTGGGCTCGTCCCAGGGCCTCATCGAGGGTCTCGCGCAGCGCCCACGGCCAGACCGGCTGGACACCGATTCCTGGCGTCACGGGATCGGGCGACCGGGGGGCTGGGGACTCGGGATCGAGCGACACGGGGCCGAGCCTGCGGTGACGATCTCAGAACCCCCTCAGAGCCGGCTTGCGCGGTGAACCAGCCGACCGAGTCGCCTTCGGCAGATACCCGCACCGAATGTCGTCCCACGCGGCTACCCTGAGCGCGGATCACTTGGGGAAGAATCTTGGACGAAACTGGAGGGGACTCATGAAGCGGTCTGTTGTCGGAATTGCCGTCGCATCTGTGCTGCTCGCGCCACTCGGGGGGATGGCCGCCCAGGCCGCCCCGCCCTCGGGAATGAGCGTCGTGGCGGACTGGGAGATGAACGAGCCACCAGGGGCGTCCGTCGCGAAGGACAGCGGCCCGAGCCACTTGGACGGTGCGGTCGGGAACGTGATCCGGACCGGGCAGGTGCAGGGTTCGAGCACCTTCTACACCTATCCGTACGGACCGCCGAACAAGACGCCCGCCGACACCCCCCGCCTCGTCACCGTGGACTCTGCGGCCCTGAACCCAGAGAACCGGGACTTCAGCATCTCCTTCACCTACCGCACCACCCGCGACTTCGGGAACATCATCCAGAAGGGCCAGCACGGCGCCAAGGGTGGCTACTTCAAGATCGAGCAGCCCATGGGCCACCTGACCTGCCTGTTCCGGGGAGTCCTCCCGAACGGGCAGCTGAACGGCGTGCTGGTCAACTCCGGGATCCTGCTCGACGACGGGAACTGGCACGCGATCACGTGCACCCGCACCGCCAACGAGGTGACCATGACCATCGACGGCACCCTCACCCGGCGCACGACGGGCCAGAGCGGCAACATCAGCAACACCGTCCCCCTGACCATCGGTGGGAAGACCAACTGCGACCAGGTCGCCGTCACCTGTGACTTCTTCACCGGCGACATCGACCGCGTCGAGATGGACGCCGTCAACCCGGCTCCGCCCCCGCCGGGGTACCTCGCCTCGGCCGGGTCAGCCGGCAGCGGCACGACGGCCAAGGTGCAGGTCCCGGCGAGCGTTCAGCCCGGTGCGCTCCTGCTGATGCAGACCAGCTACGTCAACACCGCAGCCGTCGCCGCTGACCCGGCGGGCTGGACCCGGCTCGGTACCGCGAACGCGGCAGGCCTGGCCTCGACTGTCTGGTGGAAGCTCGCGACCGCGGCCGACGTGGGCAGCTCGGTCGCCGTGAACCTGTCCGCGTCGGCGAAGTGGACCTCGGAGCTGCTCGCGTATGCCGGTGTCGACCAGTCCCAGCCGATCCACAACTTCAGCACCGCCACCGACCAGTTCACCTCCACCCACACGACCCCCGCTGTCTCGGGCGACCCCGGGGACTGGGCCGTCTCGCTGTGGTCGGACAAGTCCTCCACCGCGACGTCGTGGACCCTGCCGGCCTCGGTGCAGGCCCGGGACACCAGGATCGGGGCCGGTACGACCCACCTGTCGTCGGTCAGCGCCGACAGCGGGGGCCCGCTCAGCGGTCCGGACTATGGCGCCCTGGCCGCCAGGAGCGCCGGCACGAGCACCAGGGGGACCATGTGGACGATCGCTCTCAGGATGAGCTGACGACCACGCTCGCCTGAGTCGGCGGACGGCCCGGTGGCCGACCGCCGCCGGGCCGCTCTAGACTCGCCTGCGTCCGGGCTGAGCAGCCGGGACACGTCTGCGAGGAGCGCGCCGGTGACTGCACGGGGAGTCGACGGGTCGACGTCGCCGGACGCCACGACCGTGCGGATCCCGGTCTTCTTCGTCGCCGGTGGCACCGGCATCTCGGCCGAGACGCTGGGCAACCTCATGCTGCAGCAGTTCCCCGGCCTGGCCTTCGCGCGGCGTCGGATCCCGTTCATCCAGACCGTCGAGCAGGCCCGGGCGGTGGTTGCCGAGCTCGACTCGGCGCGGACCGACACCGTCGTGCCACTCGTCTTCTCCACGGTGTCCGACGAGGCCATCCGGACCGCGCTGCAGCAGACGAGGTGCGCCTTCATCGACCTGTTCGGGTCCCACCTGGACACGGTCGAGCGGGTGCTCCACG
Source organism: Nostocoides sp. (assembly GCA_025929465.1). Lineage (GTDB taxonomy): Bacteria > Actinomycetota > Actinomycetes > Actinomycetales > Dermatophilaceae > Nostocoides. The sequence continues at coordinate 6,257 of JAICMC010000113.1, forward strand.
TCAACGCCACCCGGGACGTCGGTGCGTTGCACGGGGTCGGGGACACCCGTCGCTACGACGCCCGGATGAAGGCCATCGAGTACGCCATGGAGCACGACGACGGCGCCAGCGTGCGCAACCTCGCAGGCGCCGACCTCATCCTCGTCGCGCCGTCCCGGTGCGGCAAGACGCCGACGTCCATGTACCTCGCCCTTCAGCACGGCCTCCGGGTTGCCAACTACCCCTTGGTGGAGGAGGACTTCGAGGACGGCGAGCTGCCCCGGCCGATCCGCGGCCTCGCCGACCGGTGCTTCGGGCTGCTGTCCACCGCAGCCCGGCTCAGCCAGGTCCGGGGCGAGCGCCGCCCCGGCTCGTCGTACGCCTCGCTCGGGCAGTGCAGCTTCGAGCTGCGTCGGGCCGAGGCCCTCTACCGCAGCCACCGGATCCCCTCGCTGAACTCTGCGACGATGTCGGTCGAGGAGATGGCCGCCTACATCATGCAACGTCGCGGCCTCGGCGACTCCTGACCTCCACCCCTGGCGTATGCCGCACCGCACCCCCGGAAGGAACCCCACGTGAGCAGCACGATCGCCTGGTTCAAGGACCTCGGCCTCTCCGACGTCGACACCGTAGGCGGCAAGAACGCCTCGCTGGGGGAGATGGTCCAGCACCTGTCGAACGCCGGGGTCCGGGTGCCCAACGGCTTTGCGACGACGGCCGAGGCCTACCGCCGGTTCCTCGCCCACGAGGGGCTCGCCGACCGGATCAACGCCATCCTGGACGACCTCGACGTCGAGGACACCCGATCCCTGGCCGAGGCCGGCGCCACGATCCGCGAGTCCGTCGAGCAGCAGCCGTTCCCGGCCGACCTCGAGGCCGAGCTGCGCACGGCATACGACGAGCTCGTGGCCGAGACGAGCGGTGAGGTGAGCTGGGCGGTCCGGTCCAGCGCCACGGCCGAGGACCTGCCCGACGCCTCCTTCGCCGGGCAGCAGGAGACGTTCCTCAACGTGAGCGGCATCGACAACGTGCTCCTCGCTGTCAAGCGGGTGTTCGCCTCGCTCTACAACGACCGGGCCATCGCCTACCGGGTGCACTCCAGCTACGACCATGCGTCGGTCGCGCTGTCCGCCGGCATCATGCGGATGGTGCGGTCCGACATCGGCGCCTCCGGCGTCATGTTCACCATCGACACCGAGTCGGGGTTCCCCGACGTCGTCTTCGTGACGAGCAGCTACGGGCTCGGCGAGGCCGTCGTCCAGGGCGCGGTCAACCCCGACGAGTTCTACGTCCACAAGCCCGCCCTGCGGGCCGGCCGGCCCGCCGTCCTCAAGCGCGGAGTCGGGGGCAAGGCGACCAAGATGGTCTACACCTCCGACTCCACGGTGGGCCGCTCGATCGACTTCGTCCCGGTCGAGGCCGCCGACCAGGCCCGGCTCAGCCTCACCGACGCCCAGGTCACCGAGCTGGCACAGCACGCCCTGAAGATCGAGGAGCACTACGGCCGGCCGATGGACATCGAGTGGGGCCTGGACGGGATCGACGGTCAGCTGTACATCCTGCAGGCCCGGCCCGAGACGGTGAAGTCACGGCAGAACGGCTCGACCCTGCAGCGCTTCTCGATGGACGACCGCAGCGGGGCCGTGCTCGCCGAGGGACGGGCGATCGGCCAGAAGATCGGCGCCGGCCCGGTGCGGGTGCTCGCCTCGGCGGAGCAGATGCACGACTTCCGGACCGGTGAGGTCCTCGTCGCCGACATGACCGACCCGGACTGGGAGCCGGTCATGAAGCGGGCCAGTGCGATCGTCACCAACCGAGGCGGCCGGACCTGCCATGCGGCCATCATCGCCCGCGAGCTCGGCATCCCGGCCGTCGTCGGGACGGGGTCGGCCACCACGGCGCTCGCGCCGGGTCGGGAGGTCACCGTCTCGGCCGCCGAGGGCGACACCGGACGGGTCTATGAGGGCCTGCGCGACTTCTCCGTGTCCGAGACCGCCCTGGACGCCATGCCGGACATCCCGGTCAGGATCATGATGAACGTCGGCACCCCCGACCAGGCCTTCGAGTTCGCCCGGCTCCCCAACAAGGGGATCGGCCTGGCCCGGCTGGAGTTCATCATCAACCGGCAGATCGGGATCCACCCGCGCGCCCTGCTCGAGCTCGACGCCCAGGAACCGGAGCTGAGGGCCGAGATCGAGAGCCTCATCGCGGCATACGACTCCCCGCGCGACTTCTTCGTCCAGCGGGTGGCCGAGGGCGTCTCGATGCTCGCCGCCGCCTTCGCGCCCGAGCCGGTCATCGTGCGGATGTCGGACTTCAAGAGCAACGAGTATGCCGGGATGCTCGGGGGCGCGAGGTACGAGCCGCACGAGGAGAACCCGATGATCGGGTACCGCGGGGCCTCGCGCTACCTGTCGAAGGACTTCGCCGAGTGCTTCGCCATGGAGTGCGCGGCCCTGAAGCACGTCCGCGATGACATGGGGCTCACCAACGTCAAGGTCATGATCCCCTTCGTCCGGACCGTCGCCGAGGTCGAAGGGGTCATCGACCTGCTGGCCGCCAACGGGCTGCGACGCGGGGAGAACGGTCTGCAGGTCGTCATGATGTGCGAGGTCCCCTCCAACGCGGTCAACGCCGAGGCGTTCCTTCAGCACGTCGACGGCTTCTCGATCGGCTCCAACGACCTGACCCAGCTCACGCTGGGCCTGGACCGCGACTCGGCCCTCGTCGCCGGCTCGTTCGACGAACGGGACCCGGCCGTCAAGGCGATGATGAGCCTGGCGATCAAGGCCTGCCTGAAGGCCGGCAAGTACGTCGGCATCTGCGGCCAAGGACCGTCGGACCACCCCGACCTGGCCGACTGGCTCGTCGACGAGGGGATCGAGACGATGTCGCTCAACCCCGACACCGTCGTGGAGACCTGGCTGCGCATCGCCCGCCGCTGACCGGGCACGTCCCCCGACGCGGGCGGCTCCGACCGGCATTACTCGCCGGTTGGGACCGATTGGTGGCAGGCTCGGCAGCGGCGGGTCAGACCCGCCGACGAGCCACCGCCGACGCCGACCGGGAGGTCCCCACCCATGTTCTCGCGCATCGCCATCGTCAACCGGGGCGAGGCCGCCATGAGGCTCATCCACGCCGTGCGCGACCTGAACGCCGCGGCCGGGCGGGACGGCCACCGGATCGAGACGGTCGCGCTGCACACCGAGGGTGAGCGCCGGGCCATGTTCGTGCGCGAGGCGGACATCGCCTACAACCTGGGCCCGGCCGCCGACCGGCCCTACCTCGACTACGCCGTGCTGGAGAAGGCCCTCGTGCAGACCGGGGCCGATGCCGCCTGGGTCGGCTGGGGCTTCGTCGCGGAGGACCCGGGGTTCGCCGAGGTCTGTGCCCGGATCGGCGTCACCTTCATCGGCCCGAGCCCGGAGGCGATGCG
>JAICMC010000001.1 GCA_025929465.1 Nostocoides sp.
GGAGCGAGCGCGCACCCGGCGCGACGGACACGTCGGCGCTGCCGGGCGTCGTCGAGCGCAGCTCGGCGAGCAGGGCGGAGACAGTGGGGTCGTTGGCGAAGGCGTCAACGAGCGGGGCAAGATGCGGCATCGACCACAACTCTAGTTCGCCCCGCGGACATCCCCGACGCGCCCGGACTGCCCCGGTCCAGAGGGGTCGGGGCTCTCGAGCGCGGTACCGCCGGCCACCCTGTCCGGACAAGCGGACGCGCCCGCACGCTGGCTCAACTACCCTTGTCGGGTGCCATCGACACAGGGGGACACTCCGTCAGGCGCCGTCGACACGATCTCGGCGGCGCCTCCCCACGTACCCGTCGACGCCCGGGGAGCCACCCTGGTCCTCTCCGCTCGGGCAGTCCGTGACCTCGAGCTGGTCCTGCTGGGTCTGCTGCCTGCGGGGCAGGTGCTCGGTGAGACCGTCACCGCCTCCGCGGACGGGGAGCTCACCGGCGTGCGTCTCGGCGCCGCCCAGGCGGGTCCGGAGCGGACAGCCGGTCTGGTGCTCGTCGACGAGGAGCAGACACCGCTCGGCGAGCTGGTGGGACCCCTTGTCACCGTCACCGGCGCCGACGGTGCCCCGGACCCGGTGTCAGCCGACACTGCCTACCCGGCGCTGCCGGTCGTCCGCGGCCGGCTCGTCGCGCGTCGCCGCCGGGAGAGCGGCGCGGGGCGCGACCGTGCCCTCTCCCCCGCCGACCTCGAGTCGCCCTGGAGCGACGTGGTCGTGCTGTCCCGGCCGGTCACCGTGGCCGACGACCTCACCGGATCCGGCCCGGCGACCCTGGTCCTCGTCCCCGACCACCCGTCCGTCACCGACGGGGTGCCCGCGGCCACGATGCTGGCGCTCGGCGACGGTCTGGCCGCCCGGCTCGGGGGTGCCACCGTGCGCAGCGCCCCGATCAGCTGGCGCGACCCGGACAGCGACGCCCTCCTTCTCGAGGCGCTCCGCGACGGGTTCACCGGCATCCGCGGCGCCGGCGGCCTGCGCCTGCTCCGCGCCGGCGACGGCAGTGCCGGCGCGGATGCCTGGCGCACAGCCCGCGCGCACCTGGACGAGCCCGGCCCGGCCGACGTCACGCACGCCCAGGTCCTCGCGCCCGAGGACCTGGCCAGGATCGAGGCCTGGCGCCCACCGCGAGCCCGTCGCGGGCTGGTCCTGCTGTTCTCCGGACTCTCCGGCTCGGGCAAGTCGACCGTCGCCCGCGCCCTCGCCGGCCGGATCGCGGAGGAGACCACCCGCACCGTCAGCCTGCTCGACGGTGATGTCGTCCGTCAGCTGCTCTCCTCGGGCCTGGGGTTCGACCGCGAGTCCCGGCTGGTCAACCTGCGCCGGATCGGCTACGTCGCCGCCGAGGTGGCCCGGCACGGCGGCATCGCCATCTGCGCGCCCATCGCGCCGTATGCCGCGATCCGCGCCGAGCTGCGCGCGATGGCCGAGCAGGCCGGTGCCGACTTCGTCCTCGTGCACGTGTCGACCCCGCTCGCCGAGTGCGAGCGCCGCGACCTCAAGGGCCTGTACGCCAAGGCCCGCGCTGGACTGATCCCGGAGTTCACCGGGATCTCCGACCCCTACGAGACACCCGAGGACGCCGACCTTCGCGTCGACACGTCGACGATGGACGTCGCCGAGGCGACGGGCGCCGTCTTCGACCACCTCCTCCGAGGTGGCTGGATCACCGGAGCAACGCATGCACATTGACCTCCTGCTCACCCTGGCCTGCTTCGGCATCGGCATCGTGGTGGGCCTCACCGGCATGGGCGGTGGGGCGCTCATGACACCGGTCCTCGTGCTCTTCTTCGGCATCCCCCCGCTCACTGCGGTGTCGAGCGACCTCGTCGCGGCGGCCGTCATGAAGCCGGTCGGCTCCTGGGTGCACCTGCGACGGGGCACGGTCAACCTCGACCTGGTCAAGTGGCTCTGCGTCGGCTCGATCCCCTCGGCCTTCGCCGGTGTCTTCTTCATCAAGCTGCTGGGTGAGGGCCAGCAGGTCCAGGTGATCACCCAGCGGGCGCTCGGCGTCGCGCTGCTGGTCGCCGCCCTGGGACTGGCGGTCCGCGCCTACCTGCGTCTCATCGAGCGGGCCAGACGACGCAACGGCCGTCTGCCCCCGCTGCCGACCGACCGGCCCGCCGTCGTCGTTCGCAAGGTTCCCACCATCGCGCTCGGCGTGGCGGGCGGCGTCATCGTCGGCATGACCTCGGTGGGCTCGGGGTCGCTCATCATCATCGCCCTGATGGCCCTGTACCCCACCCTCAAGGCCAACCAGCTCGTGGGCACCGACCTGGTCCAGGCCGTGCCACTGGTCGCCTCAGCAGCGCTGGCCCACATCCTCTTCGGCGACTTCAAGCTCTCACTCACCGCCTCGCTGCTGCTCGGCAGCGTCCCGGGCGTCTTCCTGGGTGCCCAGCTGTCCTCCCGGGCACCCGGCGGGCTCGTTCGTCGAGCCCTCGCCTTCGTCCTGCTGGCCTCGTCCCTGAAGCTCTTCGAGATCCCGAACACCCAGACGGCATACATCCTGGTCGCCGCCCTGCTCGTCGCACCCGTCGTCTGGATGGTCGTCCGACGCCGCCACGGCCTGCCGGCCCTGGCCTCACGACGCGGTAGCCCAGCGGGTCGGCGCGAGGCGGCGACCTCGGCCCCCAGCCCACCGGACTGACGCCGGCGCTGGCCGGGCGGCGCACCCGACCCCGACCCCCGGCCCTGAACGCCGTGATCCGCCTCCCCGTTGCCGAGGAGGCGGATCACTTGACGGCGGTGCCTCCCGACTCCCCAGAAGGGAGGTCACCCCCGCGACCCCCAGCCCCGCCGAATGCGAGGTCAGGGCCGTTCAACTGGTCGTGCTGGTCATCCCGCCTTCAGCACGAAGCTCGCCGTGATCCCCTTGACGCTCGTCGTGTTCGCCGTAGCCGTGAGGCCACCATACGGGACCTGGGCCACGACCGCAGCGGAGTCGGCCAGGACCTGGGTGATGGCCCCACCACCACCACCGACGAGGGTGGAGCGGGGGGTCACCTCCGCGGGCGTGCTCCATGACGAGGCGGCCAGGTTCGCCTTGTCCTGCCACAGGCTGAGCACCCACGACCCCGCGGTTGCGACCGTGACCTGGGGCGTGACGTGGGCCGACGTACCGCTGTCCAGAGCGTCGGCAGCGGCGGCGAGCGGGCTCACCGGATCGGTGCCCGAGTAGGCGAGCAGCGCCGCCGAGATCTTGCCCGACTGGCTGAAGGGCACGCTGACCGAGGTCCCGGCGTCACCGGCCTCGGCGACCCGCGAGTAGACCTTGGTGACCATCGCCGACCCGTTCCTGACGGTCCGCGCGAGCGTCCAGCCGGCGGGGTCCACCGAGGTGGCCGCTCCGTTGTTGCACGAGGTCACCAGGACCAGACCGTCCCCGGGTTGCACGGTCGACGGCTCGACGAGGGTGACGTCGGCCGCCTGCACCATCGTCTGGGTCCCGTCGCGATAGGCGATCGTCGCCGGCGTCGGTGTCGGGTCGGCCTCGTGGGTGAGGGAGGAGGCCGCCCCCTCGTTGTCGGTCACGGTGAGCCTGACCTGGCGCGTCCCCGCCGCGGCATACACATGGCTTGCGGTCGGCACGGTGCCGCTCGCGGTCTGGCCGTCGCCGTAGTCCCACGCATAGCTGACCAGGCTGCCGTCGGGGTCGCTGGAGGCGGACCCGTCGAAGGAGCAGGTGAGCGTCGTCGCTGGGCAGTCGACCGTGAACGAGGCCGTCGGCTGCTGGTTGAGGCGCACGGGGTTGGCGGCCAGGACGAGGGTGGCCGTGGCACCCTTCAGGCTCGTGGAGCTGGTCGTGGCGGTGAGGCTGCCGTAGGAGGCACCGGTGGCGACCGGCGCTGCGGAGTCGGCCAGCACCTGGGTGATGGCCCCACCCCCACCCCCCACCACGGTGGAGCGGGTGGCGGTCTGGTCCGGGGTGGTCCACACCGACGTGGCCACGTTGGCCTTGTCCTCCCAGAGGCTGAGCACCCAGCTGCCGGGCGTCCCGACGACGGTCTCGGGCGTGACGTGCGAGGAGGTGGCCGAGTCGACGGCACCGGCCGACGCGCCGATCGGGTTGACCAGGTCGGTGCCCTGGTAGGCGAGCACGGCGGCGGTGATCTTGCCGGTGGCGCTGAACGGGATGGTCACGGCCGAGCCGGCGTCGTCAGCCCTCGCCACCCGCGAGTAGACCTTGGTGACCAGAGCGGTCCCGTTGGTGATCGTGCGCGCCAACGTCCAGCCCGCCGGGTCGGTCGAGCTGGCCGAACCGACGTTGATCGACTGCACGAGCACGAGCCCGTCGCCGGCGCGGGCCTGGGCAGGCACGGTGACCGTGATGGTGTTCGTGCCGGTCACCTGGCCCTGGGAGGCACCCCGGAAGGCGATGGTGGCCGGGACAGCCGTCGGGTCGGCCGTCCTGGAGACCACCGTCGAGGCGCCACCGTTGTCGGTCACGGTCAGCGTGACCTGTCGCGGCCCCACGCCGGCATACGTGTGGTGGACGGTCGGGCCCGCGTCAGCGGCCACCTGACCGTCGCCGAAGTCCCAGTCGTACCGCGCGATGGTGCCGTCGGGGTCCCGCGACGCGGACCCGTCGAACGAGCACGACAGCGTCGTCTCCGGGCAGCTGACGGTGAATGCGGAGACCGGCGCCTGGTTCGGGGAGTCGGTTGCCAGCAGGAGCGAGCGTGCGGCCCAGATGCTGTGGTTGTCCACGAGGGTCGGGGTACCGGTCGCCTTGGTGCCGTCCCAGGTCAGCGAGTACAGCGCGCCGCTGGTGCGGCTGGCGTAGTACAGGGTGTTGCCGGTCACGAAGGCACCGGCCACGTCGGTCCAGGAGCGACCGTCGACGACCGTCACCTGGGCGGCCATGACGCCCGACTCCGGCACGAACAGCCGCGAGTACATCGACGGCTGACCGGACAGGGTGTAGTAGATCCGGTGGTTCGCGTAGAACATCGAGGTGACGCTGGAGAACTGTCCGTAGAGGTTCGGGACGACCCCGCGATAGGTCTGGGTGGTCCCCGACCCGCTGTCGACCGTGCTCCAGAACGGGTCGTTGTACGGGTCCACCTTCACCTCCGGCCCGAAGCTCGTCCCGTCGAAGGTGCGCGAGTCGAACGTGGAGTCGGTCTTGCCGTAGAACAGGGTCGAGCCCACGAGGAAGGCACCCCGCGTCGTGGCCCAGTCCATCGTGGTGCTGTCGGTGCTGACGAGCGAACCGATCGAGGCGGCACTCGTCGCATGGACCGACCGCACAGCGTGCGGGTCGGGCGAGCCCGGCGGCACCGGGTCGGTCTGGACGATCTCGATCGCGTTGACCATCGGGTTGTTCACCTCATGGCCGAAGTCGATGTTGATGGTCCCGTCGCTCACCGCGGAGAACTGGCGCATCGTGCCACGGTTGTTGCCGGTGGCGGCGACGATGTCGAAGTTGGACAGCACCTGGGTGCCTTCGATGGCGACGTCGAACTTCCGGGAGCCGACGCCGGCCGTGCTGCTGGCCCGGTTGGCGAAGTAGAGGCGCACGGTGACCCTCGTCCCGGAGGCGACCGGGAAGGCCCACTTCAGCTCAGCGCCGTCGTTCTTGGTGCCCGGGTCCCAGCGCTCGGTGTTGAACAAGGTCGTGGGCGTGCCGACGGGGATCGTGCTGTCCAGGCCGGCCGTCCCGGTGTACGTCGAGATGGAGCTGCCGGAGTTGCGGTATGCCGACGGCTCGGTGTTGTCAGCGGCCCAGGTGGGTCCCCCGTCGGTCGCCGTCACGGCCGGTCCGGCGGTGTTGAGGCGGTAGAGCACGTCGTAGCGGGTCGTGGCATCCAGTCCGCCCACCGCCATCAGCCGCCCGGGGAAGGTGCCGGAGGTGTCCGGCGGGATGGCGGTTCCCGAGGCGATCGGGAAGAAGGCGACCCGCCCCGGGTGGTAGTGGTAGTCGCCGACGTAGTCGGTGTCGCTCCCGACGTAGAGGCCGTTGTCCGCGACGAGGAGGGCGAACGTGCCGGCTCCGCGAGGGTTGCGCCCGGGGTTCCACGACATGGGTACGCCGGTGGACGGGTCGAGGGCGGCCACCCCGGGCCGGGGGACCGAGCCCTCCTTGGCGTTGTCCCCGCCGAGCGGGTTGTTCAGCCACCGCTGGTGCCCGCCGACGTAGACCGAGGCGCCGGAGATGGCCACCGACAGCAGGGTGTCACGGCCGGTGAGGTCGACCCAGGTGGGCATGACGCTCGTGCCGGTGCCGCTGAGCTCCCAGCGCGAGGCGGAGTCGCAGAGCGCCTTGCTGCCGTCGACGTTGCTCGTGGCGTTGCCGCCGGTCGCGGCGACCACGAAGTAGGTGCCCGTCGGGTCGATGTCGACGTCACGCACCCACGAGTCGAACGCGTTGGTCGAGCACTGTCCGGTGAACTGCAGGGTGCGCCAGCTGCGGTTGATCGACGCCGATCCCGGGGCGAGGTCGAGCAGGGCCACCTGGTCGCGGTCGACCGTTCCGGAGGCGTCGGTGACGGAGGTGAAGTTGCCGATGACGACCATCTGCCGTCCGTTGGGGCTGAGCACGATCTTCTTGGGGGACAGCTCGGCTCGCGCGAGGCCGGTGCCGTGCCGGCCGGCGAAGCCGACGTTGAACCAGGGCAGGTCCTTGCCGGTGACCGGGTCCAGTGCCGCCATCTCGGCGTGCGCGTTGCCGCCGGACTTGGTGAACGAGCCGGCCAGGTAGAGAACGCCGTCCCCGAGCGCCACCGAGGCGGTGATCTTGTTGACCGAGCCCTTCCAGCCCGGCGTGATCGCACCGGTCGCCGCGTCGAGCCGGACGATGCGGGTCGAGACGCCGTTGACCATGGTGAAGCTGCCGACGGCGTAGACGCTGTCGCCGGGACCGGCGATGATCTGGGCGACCTCACCGTTGACCTGGGGGACGAACGTCTGGTCGACCAGGCCGGTCGTGGCGTCGAAGGCCAGGATGTTGGCGCGCGCGATCGGGGTGTCGGAGTCCGGGTTCCGCACCGACGTGAAGGTCCCGCCGAGGTAGACCCGGTTGCCGACCTTGGCGATCGTCTCGACGATGCCGTCGTCGACGTTCGGGGTGAACTTCGAGGGCAGCGCGTCGACGAGGGCGGTCTGGGTGACCGCGGCGCCCGCTGTCGGCAGGACCACCGTCGTCGCCAGGGCGGTGACGCCGACCAGCAGGGTGCGCCAGGCGCGGGATGCAGTACGCATCAGGTTCCCATCTCTGTGCGCCGAGCGCACGTCTGCATGGCACGGCGCATCGGCCGGCCACCGGGTGTGGATCGTGAGGTGGCCTGGCCGAGCGGCGAGACGGGGTGGAGGAGGGCAGCGACGCCCAGCGCCGGACGAGCGAGGGCGCGTGCGGTCAGGCCGGGACGACCGGACCGGACGGCAGCGCCGACAGGTCCTGGACGTCGTAGCCCCATCGGGCGATGGCGTCGCCGAAGTCCCGCTCGATGCGTGAGCGGTTGCGTCGGGACAGCGGGCCGCCCGAGCCCATGGCCGCCCACTGCTCCTCGTAGCGGTTGCTGTGGGTGGCCCGCAGGGACCCGCTGTCCAACGGCGAGGACAGACCGAGCAGGCCCGCCACCGCAGACAGCTGCCCCGCCGGGTCGGAGACGAGGTTCTCGTACCGCATCACGTGGGCCCGGCGCAGGTGCGGCAGATCGGTCAGGAAGGTCTCGTGCGCTGCCAGCCAGTGCTCCACCAGCTGGTAGAAGGTCGTGTGCATCCGCACGTTGCGGGCCGCCAGGCGTCGCCACTTGTGCGTCGACAGCGCCACCACGACCGGGTGCCGGATCACCGCGACGTAGGCCGAGTCCGGGAACAACGCCTGGAGGAACCGCCCCATCACCAGGTTGGGCGGCGACTTCTCCAGCAGGTGCTGGCGTTCCAGGTCCCAGTAGGGCGACCATTCGCGCAGCAGGACCTCCGCGTTCTCCGGTCGCACGAGCGGAGAGGACTCGGTGAGGTGCGAGCGCGGGTCCAGGGCGAACCGCCCGGCGCCGCCATAGGTCTTGGCCTTGGGATAGACGCTCTGCAGGTGCTGACCCTCGTCCTCCTTGACCCCGGTCCCGGTGAGACCGCTGATCTGCGGATGCTGCCCCATCGTGCGAGCCAGCGGCGTGGTCCCGCTGCGGTGCAGGCCCCCGACGAACACCAGACGTGCCGACTCGGTCATGCTCCCCTCCATCCTGTGACGCGCCAACCCTGCTGGGGACCATTGTGACGGACCGGCGGACGGGGCAGGACCAGCAGGTCCCCCCCAGGGCGCTCACGGTCGTCCCCGCGTCGCCGGAGGGGTCCGCACGAGGTCAAGGAGGCGACCATGGGACGACCGGCCGGGCTGTGCGCCCTCAGGGAACGCGGGTTTGCTCATGTTGCCTCGTTGCTGAAGACAAGGACCCGGACCACCGCCGGACGAGGCAAACCTTAAGGTCTTCCTCTGCCATCCCTGGACCGAAACCGGTGGTTGCGAGCCACCTCCCCCGCAAATCTGGCCGAACGACCGACGAGCCGGTCGCACGTCCGGCGCGACGGGCGAGCTCGTCGAGCTAGTCGGAGGCCTTGAGCGGGGCGATCCGCTCGGTGAATGGCCCGGTGGTCACGCTCTTGGCCACGGCAGCCGCGATCGAGGGGACGTCCTGGAACTGGTAGTTGCAGGCGGGGCTCGTCTCACTCGCCCACAGGGTGAAGGCCTTGATCTGGGGGTACTGCTTGAGCACGCCGGGAATCTGGCTGTACCAGTCCGCCGTCAGGGCCGGGTCGTTGGCGTAGAGGACCGAACCGGACTCGGAGATCATCATCGGCTTGTTGGGGTCGATCCCGAGCGAAGGGCCCTTGGTGTGGACCCAGTTGTAGAACGGGGAGAGCGCGGCCTCGACCGACTTGTAGTTGGCCGCCTTGACCTGGCCGCTGTTGCAGCCCGAAGCGTTGTAGACGTTCCAGCTGATCCAGTCCACCTCGCTGTTGCCAGGCCACAGCGCCCCCGCGCGTGCAAGGTTCTCCGGCGCCCCGGTCATCACCCACGTCCAGACCGCGTTCGTCGCCCCAGCCCCGATGTAGACCGCGCGAACGTGCTTCCAGGCCGCGATGAACTGCGCAGCATCGCCGCGCACGTCCAGCTTGCGGTGCTGGTTGGCCTCCTGCTCGAAGGTGACGAAGACGGGGACCTTCAGGCCGGCGATCCCCTTGCCCTGAGCCCGAAGGGTCGCGTCGTACTTGCCGGCAGCGATGTCCTTGTAGGTGACGACGGTGTTGTCGCTGGAGTAGATGCGGGCGGCGATCGACAGGTGCAGGATCCGGCCGGCTGCCACCGCCGCCTTCTCGACGTCGTCCGGGATCGGCTGCTTGATGTCGTGGTAGCGGTAGACCATGTCGAACGTGCGGCCGACGAGGTCCTCGACCTTGCCGACGCCAGCCATGGTCGCGGGCTGGGTGGACACGCCCCAGATGACCCCGCACGAGGGAACCAGCCGGCTGGAGAGGGTGCACGGCGTGCTCGTCGGGGCGGCCGGCGTCGATGTGGAGCTGGTGGAGCTCGTCGACGCCGAGGGACCGGGCGCGGCCCCGCCGCCGGAACAGGCGGCGAGCACGCAGAGGAGGGGAAGGAACAGGACGGTGACGATCCGGCGCACGGTGAGGCTACTCCGCAGGTTGAGGAAGAGGATGCGGGCAGAGGGTCCCCCGACCGCCGCTGCGGGTAGGTTACCCCGCCCGCCGCTGCCGGACAGAACGGTCCGGCCAGGTCGAGACCAAAGCGTGTCAGGATGACGCACATGGCCACGCCGAGTCCGAACCCGCGTACCCGCGCGCCGATCCTCGTCACGGGAGTGCCGCGCTCGGGCACCACCTGGGTGGCCCGTCAGCTGGCGCTGGCTCCGGGGACGGCGCTGGCCGGCCGGGAGCCGATGAACCCGCGCGGCTCCCAGTACGCCCTGGCCGGAACCCTCACCGGCTGGACCGACCTGCACCGCCCCACCGGCCGCCAGCGGACCGCCCTGCGCACCGCATACGCGGGCCTGAACCCGTTGGTCTACAGCCGGTACGGCACCCGCCAGTGGGCCGCGCCGCTGCCCATGACGCGGGTCGTCGTCAAGGACCCGTTCGCCCTGCTCTCCCTGCCGGCCATCGCCGAGGTCACCGGCGCGAGGGCTGTCATCGTCGTACGGCACCCCGGGGCGGTCCTGGCCAGCTACCGGCGGATGGGCTGGAGCCCGGACCTGGACGAGCTCGACCCCATCGCCCGGCGCCTCCTCGGTGAGGAGCGCGCACTGTCGCCGAGCGGGGATGCGGCCACCGACATGGGCGCCTTCTGGGCCGCCCTGCACGACATCGCACTGCCGGGCATCGACGCCACCGGGGCAACCGTGCTGTTCCACGAGGACATCGCCGCGGGAGGTGCAGCCGCAGCGAGGACGCTCTTCACGGTGCTCGGCCTGACCATGACCGCCGAGGTGGAGAGGCGCTGGGCCCCGGAGGGCCACGGGTCCTCCGACGCCGCACGGCTGCACAACTTCGACCGCGACCCCCGCGCCGTGGCGACCGGATGGCGCGCCGGCCTCGACGAGGACGAGCTGGCCGCCCTGGACCGGACGGCGGGTGCCACGCTGGAACAGCTGCGTCGCCGACGGGTCGACCTGTCGCCCCGCGCCTGAGCCGAGCACCCGAGGTGGGGATCCGCCTGCGCCGGGCGTGACCTTGTCCCTAGACTGTGCCCCAACAGGCGCCGAGGGGGTGTCCTGACTCATTGCGGTACCGCGCACTCCCGAGGCGCCCAAGTCTGCCGACCCGTCGGCCGAGGGCCCGACCCTCGGCCGACGGGCGCGGACCGGAAGACATCGACGTGAAGCTTGAGGCGAGAGACACCGTGACAGGCGTGGACACCAGGTCCCTTGGTCGTGAAGACCGTGCGGACGACAACGCGCCCCAGGGCGCCCCGACGGTCATCTACATCGCGGGCACCGGCCGCTCGGGAAGCACCCTGCTCGAGCGCACGCTCGGGGCGATGCCCGGCCACGTCAACGTCGGCGAGCTGCTCGACCTCTACCGGCGGGTTGCGGTGGCCGACGAGCGCTGCGGGTGTGGCGAGCTGTTCAGCCAGTGCCCGTTCTGGACCGAGGTCGGCCAGGTGGCGTTCGGCGGCTGGAGCTCCGACCTGATCGCCGAGCTGGCCCGCCTCCAGGCGCACGTGGCCCGTCAACGCCAGATGCCTGCGGTCCTGGTGCAGCGCCTGCGCCGCTCTCCCGGCCCCGACCTGGCCCGCTACCAGGACCTGCATGCGCGGCTGTATGCCGCGATCCTCTCGGTCGCCGACGCACGCGTCGTCGTGGATGCCAGCAAGTGGCCCTCCCAGGCGCTCGCACTGAGTGGACCACGGGTCGACCTGCGGGTGGTCACCGTCGTCCGCGACGTCCGCGGCGTCGCCTTCTCGATGAGCAAACGTCAGGTGGCCCGCCCCCAGGCGGGCACCTCGGGCGCCACCGAGATGGACCGGCGCGGCGCCGCCGAGGCGGCGGCCCGCTGGACCGTGACCCGGACCGAGTCCGCCGTCGTGGCCCGGCTCGCGAACCGGCATACGACGTTGGCCTACGAGGACCTCGTCGCCGACCCCGTCGCCAGCGTCCGGCGCGTCCTGTCCGACCTCGACATCTCCTTCGAGCCGTCCTGGCTCGACCACATCGGCGCGCGCTCCATCGCCCTGCCCAGCAGCCACGGCCTGTCGGGCAACCCCTCACGATTCGCCCACGGGACCGTCCCGCTGCGGCTCGACCTCGCTTGGACCACAACAATGCCCACGTCGCAACGCCTCACCGCCACCGCCATCGCGGCCCCCGTCCTGCTCGCGGGCGCCCTGACCGGCCCGTTCCGCCGCCGCACCGACACCGCTGTGCCTGAGGCGCAGCCACGTCCCGAGGACGAGGGTCGCGACTGGCCGCTCGTCTCGGTCGTCGTCACGACCCGCGGCCGCCCCGAGCTCGTGCGCGAGACCCTCGCCGGCATCGTCGGGCAGGACTACCCGGGCCAGATGGAGGTCATCGTCGTCCACGACCAGGAGGAGCCCGACCAGACGCTCACCGAGCTGGCCCGCCCCGGGTGCAGCGTCGCGGTCATGCTGAACACCGCCCACAACCCCGGGCTCGCCGGGGCCCGCAACTCCGGGCTGGACGTGGCCCGCGGTGGCTTCGTCGCGACCTCCGACGACGACGACGTGTGGCACCCCGGCAAGCTGCGGGCCCAGCTGCGTCTCCTTCTCGACGAGCCGGACCTGCTCGCGGTCGGGTCCGGGATCCGGCTGCTCTTCCCCGGCCGGGTGGTCGAGTGGCGTGGCCGGTCCCCCCGCATCTCCCACGAGACCCTGCTGCGCAACCGGGTCAAGGAGCTGCACTCCTCGACGCTCGTCATGCGCAAGGAGACGTTCGCCAAGGCCGGCCAGTATGCCGAGAACCTCCCGCACGGCTACGCCGAGGACTACGAGTTCCTCCTGCGCGTGGCCCAGGCCGGTGCCATCGGTGTCGTCCGCGAGCCGCTCGCCGACATCCGCAAGGACAACCAGTCCTGGTTCCTCCAGCGATCGGAGAACACCAGCGAGGCGCTGAGCTTCCTGCTCGACCTGCACCCCGAGCTGGCGACGACTCGTGCCGGGCACGCCCGCATCCTGGGCCAGATCGCCTTCGCCGAGTCCTCGATGGGCCACCGCCGGACCGCGCTTCAGCTGACCGGCAAGGCGCTTCGCCGATATCCGGTCGCCCCGCACGCCTACCTCGCCCTCGTCCAGGCCACGACCGGCGTGGACCCACGCAAGGCGCTGGGCGTGGCCCGCCGCTTCGGGCGGGGGCTGTCATGACCCCCACCGGGGGGCGACTGCCCAACCTCGTCTACATCGGGCCGGACAAGGCCGGCTCGTCCTGGCTGCACGCGGCGCTGTCGCTCCATCCACAGGTCCACCTGTCCGAGGCCAAGGACCTGTACTTCTTCGACCGCTTCTACAGCCGCGGACCGCAGTGGTATGCCGAGCAGTTCCGGGGCAGTGGTCCTCAGCACCTGACGGTGGGCGAGGTCTGCCCCGACTACCTGGCCAGCCCGCAGGCCCCGTCGCGGATGCACGAGGTGATCCCCGAGGCCCGGCTCGTCGCGACCCTGCGGGATCCGGCCACCCGGGCGTTCTCCTCCTACCTGTACATGCGCAAGCACGGTGAGGGCCCGGACACCTTCCGGGAGGCGCTGAGCACCTTCCCGGACCTGCTGGAGCACGGGCGCTACGGCACCCAGCTGCGGCGGTTCCGGCAGTTCTACGGCCCCGACCTGCTCCTCGTCGGTCTGTTCGACGACCTGCGGGAGGACCCGCAGGGCTTCCTCGACGGGTTGACCGACTGGATGGGTCTGGACCGCAACCAGCTGCCGGAGGGCGACCTCGAGGCCAAGCTCCCGGCCAGCCGGGCCAGGGTGCCGGTCGTGGCGTGGCTGGTCCGGAGGGCGGCGAACCTCGTGCGCACCCACGACCACGCGACGCTCGTGGGCCGGGTGAAGCGGTCACCGCTCGTCCACCGTCTGCTCTACACCCCGCTCGGCGACCAGGCTCCGGTGCTGGCCGACGAGGACCGCGACCTGGTCCGGACCGCCCTGTACGAGGAGGTCCTGGAGGCCGAACGGATCACCGGGCTGCCCCTGCGGGAGCGCTGGGGCTGGCCCGTGGACCAGGCCGCCGCGAACCCAGCCGGCTCGGCCGACCCGCAGCGGGAGGAGAGCTGATGGCGCCCTCGCTGCGCAAGTCGGTTCCCGCGCCCCTGCAGCGGGCCGGCCGCCGTCTGTACGTCGCCGGCGGGGCGGCCACCTCCGCGCTGCGGGTCCGCCCCGACTTCATCATGATCGGTGCCTCACGGGGTGGGACCACCTCGCTGTTCCGGGCGCTCATGGAGCACCCCGACGTCGTGCGTCCCACGTTCCACAAGGGCATCAACTACTTCGACCTGAGCTACTTCCGCGGTCCGGCCTGGTACGCGGGTCACTTCCCCACCCGTGCGGCGGCGCGGCACCGCGTCCCGGCCGGTCACCAGCCGCACGTGTTCGAGGCGAGCGGCTACTACATGTTCCATCCGTTCGCGCCCGAACGGATGGCCCGTGAGCTGCCCGATGTCAAGCTCGTCGCGATGTTGCGCGACCCCGTCGAGCGGGCCTACTCGGCATACCAGCACGAGCTGTCCCGTGGCTTCGAGCACGAGACGTTCGAGCGGGCGCTCGACCTGGAGCCCGAACGGCTCGCCGGCGAGGTCGCGCTGATGCGTCGCGACCCGGCCTACGAGAGCTTCTCCCACCGTCACCATTCCTATGTCGGTCGCGGTGAGTATGCGGTGCTGCTCGAGCGGTGGTTCGAGCACTTCCCCGCCGAGCAGGTCCACGTCCTCGGCTCGGAGCTGTTCTTCACCGAGCCGGAGCAGACCTTCGCCGACCTCGCGGCCTTCCTCGGCCTGCCCCCGCACGAGGGGATGCACTTCAAGCGCTACAACGCCGAACCCCGAAGCGGGATGGACCCGGCCACGATGGCGCGCCTGGACGCGCACTTCGCGTCGCACAACGCGCGGTTGGTGGCCCTGCTGGGCGACGCCTGGCGGGCCCCCGGGTGGGCCACCCTCGGGGCGGACGCCGGGCGTTGATCCCACCCGGCGGGCGGTTGACCCCACCGGCCGGGCAGTGACCGAGCCGCCGGACCACTCGGCCCGGCGGCTCGGACCACGACGACGCAGGCACCGCCGCCCCTCGGCGTCGGTGCCTGCGCACTCGTTGCTGGTCAGTGTCGACGCGGTCGGCGGCCGAGTCGCTGCGGGGCGACCCCCACCGCGAGGCGCGGCTCTGCGCGGCGACGCGCGGTGAGCACGAAGGCACAGCCGAGCAGGATGAGCAGACCGCTCGTCGTCGCCAGGCCGGGCAGCCCGCTCGGGCCGGTCATCGCCAAGGAGGACGAGCCGAGGGTCTGGGCCAGCTTGACGGCCAACGGCCGGTCGAGCTTGGCGCGCGAGCCGATCGTCCGGCCGGTGAGGTCGACGTAGGCCTGGGCGACCGAGACCGTCTTCAGGGCGCCGCTGGAGAAGTCCTGGCGGGTGACGACGTACTGGGCCATCCCGGTGCAGGTCATCGACTGGCGCGGCGCCAGGCTGGCGGCGGGGCATGAGACGCCGATCGACTGCTTGGCCAGCAGGGTGTCGGTGACCATGATCCTGCTCAGCTGGGTCTGACCGATGTTGGAGACGACGAACTGCAGGGTGACCTTGTCACCCGTGTCGGTGTACCCGTTGTGGAAGTACTCGTCAGTGACGTGGGAGATGCGCGACACCAGCTGCAGTCCCGGCTTGGGCTGGGGGGCCTTCGGGGGCTTGGGAGGCTTGGGGGCCTTCACGTACCGTTGGGCGATCGGCGAGATGACCAGCGTCGAGGTGGTGCTCACGCGGGCCCCGCCCACCTTGGCCGTGGCCGAGATGACGGCGCTGTTCACCAGCTTGCCGTTGGCCCACTGGCCCCGCTGGATGACGAACCCTGGCGACCAGCAACGGACGGTCTGTCCGGGGCGGTCCGCGGCGGTGTACAGGGTCGACTTGGGGCAGATCACGGCCAGGCCGCGGTCCCGGAGCAGACGGCTGGTCACCGAGGGCGACACGAGCGTCACGTTGCCGGAGTTCGACACGTCGTAGACGAAGCCGACCGTGTCGCCCACCGAGACCCGATGGTCACCGTCGGCGTCCCTGGTCAGGTTGTAGAACTGGCTCACGGACAGCCCACGGACCGCGGGGATGGACACCGGCGCCGGGACCCAGCCGGTCGTCGTGGTGGAACCGCCGACCGTTGCCGAGGCCCGCGCACTGACGCTGACGCTGCCCGCGTCGACATCGGTCTGGGAGAGCGTGCGGACGGTCGTGCAGGTCGTCGAGGCGCCGGCCGGGAGGGACGTCGCCGCGCAGGTCGTGCTTCCCGACGCCGTGGTGACGACGAGCCGGGTCGCCGCCTCGGCGGTGGTGTTGGTGACCTTCCAGCTGATCCGGTAGACCTCACCGGCATCGACCCGCTTGTTCTTGTTCTTGTCGACGAGAACCCTTCCGACCAGCGCCACCCTCAGGTCGGTCGCGGAGGGGACGAAGGCGACCTTCGCAGCGGCGACGGTCGGACGGTTCGGCGCCGTGGTGGTCGGCTGCGACGAGGCGGGAGGGCTCGGCGGCGTGCCGGAGCCGGACGAAGACGGGTCCGGCTGCGGGTCGGACGCGGCCGGCGACGGCGGGGTCGTCGGGTCCTCAGCGGGCGCCGACGGGGCCGCAGTGGTGGCCGTGGTGGCCGCAGTGGCCGGGTCGGGCATACCAGCCTGGTCCGCCGGGGCAGACGTGGTGGCCTCCGTCGTCGTCGACGACGATGCGGATGCGGTCGGCGCCGACTCGTCGGCCTGGGCTGCACTCATCGGTGCGAGGGACAGCAGGCCCAGCACGGCCGCCACCGTGACCAGACCGACCCGTCGGTGCGCCCTCGTCGAGGGACGACGGAACGCCACCCCGGATCCTTTGCTCTGCGAGCGCATCGATTCCCCAAAGTCGTTGGTATGTATACGGTTTCGAAGTCCGGTAGCAACGAACCTGCTCGCTCTTCCCGGACCGGGCCCGACCGCTGGACGACCCACCGCGACGATACCCGTCGGGGGCTGGCAGCCTGACCAGAACGCGAAGTTCTACCCCTTCGGATGGGGGCTGGGTCATCCGAACGGACACGTCCGGAGCGGACGACGTGGACGACGTGTCCGGCCAGCATATGGACGCCCTGACCGTTACGGTATTGATACTTTCGTTATGGAACCGATATGGTCCCGGCTCATGACTCCCCTCACCAGAAGACAAGCCCTGCGCGGAAGCGCCGCCCTCGGCGCCCTCGCCGTCTCCACTGCGGTGCCGGCCACGGCATACGCCAGCCGCACCACCTCACCACAGGACGCCATGGCGGCGGCTGCCGCCACTGCCCGGTTCGCGGGCGACCCCGGCAACGGCAAGGTGTTCTACGGCGCCTCCGTCGTCGCCAGCTACGGACTGAGCACCCTCGAGAGCAAGCTGGGCCACCGCCTCGGCTGCCACCGTGGCTACTTCGTCCCCAACAGCCAGAAGGGGCTCCTCCAGCAGGTCAAGGACGACCACGCCAAGGGACGTCTGCCGATCGTGTCCACCAAGGTTCCCGACACCTGGGCCAACATGGCCTCCGGCAAGCAGGACTCCTGGCTGCGCAACCTGCTGTCCGCCCTCGCTGCGGACAAGCAGCCGGTGATGCTCACCCTGCACCACGAGCCGGAGAACGACGCAGGCCCGACCGGGATGAAGGCGCAGGACTGGCGCTCGATGTACGACCACGCCGTCGTGCTGGCCGCCTCGCTCGCACCCAACGTCACGATGACCCCGGTGCTCATGCAGTTCACCTTCGAACCCGGCTCGGGCCGCAAGCCCGCCGACTGGGTGCCGACGACCACCAAGGTCTTCGCCACCGACTGCTACAACGCCTGGTCCCCCACCGACGGCCTCCAGTGGCGGGCTCTCGGCGACAAGCTCTCGCTCGTCCTGCCCTACGCCAACGGCCGCCCCATCGTGCTCGCCGAGTACGGCTGCCGCACCGACCCCAAGCACCCCGGGGCCGCGGCCCAGTGGATGCGTGACGCCTTCGACTGGTGCCGGACGCACAACGTCGTGGCGATGTCCTACTTCAACTCCTGGCAGCACACCCGGTTCGGCACGTGGGAGCTGGACGCCGAACGCCTCGGTGCCATGAAGTCGATCATCACCTCTCCCCAGACCGCCTGGCTCTGACCCCGCCCCCAACCCTCCTGAGCGCCCCGTGGACCCGCGTCCGCGGGGCGCTCGGCGTCACGACCCGCGGCGCGAGACGCATGGATGGGGTGTCACAGCCCACGATGTGGCGATGGTTTGGGCCATCGGGACCGAACACCTCACTGGCGCGAGGTATCGTTTCCCCGCTACGTCGTCACGGGGCGGGACGACGCACAGGACCAGAGAACGGGACACCATGAGCGCATCGCCGAGTGCGGGATCGACGCTGCGCCACGACGTGGCAGCACGCGAGACCGAGTCGCTCGCCGCACCGCCGAGACGACGCTTCCTGCCCGTCGGGTGGCCGCTCGTCGCGCTGTTCAGCCTCTACCCGCTGTGGTGGGCCCTCGGCGTCGCCCCCTTCGTCGCGCTCGGCATAGCCATCCCGCTCGCCGCCGAGCTGCGCGCGCGGGGCCGGCTACGGGCGCCTCGTGGGTTCGGCATCTGGCTGCTGTTCCTCGCCTGGCTGGCCATCGGCGTCTTCCTGCTCCAGGTCGCGGCCCCCGAGACGATCACGACGACGAGCCACTCGCGGTACTTCACCTTCGCGTTCCGCTACCTGTGGTTCATCGCCGCCACGGTCGTGCTCCTCTACGTCGGCAACATGCGCAAGGAGCTCTCACTGCTCTGGTTCTGTCGGACCATCGGCGCGATGTTCATCGTCATCGTGGCCGGCGGCCTGCTCGGCTGGGCCGCCCCCAAGTTCGAGTTCCGCTCCGCCATGGAGATCGTCCTGGGGAGCCATGGGAAGTCCGCGTTCATCCAGAACCTCATCCACCCGACCGCCGCCCAGATCCAGACCTTCCTCGGCTACGAGCAGGGACGGCCGAGCGCGCCCTTCCCGTTCACGAACTCCTGGGGCGTCAACTGCGCGGTGACCCTGCCGTTCTTCGTCGTCGGCTGGTTCCACAAGGCCAGCCAGGCGCGGCGCCTGGTCGGCGTGGGCGTTCTCGTCCTGGCCATCATCCCGATCATCTCCTCGTTGAACCGCGGGCTCTGGCTGGCCCTGACCGTATGCGGCCTGCTCCTCGTCATCCGTACCGCCATGCACGGACGGCCGCTGGTGCTGCTCGGCGGCCTGGTGGCCGCATCCCTCGCAGCCGGGATCATCATCCTCTCGCCCCTCGGCGCCCTCGTCGCCGTGCGCCTCGACAACGGCAACAGCAACACCGGGCGAACCAACCTGGGCACCCAGACCCTGGTGAGCACCTGGGAGGGTTCGCCGGTCACCGGCTTCGGCACGACCCGGGACCCCACGGGGAACTGGATCTCGATCGCCGCCGGCTCCACGGCACAGTGTCCACGCTGCACCCCACCCCCGCTCGGCACCCAGGGTCAGTTCTGGCTGGTGCTCTTCGCCAGCGGCTTCGGCGGCGCCATCTGCTACTTCGGGTTCTTCATCTACCAGCTGCTCCGACATTTCTGGGTGCGGTCCATCTATGCGACGGCCGGGCTGAGCTCGGTGGCCATGCACCTGATCACGGCGCCGTTCTACAACACCGTGGACCCCTCGCTGCTCGTCATCCTCGCAGCGGTGGGCCTGATGTGGCGGGCCAAGGTCGCCGGTCCGGACCAGACATGAGGTCCTCGATCCCGCAGGACGTGCCGCTACGCGGCTACCTGGGGCTGCTCCGGCGGCACCGGGTCTCGCTCGTGCTGCTCGTGCTGCTCGGGACGTTCATCGGCCTCGGGCTGCAGGTGAGCGAGGGCACCCCCGTCGAGGCCCTCCAGCGCGTGTTCGTGCGGGACATCCGCAACGGCGACACGTCCTCCGGCGGCGAGCTCGCGACGATCGACTTCTCCTTGGACACCGAGGCGCAGCTCATCCGCACGGACGGGGTGATCGAGGCCATCCAGAAGCAGTCCCCCACCCCGATGTCCGACGAGCAGGCCCTCCGCGACCTGGACGTGACGGCGCTCCCCAACACCCGCATCCTCGTGCTTCACGTCACCCTGCCGAGCGCGACCCGAGCCACCGCGGCCGTCCAGAACGCCGGCCGTGCCTACCTGCTGGCCAGGTCCGAGCTGCTGAACTCCTCACGCGCGGCTCAGCTCACCCTGTTGCGCCAGCGTGAGAACGACCTGTCCAACATCCTGGCCACGATGAACGCCACCGTCCCCACCAACCGCGCCGACCGCACGGACGCGACCAAGGCGGCGATCGGTCGCTACGCCAGCGAGCTGCAGTACGTCGAGAACACCCGCACCCGGCTGGCCAACAACCCTCTCGATGTCGGTCAGCTCGTCGGGAGGACGAGCACGGTGCCCAACCATGACGGCTGGCTGATCAAGGGGACGTCCGGGATGATCCTCGGACTGGCCCTCTGGGCGATGCTCGTCACCCTCTTCGACGGGGCGTTCCGCCGAGTCTCCAGCCGCCGCAGGCTGCCGGCCTTCCTGAGCCGCCGAGCCACCGAGTCCGACGTGCCTGTCATCGGACGGGTGAAGCTCACGCCCACCGACGGGGAGCTGGCCGCGGCCGACCCGGCGCTGGCCGAAGCCAGAGCGGCCCTGCTGTCGTTCGGTCCGATCAGCGCCGTCCTGGCGCCGATGGCCGACATCCCGGCCCGCAGGGTGGCCACCGTCCTGGACAGCCTCAGCTCCGACCCCGACCCCGGCACCTCGGGACGGGTGGCCCTCGTTGCTCCCACGTCCACCCGGGTCAAGGACGTCCACGCGTTCGAGCGTCGCTCCCGCGCGGCCGGCCTGGAGCCGGTCGGGGTGATCGTGGTGGACGAGTGACGCCGAGCAACGGCGTCGCGGTCCTCATGTACCACTCCGTCGCCGACTCCGCGACCCCCGAGTTCGCCGACTTCGTGGTCGAACCCGACGTCTTCGCGCGTCAGATGACGGCGCTCGCGGAGGCCGGGTGCACGACGGCGACCATGTCGGACCTGGTCCGGGCCCGGTCCGAGGGACGGACCCTGCCGGCCGGCACGGTCGTGCTCACCTTCGACGACGGTTTCCTCGACTTCGCCAGCACCGCGCTTCCGGTGCTCCGGTCGCACGGGTTCACCGCGACCCTCTACGTGACGACCCGGTATGTCGGGGGGCGCAGCCTGTGGCTGCGGCCCGAGGGGGAGGCCGACCGGCCGATGATCGGCTGGGCGGACCTGGCCACCGTCGTGGACGCAGGGGTCGAGATCGGCGCGCACACCGACACCCATCCCCAGCTCGACCTCGTCCAGCCCACCGTGTTGGCCCGCGAGCTGACCGTCCCCAAGGTCACCCTGGAGGACCGGCTCGGTGTGCCCGTCACGTCGCTGGCCTATCCCTTCGGCTACGCCTCCCGCCGGGTCCGGGCGATGGCCGCCCAGCTCGGCTACACCAACGCCTGCATCGTCTCGGACCTGGTCAGCCGGTCCGGAGACGACCCGTATGCGGTGCCGCGAGTGACCGTGACCGGAGCACACACCGGCTCGCAGGTGGTGGCCCTGTCGACCGCGACCTCCACCTGGCAGGAGCGGCGCAAGGCTGACCTGCGTCGAGCGGCCTCGCGCACCCTACGGACCGCCAGGCTGAAGAAGCCCGAGTCGGCGTCCTACAGCCGTTCGCTGCGCTGAGCGGGAGTCACCGGCGCCGGAACAGCCCCCTGCGGGGCGGCAGGTCCGCCACGGCGGCGGCGAACTTGGACACCGACCCCGCCACCGCTGCGACGGCGTCGACCGGCTCGAAGGCGAGGGCAGCCGGGTCGGCGAGGGCGCGGTCCAGACAGGCGTGCAGCTCGGCCTGGCTCTCGGCGATCCAGATGTCCCCCCGTCCGGCCAGCTGACGGCACAGGTCGACCTGGTGGTCGTCGACCACCTCCCCGAACGCCTTGAGCCGCGGCACGACGATCGGCACGAGCCCGCGGCGACGGGTCTCCACGATCCCCATCGGGCCGCCCTGGGTCACGACGACGTCGGCCGCGTGCAGCTCGCGCATGAGCACCGGATGGGGCAGGAAGTCCGAGGCGTCCCCATGCTGCGGGACCGTGGCCGTGCCGTACTGGACGCGCAGCTCGACCTGGTCCAGGTGGGCCCCCACCCAGGCGTCGGTCCAGCCGATGAGCCGGTCGAAGGGATGGTGGTCCGAGCCGACCGTCTCCAGGATGCGGAGGCTCACAGCAGCGGTCCGATCGTCACGGCGCCCGGATAGAGCACGGTCTGGTCCTCCCACTGGACGCAGAAGACGGAGGCGAACGGGCGGCATACGCGGCCGGTGACGGTGCGGGAGGTGATCCGGTCGTAGACCTCGATGTAGGCGCTGTTGATGCCGAGCACCCGGGCGAAGACGAAGAACGGGATGGCCGCACCGGCCCCGGTGGACACGACCAGGTCGGGGCGACGGTCTCGGAGCACGCGCCAGGCGATCACCGTGTTGCGCAGCAGGTTGGGGATGTTCCGCGTCGTGGGGTGCCGGACGAAGTCGATCTGCTCACCGTCCAGCTGGGAGACGACGTCGGGGGTGTCGAACGTCGCCCACGACCGTTCGCGTTGCTCCCACCAGGGGCGCAGCGCCATGATCTGGGCCAGATGGCCGCCGCTGGAGGCGATGAACAGCACCCGCCGGGGACCTGCGGCGCTCGTCTGCGGGGCACCGTCCTGGCTCATCGCCGCTCCCGAACCCACGTCGTCCCTGAACCGGCGTGCGTGCCGCCTGGCAACCTCTGCATGGCCTCACATCCTAGGCAGGCCGTCGCGGTGGCAGCGACCGGACCCATGACGGGTGGCGCACAAGGCCGGCAGATGTGCATCTCCTGGGACCGCGTCGCGACACCCTTCGCCACCGTCTAGACTGAGCGGGCTCAGGGGTGAACCAGCTGGAAGAGGAATCCGTGCAATCCGACGAAACCAACGACGTCAAGACGCTCGCCACCGTGGTGCGAGCCGCCATCCGTCGATATTTTCCCGTCGTCATCGTGTGCACCGTCCTCGGCGGGCTCGCAGGCTACGGCTTCTCCATGGTGTCCGGGCGGTCCTACACCGCGACCTCCTCGGTCATCGTCCGACCGGCGCCGGGGAACCCGTTGTCGCCGCAGGTGGGGTCCTCGAGCGGCAACCAGCTGACCGTCTCGATGGCGACCGAGGTCTCGCTCGTGACAACGCCGGTCGTGGCGGCGAAGGCGAGCGCACTGGCCCACAAGACGCTGCCCGGTCCCAACGACTCGGTGTCAGCCACCGTGCCACCCAGCACGCAGATCGTCCTGGTCACCTACACCGCGCCGACCGCGCAGGCGGCGCAGGACGGCGCGAACGCCTACGCCCAGGCGTTCCTCGACTTCCGGGCCGACAATGCCAAGTCCTCCACCGACGCCCAGCTCAAGGCGCTCAACAGCCAGCTTGCGGCTGCCAACACCTCGTTGAAGACCGCGGCGGCCCAGGCGGCCAGCAACACCGACCCCCGCTCCTACGCGGCGCAGGAGCTCCAGCTGTACGCCGAGCGGATCGCCTCGCTGAACAACTCGATCAGCACCGCCACCTCGGCGTCGCTGGACCCGGGTGCGATCGTTCGCAAGGGCGTCCTGCCCACCAGCACCAACGGTCTGCCCGCCATCCTGCTCGTCGTGGCCGGTGCGTTGCTCGGCGCGATCATCGGCGGGCTGGGGGCGGTCACCCGCCAGCTCGGCGACAAGCGGATCCGCAGCGCCGACGAGCCCGCCATCGACGGCCTGCCGATCCTCGCCGCCACGACGACCCCCATGCACCTGCTCGGCGCGGCCGACCATGACGACACGGCGACCGCGGCCCTGAGCGAGACCTTCCGTCAGCTGCGGACGGCGGTGACGACCTCCGCAGGACGAGGCACGGTGGTGGCTCTGACCAGCCTGCAGCCCAGCAAGCCCAGCGGCGTGCTGGCCTACAACCTCGGAACCTCCCTGACCCATGCTGGCTACCATGCCTGCGTGGTCGACCTGGACACCTCCCAGCCCCCGCTGCACAGCCAGGTGAGCGCTGCCGCAGCCGCCGAGGCCGGCCTGCAGGACCCGATGGCCGGCTCCGCCCCGGACGACTTCGCCGGTCCCTCGTTCCGTGCTCGGATCGACGAGCTGAGGGCGACGCACGACTTCACCATCCTGGCCGTCGCCCCGTCCGGCACGGCCGACGGAGACGCCGGTGCGTCGCTCGCCGACGCCACGGTCCTCATCGCGTCGGAGAACAAGTCCACCCGGCCCCAGGTACAGTCCGCCAGAGCCCGCGTCCTGCGGCTCGGCGCCCCGGCCCTGGGCCTGCTCTGCGTCGGTCCGGTACCGATCGTTCGGCCCAACCAGCCACCGGCCCGCCGCACCGCAGGCGAACCGGCTGACGCCCCGCATGTCGTCCACGACTGAGCCAGACAACCAGCCCCAACCGGCCGACCTCGGCAGGCTCGACGACACGATCGACATCGTCCGACAGCTGTGGCCGACGCCGCACGTGGTCACCGCGGTCGGACCCGGCCTGACCGCCGAGGGCCTGAGCGTCCTGCCCAACATCCGCCGCCCCACCCGGCTGGTTCCGGACCGTGCCGGCCGGGCGGCGGCGCACGCCCTCGTCGGTACTGTCCACGGGCACGGTGCCGCGGCGGTCGCCCGGCATACCGCTCTGTACGCCGGCGCACGGTTGGGCCTGCTTCGGCTGGCCCCGTCCCGTCTGCGGGTGCGGGAGACGCCCGGCGCGCCGTCGATCCTCAGCCACCTCGGCGAAGCCCTCGGCGAACCGGTCACCGCCTCGATCCACCTGGGTCCCCCCAGGGCCAACCGCAAGCCGGTGCTCCATGTCGTGGGCCGGTCCGGTCGGACGCTGGCCTACGCCAAGATCGGGATCAACGACCTGACCCGTTCGCTGGTCGCCGGGGAGGCCGACGCCCTCTGCTCCCTGGCTGCAGCCGGCCTGCGCCGGGTCACCGTGCCACGTGTCGCGAGCGCAGGCACCTGGCGCGACCTGCAGGTGCTGGCCCTGTCGCCCGTCGGAACCAGGACAGCCGGGCCGGTCCCGGCGGCCCGGCTGGAGCAGGCCATGGTCGAGGTCGCCGCGGCTCTGGGCACCGAGTCGCGCAGCGTCGCCGCTCTTGGGCACCTGCGCTCGCTCCGCGAGTCGACCGCCTCCACCGGCAGCATCCATGGTCCCGCACTGCTCGCCGCGGTCGACCGGTTGCTCGACCGCCACGGTGACGTCGTGCTCCCCACCGGCACCTGGCACGGCGACTGGACCCCGTGGAACATGGGTTTCGACGATGGCGAGCTGAGCGTCTGGGACTGGGAGCGGATGCAGACCGGTGTCCCCCTCGGCCTGGACGCCCTGCACTTCGCCATCCAGCGCGCTATGCGGGTCCCGGGCTCCCAGCCGCTGCAGGTAGCGCGCGAGCAGCTCGGCGCCCGCCGGATGCTGCTCGCACCCTGGGGCTATGACGCCCTGGGCGCCGACGTGGTCAGCGCGGTCTACCTGCTCACCATCGGCGCGCGGTATGCCGCGGACGGCCAGGAGAGCGCGGGCGCGCGGCTGGGCCGGCTCGGTGACTGGCTGGTCCCTGCCCTGGAGACACTCCTTCCGTCCCTGGCGACAGGACCGTCGGCGTGACCGAGGCATCGACCGCGATGACCGGTCACGGAGCGGATGCACCCGGGCCCAGCCACGTCGCCCGTGCTGCCCGAGGGGGCGCGCTCAACCTGGCCGGGGCCATGGTGTCGGGCCTGTCCGCGTTCGCGCTGGCAACCGTCGTCACCAACGGCCACACCAAGGCTGAGGCCGGCGTCTTCTTCACCACGACGTCGTTGTTCCTCCTCGCCACGAACATCGGTCAGCTGGGCACCAACACCGGCCTGGTCTACTTCCTGTCCCGCGCACGCGGCGCCGGGACGCTGCGCAACGCGAACCGCTACATGCGGCTCGGCATGCAGCCGGTCCTGCTCGTCGGCGTGGTCATCGCCGTCGCCATGTGGGTCTGGGCTGAGCCACTCGGCGCGCTCATGTCCAAGGGCGAGACCGACCACACGCTGACCACCGCGATCCGCTGGCTCGCCCCGTTCGTCCCCCTCGCCGCCGTCCTCAACGTGTCCATCTCGGGCACGCGCGGGCTGGGCACGATGCGCGCCAACGCGATCGTCGACCAGCTGGCCCGACCTCTGCTCCAGCTCGGGCTGGTGGCGGTCGCCTCCTGGTGGGTCTCGGCGCGACAGATGTCGACGCTGTGGGCGCTTCCGTACCTGCCCCTCGCTGCCGTCGCCTGGTGGTCATGGCGCCAGATGGTGCATCGGGCCACGCGCGGCACGACCGCCGACCCCGACTATCACCCGCGCAAGGTCTTCTGGGCGTTCACGCTGCCTCGGGGGCTGGCCGGTGTCGCCCAGGTCGCCATGCAACGCCTCGACGTCATCCTCGTGGGGTCGATGGCGGGCATCGGTCCGGCAGCGGTCTACGCCGCGACGACCCGGTTCCTCTCCCTGGGCCTGCTTGCCAACGGCGCGATCTCCCAGGCCGTGCAGCCCCTCCTCGGTGAGGCTCTCGGACGCGACGACCGCCGGTCGGCGCGCGAGCTCTACCAGACGGCCACGGCCTGGCTGGTCATCGGTGCCTGGCCGGTCTACCTCGTCCTGATGATCTTCGCGCCGACCATCCTGCGGATCTTCGGCAAGGGCTACCAGGGCGGCAGCTCGGTCCTCATCCTGCTGTCGGCCAGCATGGTTCTCGGGACCGGCTGCGGAATGGTGAGCATGGTCCTCACGATGGCCGGGAAGACCTCGTGGAACCTGGCCAACGTGCTGCTCGCCTTCGGCGTCAACATCGGGCTGGACCTGTGGCTCATCCCCTCCCACGGCATCATGGGAGCGGCGATCGGCTGGGCTGCCGCCATCCTCGCGGCCAACGTCGTCCCACTGCTGCAGGTCAGCACGGCCTTCGGCCTGCACCCGTTCGGGCGCGGGACCCTGCTCGCCATGATGCTCGCCCTTGCGTGCATGGGGGCGGTCCCCCTGGGTGTCGAGATCGCCTTGGGCCAGGGCGCGCGGTCCCTCCTCATCGGGCTGGTCCTCGGCGCGCTGCTGTATGCCGCCTCGCTGTGGCGCACCCGCCGGCAGACCGCTCTGCTCGACCTGCTCAAGGCCGGTCGGCGCCGCTCGCGCCCGGCACCTGCCCCCGAGTAGGGCCCGCGGCTCACACGCCGACGGGGCAGGCCCCACCGTGGTGGGCCTGCCCCGTCGCGGAACCCGCTGGGCGCTCAGCGAGCCTCGGTGATCATGCCGGCACCCACCGTGCGGTTGGTGCCCTCGTCGATCAGGATGAACCCGCCAGTCGTGCGGTTGCGGCTGTACTCGTCGGCCATGAGCGGCTGCGTCGAGCGCAGGACGACGCGGCCGATCTCGTTGAGGCGCAAGGAGCCTGCGCTCTCGTCACGGTGCAACGAGTTGATGTCGAGTCGGTAGGTCAGGTCCTTGACGATGGTTCGCGCCGTCCGCGTCGTGTGCTTGATCGCATACTTGGCACCGGGTCGCAGCTCGGCCTTCTCGTCCATCCAGCAGATCATCGCGTCGATGTCCTGGCTGACCTCGGGCTGGTTGTTCGGCCGGCAGATCATGTCACCGCGCGACACGTCGACGTCGTCCTCCAGCCGGATGGTCACCGACATCGGGGGGTAGGCCGCGTCGATCTCGCCGTCGGCCGTCTCGACCGAGGCGACCTTGGAGGTGAAGCCCGACGGCAGGACGATGACGTCATCGCCCTTGCGGAACACCCCGCCCGCGACCTGACCGGCATACCCCCGGTAGTCGTGCCACGCGTCGGACTGCGGACGGATGACGTACTGGACGGGGAAGCGCGCGTCGATCAGGTTGCGGTCGCTCGCGATGTGGACGTTCTCCAGGTGGTGGAGCAGGCTGGTGCCCTCGTACCAGGGCATGTTCTCCGACCTGGACACCACGTTGTCGCCGTTGAGGGCGGAGACCGGGATGACCGTCAGGTCCGGGATCCGCAGCTTGGTCGCGAAGGCCTTGAACTCCTCGTGGATGGCGTTGTAGACCTCCTGGGAGTAGTCGACGAGGTCCATCTTGTTGACGCACAGGACGATGTGCGGCACCTGGAGCAGGGTCGCGAGGAACGCGTGCCGCCGGCTCTGC
Organism: Nostocoides sp.; assembly: GCA_025929465.1. Taxonomy (GTDB): domain Bacteria; phylum Actinomycetota; class Actinomycetes; order Actinomycetales; family Dermatophilaceae; genus Nostocoides. The sequence goes on from JAICMC010000001.1 coordinate 27,950, forward strand.
TCGATGATGCCCTTGCGGGCGTCGACGAGCACGAGGGCCAGGTCCGCGGTGGAGGCCCCGGTGACCATGTTGCGGGTGTACTGGATGTGCCCGGGGGTGTCGGCGATGATGAACTTGCGCTGCGGGGTGGCGAAGTAGCGGTAGGCCACATCGATGGTGATGCCCTGCTCCCGCTCGGCTCGGAGCCCGTCGGTCAGCAGCGCGAGGTTGACCCGCTCCTCGCCGCGCTCGGCGCTGACCCGCTCGACAGCCTCGATCTGGTCGGCGAAGACCGTCTTGGTGTCGTACAGGAGACGCCCGATGAGCGTGCTCTTGCCGTCGTCGACCGATCCTGCGGTCGCGAACCTGAGGATATCCATCAGAAGTAGCCCTCTCGCTTGCGGTCTTCCATGGAAGCCTCGCTGAACTTGTCGTCACCGCGGGTCGCGCCCCGCTCGGTGACCCGGGTGGACGCCACCTCCTCGATGACCTTGTCTATGGTGTCGGCGTCGGACTCGACGGCAGCGGTGAGTGTGGCGTCCCCCACCGTGCGGTAGCGGACCCGCTTGGTCACGACCTTCTCGTCGGCCTTGGGCACGATGAACTCGTTGACCGCGAACAGCATTCCGCCGCGGTCGACGACCTCGCGGTCGTGCGCGTAGTAGATCGAGGGGAGCTCGATGTCCTCGTGCTCGATGTAGGTCCAGATGTCCAGCTCGGTCCAGTTGGACAGCGGGAACACCCGGATGCTCTCACCCACGTGGGTGCGCCCGTTGTACAGGCTCCACAGCTCGGGGCGTTGGTTCTTGGGGTCCCACTGGCCGAACTCGTCACGGAAGGAGTACACCCGTTCCTTGGCCCGGGCCTTGTCCTCGTCCCGGCGTGCGCCGCCGAAGATGGCCTGGAAGCGGTGCTTCTCCAGCGTCTCCAGGAGCACCGGCGTCTGGATCCGGTTGCGGGTGCCATCGGGCGGCTCGACGACGCTGCCGTTGTCGATGGCCTCCTGGACGCTGCCGACGATGAGCTGCAGGTTGAGCTCGGCGGCGAGCCGGTCACGCAGCTCCAGGACCTCGGGAAAGTTCTGACCGGTGTCGACGTGCAGGACCGGCATCGGGATGTTGGCGGGGTAGAAGGCCCGCTGCGCCAGCTTGAGCATGACGATGGAGTCCTTGCCGCCGGAGAACATGAGCACCGGTCGTTCGAACTCCGCGATCACCTCGCGGAACATGTGGATGGACTCGGCTTCGAGCAGGTCGAGTTGGCTCAGCTGGTAGTTGGACAGTTCGGCGTCAGCCACGATCAGGGTCCTCATGGGTCAGGGTGGAGATGGCGTCCAGCAGCATGGAGGCCAGCTGCGGACGGCAGATGAGCAGGTCGGGAAGCTTGGGGTCCTCACGGTTGTAGTCCAGCGGGGTGCCGTCGATCCGGCTCGTGTGCAGTCCGGCGGCTCGCGCCACCGCGACGGGTGCCGCACTGTCCCACTCGAACTGACCACCGGCGTGGACGTAGGCGTCGACGACGTCGTCGACGACAGCAGTCGCCTTGATCCCCGCGGAACCCATGGGAACCAGCTCGGCGTCGATCGCCGCGGCCAGCCGGGTGACGAACTCGGGGGGACGGGTCCGGCTCACGGCCAGCCGGACCGGACCGTCGGCCCGGGCCGGCACGGTGAGCACCTCGTCGGTGGCCAGGGTGGACCCCATGGCCGGGCGGGCGACGGCACCGCTCACGAGGTCGCCGTTCTCCCACAGGGCGACGTGAACGGCCCAGTCGGAGCGCGGCACCTCGCCGAACTCCCGGGTTCCGTCGAGCGGGTCGACGATCCAGACCCGCTCGGCAGCCAGCCGGACGGTGCTGTCGACACCTTCCTCGCTGAGGACGGCGTCGTTCGGACGTGTGGTGGACAACAACTCCATGAGCAGGGTGTGCGACTGTGCGTCGCCGGCCGACCTCAGGTCGGCGGCATCTCCGGTCCAACCGGACCGAAGGTCCAGCAGGAGACGGCCGGCAGCGTCGGCGAGAGCTCGTGAGAGTGCGTGGTCGTCCAGTCCGGTGAAGGACTGTTGCATTTAGTAGGCCCCTGATCCATTGAAAACGGCGCGGAATGTGCGTGTGACGATCTGCAGATCCAGTGACGGCGACCAGTTGTCGACGTACCAGAGGTCCAGACGTAGTGAATCCTCCCATGAGAGGTCACTGCGGCCCGAAACCTGCCACAGTCCGGTCATCCCCGGACGGACCCGCAGGCGCCGGAGCGCGTCGAACTCGTAGGCGTCGACCTCGGATCGCAGCGGCGGCCGGGGGCCGACGAGCGACATGTGGCCGAGCATGACGTTGAGCAGCTGGGGCAGCTCGTCGAGGGAGTACTTGCGCAGGACCCTGCCGACCCGCGTGATGCGGGGGTCCTCGCGCATCTTGAAGAGCACGTCGTTTCCGTCCGAGCGCTGGGCCAGGGCCGCCAGGCGTGCCTCGACATCGACGCACATGGAGCGGAACTTGTACATGGTGAACGGCGCACCGCCGTTGCCCACCCGTTGCTGCTTGAACAGCGCCGGCCCCTTGCTGTCCCACCGGATCATGGCAGCCAGCAGGAGCAGGATCGGGGAGAAGACCAGGACGATGGCGCCGGCGAAGACGCGGTCGGCGACGGACTTCATCGAGTAGGTGACTCCGCTGGCCAGCGGCCGCTCGACGTGCAGCATGGGTAGTCCGTTGGCCGGGCGCAGATGCAGACGTGGACCGGCGACGCCGACGATCCCGGGAGCGACGAGCAGGTCCACGCCCCGGTACTCCAGCGACCAACCCAACCGCCGTAGCGAGTCGCCCGACAGGTCGGGGTTGCTGGCGACGGCCACCAGGTCGGCGTGCAGCTCGTCGACCGCCTGGAGCGTGTCGTCCAGGCCACCGACGATCGGGACGCCTTCGATGGTGCCGAGTGACATCCAGGTGTCGTCCACCTCCGAGACGCAGGCGCCCACCACCCGGAGCCCGGTGCTTGCCGGCTCGCGCTGGATCTGGCGGACCATGTCGGCGACCGCGTGGACCGGCCCGACCACGACGGTGGACTGCAGGTTCTCGCCCTGCTTGCGGGTGCGCATGAGGGCGTTGCGCAGGGCCCACCGGCTGAGCATGGTCAGGATGACGACGGCCGGCAGGACGAAGAGGGCGAACGCGCGGGACACCTCCAGCTTGAAGGCGTAGGAGAACACCGACAACGACGCGAGCAGCACCACCAGGGAACGCAGCACGGCCCGGTACTCCTCGTTGCCGGTCCCGAGGAAGCGCGCGGCGTAGGCGCCGCAGCGGCTGAGGCAGAAGACCCAGGCGAGCGGAACGACGACCGCGGTGGCCTTGGTCGACGCGCCGCTGGCCGCCCAGGTCTCGTTGGGTCCGCCGAAGATCGTCAGGCGGAGCACCAGGCTGCCGGCCGACGCGAGCCCCGCGAGGAGCAGGTCCAGGACCACCGCACGTCGGCGGTACTGCGACTGCCACGGCGCCAGGCCGTGCTTGACCACGGCATGGCCGGACTGCACCAGGTCCACGAACGGCTCGACCTTCAGGCGCGCCCGGTGGCCGGTGCGTACGTTGGTACCAAATCCCAGACTCATGATCCTCTGCCCTCTGCCCTCTACCCGTTCTGAACGCTTGTCGATCCCGGTGGGATGTCCCCTGGGCCAGCGATGAACCTGCGCCCGTCGTCATGCGGACGTCAGCCCCTCCCCGTTCGGCCCGCGCCGCTGGAGCGCACGCACTCCCATCCAGCGCTTAGAAGAACGCCATGACCGCCCCACTCCTTGATCGCGGTGTCGCCGTTCGCTGGCGCGATGGCAACACGCGCAACGCTAGGGAGCGTGCAGAGGGCAGAAGGTCGATTGCGGCCCAAAGTCGTCCGAACGGACGAGCAGATCTGGCTGAACGGTCAACCATCGGCAGCGGGTATGCCGCGGTCGGTCAGGCCGGAGCGTGGAACCGCTGCTGGGCGGGCACCAGCCCGTGCACCACGACCATCTCCGCGGCGTCGGCCGCGTCACCGACAAGCAAGGGCAGATCCTTGCGCTCGGTGGTGGAGAAGTCCCGCAGCACGAAGTCGGCCGGGTCCATCCGCCCCGGTGGCCGGCCGATCCCGACCCGGACACGCAGGTAGTCCTTGGTCCCCAGGGAGGCGCTCACCGACCGTAGCCCGTTGTGCCCCCCCTCGCCGCCGCCCTTCTTGAGCCGCACGGCGCCCGCGTCGATGTCGAGCTCGTCGTGGACGACGACCAACCGCTCGGGCGTGGCCGAGTAGAACTTCAGCAGCGCCGACACCGGACCACCGGACTCGTTCATGTAGCTGTTCGGGACGGCCAGCACGACGGGGGTGCCGGGCAGGGCACCGAGGCGAGCCTGCGCCGCCACGGCCCCCGCCTTGTGCGGGCGCAGACGTGAGGAGGTGCGCGTCGCGAGCTCGTCGACGACCATCGCGCCGACGTTGTGCCGGTTCCCGGCATACCGGGCTCCCGGGTTGCCGAGTCCGATGATCAGCCAGGGGGCGGTCGTGGCGTTCACGCTGCGCTCCTCGCAGGCCGTCGGGACGTGACGAGGCGAGTATGCCGCGGGAACCGGCCCCGCGGCATACTCGCCCCTGTCAGATCAGCGGATGACGGTTCAGGCCTCTGCGTCCGCCTCGGCAGCAGGCGCGGCCTCGCCAGCGACCGCCGCCTCGCCCTCGGGCGCCTCGTGCGCGATGCCGGCCTCGGCGTCGAGCTCGGCCAGCTCGGCGTCCATCGCCTCCTGGCTGATCATCTGGGTCACGTTGACGACGAGTGCGTCGGCATCGGTGACCAGCTCGACACCAGAGGGCAGCTCGACCTGGCCGGCGAGGATCTGGGTGCCGGCCCCGAGGCCCGCCACCGAGACGACGATGGACTCGGGGATGTTCGTGGCGTCGGCCTGGACCTGGAGGGTCGCGTTGTCCAGGCTGACCACGGTCTCGGGGGCCGAGTCGCCGTCGAGGTGGACCGACACGTCGACGACGACCTTCTCGCCCTTGCGGATGACGACGAGGTCGACATGCTCGATGACCGGCTTGATCGGGTCGCGCTGGACGTCCTTGGCCAGGGCCAGCTGCTCCTCCCCGTCGATGACGAGGGTGAGGACGGCGTTGGCGTGCTTGAGGGCGAGCATGGCGTCGTGGCCCGGAAGCGTGATGTGGACCGGCTCGGTGCCGTGGCCGTACATGACGGCGGGGATCTTGCCGTCGCGACGGATCTTGCGGGCGGCGCCCTTGCCGAACTGGGTGCGGTGCTCGACGGCCATCGTGGTGTTGTCGGAAGACACGGGATCTGCTCCTGCTGCGTGGGGGGTCTCGGGGGCGGGGGCCTCGGCGCGGGACGCGGCACGGCAGTCGCGTTGGCCCGAACCGGATCTGCTCAGGCCACCGCGTCGATCACGGAGGTGCGTCCGTGCACCGTCCCTCGCCGAGGCAACCCCCAGATCCTAGGCGCTCGGTTGCAGCGGGACGAAATCGAGGATCTCCGCTCGGCTGCCGGCACCCTCGACGACATCGCCGGTCGCCGCCGGTGCGGCAGGGCGACGTTCGCCCAGCTTGACGGCGACGACCCCGGCGAGCACCACGGCGCCGCCGACCAGCTGCAGCCCGGTGGGGAGCTCGCCGAGCAGTGCCCAGGCGATGACGATGGTGAACAGCACCTCGGTGAGCCCGACGAACGAGGCCACGGTGGAGCCGAGCGCCCTGGCGCCCACGATGCCGAGGACATAGGCCATCGCGCACCCGACGAGCGCCAGCTCGGCGATGGCGAGCCACCACGGCATGGTCCAGCCGGCGAAGCGCGCCGGGGCCGTCTCGACGTGCATCGGCAGCACGCCCACCAGGCCGAGCGCGCCGAGCGCCGCAGTGGCCACCGTCATGCCGAACCCGGCCAGGGCGATCGGCGGCAGCGAGGTCTCCCTCGCCGCGATGAGGAAGTAGGTCGCCAGCCCGCACGCGGCGGCCAGTCCCCAGAGGACCCCGACCGGGTCCGGCGTCGCCGCCCCGGCGATGTTGAGCACCAACGCCAGTCCCCCGAGGGCCAGCAGTGTTCCGGCTCCCGTGAGGCGAGAAGGCAGGCTACGGGTCCGCAGACAGACGACCACGACGACGAGGACGATGGCGAGGTACTCCAGGAGCAGCGCCACACCGACCGAAAGATGCTGCAAGGCATAGAAGTACGCCACCTGACAGCCCGCGACCGCGACCGCGCCGTAGGCCACGACCGCGGCGGCGTTTGCGCGCAGCAGGTGCCAGCGTCCGCCGAGGGCCCGGATGGCCAACGGAAGCAGGATGACCGATGCGCCACCGACGCGCAGCAGGACGACGGCCCCCGAGGACCACCCGGTGACCAGCAGCGACTTGGCGAACGGGCCTGCCGTCGCGAAGACGGCTGCCGACATCAGGGCGGTGAGCAGCCCGAGTCGCTGTCCGGCACGAGCTCGCAGCTGGCGGACCACGGTGATCTCCTATCAGGGTCAAAGATGCATTACGCTCATGACAATAGACCCCAACGCGTTCAGGAGTCAAAGTGATCTTCGCCCATGACACCGAGCTCGCCCTGCAAGCGGCTGCGGCCCTGGTCAACACCTCGCCCGGCGCATCGCTCGGCAGGGGCGAGGCGCTGTCCACCGTGACCGACCTGGCGGGCTTCCTGCAGACCTGGCGGTGGAGCGGTGGCCGCCCTCCGACCGAGGCCGACCTCACCGAGGTCCGAGCGCTTCGACCCCGGTTGCGCAAGGTCTGGCACGGCGACGACACGGCGATCGCCGACCTGGTCAACGCCCTGCTCCGCGACGGTCGGGCCCTGCCCCAGGTCGTCGACCACGACGGCTTCGGCTGGCACATCCACGCCACCCGGGACACCGCACCGTGGCCTCAGCGGATGGCGGTGGAGGCGGCCATGGCGCTCGTCGACGTGCTCCGGAACGACGCCGTGGACCGGCTCCGCACCTGTGCCCGGGACGGCTGCGACGACGTGTTCGTCGACCTCTCGCGCAACCGCTCGCGACGGTTCTGCGACACGACGTGCGGCAACCGCGAGAACGTGGCGGCCTACCGGGCCAGCTGGGCCGGGTCCGGCGAGCCCGGCATCGTCGGCACGCCGCCGACACCGGTCAGGCGCGGCCGCTGAACAGGCTGGTCACCGAGCCGTCCTCGAAGACCTCGCGGATGGCCATGCTGATCAGGGGCGCGATGGAGAGCACGGTCAGACCCGGGAACCGGCGCTCCGGCGCGATGGGCAGCGTGTCGGTGACGACCACCTCAAGCGCACCGCAGCCCTGCAGCCGCTGCGAGGCCGGCTCGGAGAGGATCGCGTGCGTCGCGGCGATGATGACGTCCTTGGCGCCTTCCTTGAGCAGCGCCTCGCAGGCCTTGGCGACCGTGCCGCCGGTGTCGATCATGTCGTCGACCAGGACGCAGACCCTGCCACGGACGTCACCGACGACCCGGTTGGCGATGCTCTCGTTGGGCCGGCTGATGTCGCGCGTCTTGTGGATGAACGCCAGCGGAGCGCCACCCAGCCGGCGGGACCACGACTCGGCCACCTTGATCCGGCCGGCATCGGGAGAGACGACGGCCATCCGCTCCGACCCGTGCTTGGCGACGACGTGGTCGGCGAGGATCGGCTGGGCGAAGAGGTGGTCGACCGGACCGTCGAAGAAGCCCTGGATCTGGTCGGTGTGCAGGTCGACCGCCATCAGCCGGTTGGCGCCCGCGACCTTGAACATGTCGGCCACCAGCCGGGCCGAGATCGGCTCGCGCCCGCGGTGCTTCTTGTCCTGGCGGGCGTACCCGTAGAACGGCAGGACCACGGTGATCCGCTTGGCGCTGGCCCGTTTGAGCGCGTCGACCATGATGAGGTGCTCCATGATGCACTCGTTGATCGGCGCGGTGTGGCTCTGGATGACGAAGGCGTCGGACCCGCGCACCGACTCCTCGTAGCGGACGTAGATCTCGCCGTTGGCGAAGTCGTAGGCGCTCGTGGGGACCAGCTCGGTGCCCAGCTGCGCGGCGACCTCCTGCGCCAGCTGGGGGTGAGCGCGCCCGGAGAAGACCATCAGGTTCTTCTTGTTGGTCTTGCGGATGTTGGCCGACCTGGGCCGTTCACCCTTGCTCACGAGGCGCTCTCGCTGTCGGTGTCGTCGGTATGCCGCTCGCTCGCCTCGGCGGCTGCGGCGGCGGTCTTCGTGCCGGCCCGGGCCCTGGCGACCCACCCGTCGACGTTGCGCTGCCTGCCCCGGGCGACCGCGATCTGACCGGGCTCGACGTCGCCCTGGAGGGCGGATCCGGCTGCGACGTAAGCGCCGTCGGCGATGTTCACGGGCGAGATGACCACGCTGTTGGAGCCGACGAAGCTGTTCCGACCCACGGTGGAGTGGTGCTTGTGGACCCCGTCGTAGTTGGCGAAGATCGTGCCGGCCCCGATGTTGGCGCCCTCCCCGATCGTGACGTCACCGGCATACGTGAGGTGCGGGACCTTGGCATCCTCGCCGATCCGGGCGTTCTTGGTCTCCACGAAGCCGCCGATCTTGCCCCTGCGTCCGAGCACGGTGCCGGGGCGCAGGTAGGAGAACGGCCCGACGGTCGCCTCCTCGCCGATCACGGCGAGGAGTGCCTCGGCGCGCCTGACCTCGGCGCCGTCGCCGACCTCGGTGTCGGTGAGGGTGACCTCCGGACCGATCACGGCACCAGCCCCGATCGTCGTGGCGCCGAGCAGCTGGGTGCCGGGACGGATCGTCGTGTCCTGTCCGATCGTCACGTCGCTGTCGATCCAGGTGGTCGCGGGGTCGACGATGCTCACCCCGGCCCGCATCCAGGTCTCGCAGAGGCGGCGGTTGAGCTCCTTGCCGAGGGCCGCGAGCTGGACGCGGTCGTTGACGCCCTCGGTCTGCCACAGGTCGTCCACGACGTGCGCGCGGACCTGGCCCCCGGACTCCCGCGTGATGGCCAGGACGTCGGTGAGGTACTTCTCACCCTGGACGTTGTCGGTTCCGACCCTGCCCAGCGCGTCGCGGAGGGTGGCCGCGTCGAAGGCGTAGATACCCGAGTTGATCTCAGTGATCGCCCGCTGCTCCTCGCTCGCATCCTTCTGCTCCACGATCCCGCAGACCGCCCCGGTGCCGTCGCGCAGGATCCGGCCGTAGCCCGTCGGGTCCGGGACGTGTGCGGTGACGACGGTGGCAGCGGCGCCGGCGCCGGCGTGGGCCTCGACGAGGGCGAGCAGGGTCCGGCCCTCCAGGAGCGGCACGTCCCCGTAGGTGACCAGGACGGTGCCCACCAGGTCCGCGGGGAGGGACGCCAGCGCGCACTCGGTGGCGCGGCCGGTGCCCTTGACCTCGTCCTGGTCGGCGACCACCGCGTCGGGGTCACGATCGAGGACATGGGCGGCGACCAGGTCACGCCCGTGCCGGACGACGACGACGAGGTGCTCGGGATCGGTGGCCCTGGCTGCGACGATCGCGTGCGCCACCAGGCTCCGACCGGCGATCCGGTGCAGAACCTTGGGGGTCGAGGACTTCATCCGGGTGCCTTCACCGGCGGCCAGGATGATGACGGCCGCGGGCCTGGTGGGGTTCACGCACGCGCTCCCGAGGAGATGGGGGTCGGTCGGACCCGGCAATGTTACTGCCGCTGCGTCGTCGCTCTCCGCACGCTCCGTCGCCGGTCCCCCCGGGGTTCCGGGCAGGTCGGGAGGCATACTGCGCGTTCGCAGTCCCGCCGCGCGGCCGGCTCCCCGGGTAGGAATCGAACCTACGTCGCTTGTCCTGATTCAAAGTCAGGCGGGCCCTGCCAGCAGACCAACCGGGGAACGTGCCCGTCCAAGGCACCGGCCAAGGCTAGTCGAGGCCGGGGCGCGCGTCGGAGTCCGCGGTCCCGAGTGGCTGGTCCGGTGGGCCGCCTGCCGCACCTTGACATGATGGCCCGGTGACCCACGTCCACCCCCCACCGACGGGCAAGAAGCCCAGCGCACCGTCACGTCCACGGATGACCGGCAAGCAGCGGCGCGAGCAGCTCATCGAGGTGGGCCGGAAACTGTTCGCGGACAAGGGGTTCGAGGGCACGAGCGTCGAGGAGATCGCCTCCGCTGCCGGCGTGTCCAAGCCCGTGGTCTACGAGCACTTCGGCGGCAAGGAGGGCCTGTATGCCGTCGTCGTCGACCGAGAGATCGCAGCGCTGCTCGGCGCGATCACCGCGGCCCTCACCGCCCCGGGCTCCAGCCGGATGCTCCTGGAACGCGCCGCGCTCGCGCTGCTGGACTACGTCGAGAGCTCCGCGGACGGCTTCCGGATCCTCGTCCGGGACTCCCCACCCGGTCAGACCACCGGCTCCTTCGCCAGCCTGATGTCCGATGTGGGCAGCCAGGTCGAGTACATCCTCGTCGACATGTTCAAGCGCCAACGGCTGGACGCCAAGACCGCCCCGCTCTACGCGCAGATGCTCGTGGGTATGGTCGCCCTCACCGGTCAGTGGTGGCTGGACCAGCGCAAGCTGAAGAAGGCCGATGTTGCCGCACACCTGGTCAACCTGGCCTGGAACGGCCTGTCCCACCTCGAGACGAAACCGACCATGGCGACGGTCGTCAGCTGAGCTGTCCGGTCTCGGACGGGTCCCCGCCGGCGTCGCGCTCCGTGTACCCGGGGCTGGACACCTTGTGGCCCACGGCGAAGACCCGGCGGAACCGCAGGATGACACCGACGGCGGTCCGCGGGTAGGCGGCACGGAGGGCTGCGGCATACGGCTCGATGAAGGCGGCGCGCTCGGCGGGCTCGGTGAGCAGGTCGAGGACGGGCCGCAGCCCGGTGCCGGAGACCCACTCCAGGACCGGGTCCTCCTGCTGCCCGCTAGGGTCGAGGACCTGCTCGTAGGTCGTCTCCCATGCGTCGACCTCGCAGCCCGCCCCGGCCAGCAGCTGCAGGTAGGTCGCCGGCTCGGCCGAACCGGCGCGTCGGAGAGCGGCCTCCAGCTCACCTGACCTCTCGTGCCGCTCCGCGACCTCGCGCATCAGCCGGTGCGACGGGGCGGCGAAGTTGCCGGGCACCTGGAGGGCGAACCAGCCGCCGTCGGCCAGGTCCGCGACCCAGCCCTCGATCAGCCCGAGGTGGCTCGGGACCCACTGGAGGGCGGCGTTGCTGACCACGACGTCCGGGGCGGCGCCGAGGCTGTCCGAGCGCCAGCCGGACAGGTCCGCCTCGACCCACTCGACCCGGCCCTGGGTGTCCAGGCTCCTCGCTGCCTCCAGCATGGACGCGGCGTTGTCGACGCCGACGACCCTGGCCTGTGGCCAGCGCTCCGCGAGCGCGAGGGTCAGCGGTCCGTTGCCGCAGCCGAGGTCCACGACCAGTCGCGGGTCACCCGCTCCGACCCGGGAGACCAGCTCGAAGAAGGGTCGGTTCCGGTGGTCGGCGAACCGGGCATACAGGGTGGGATCCCATGACGTCATGGCGGCCATCCTGTGGGGCAGGTGTCTTGATGTCAAGATGCTTGACGGCGGAGGTATCTTGGAGGAATGGCGATCGACCAGGTGACCCCTGACGGCGCGCCGGACGACGTGGACCGGATCGTCTCGGCATGGCGTCGCGAGCGACCGGATCTGGACGTCACCCCGTTGGAGATCCTCTCTCGCATCTCGCGACTGGCCCGCCGCCTGGACCGGGCGCGAGGCACCGCCTTCGCCGACCGCGGCCTGGAGACGTGGGAGTTCGACGTGCTGTCCGCCCTGCGACGAGCCGGCGCACCCTACGAGCTCTCCCCCGGTCAGCTGGTGCTGGAGACCCTGGTGACGAGCGGGACGATGACCAACCGGGTCGACCGGCTGGCCGTCCGGGGGCTCGTCGCGCGCAACCCCTCGCGCACCGACCGCCGGGGAGTGCTCGTGCGGCTCACCCCGGCGGGTCTGGCCACCGTCGACGCGGCACTGGGCGACCTGCTCGAGCGCGAGCGCGACCTGCTGTCCCAGCTGGCCACTGACGAACAGGCAGCGCTCGCCGCCAACCTGCGACGCCTGCTGCACCCCTTCGAGCCCTGACCCGCCCCGCTGTCCTCCCGCCTCCTCCCCCACGCAGGCTCTGCTGGCAGCTACCAGGCCACCCCGCGCAGGGTGCCACGTCAGCCGACGGTCTCGGCGGCCTCCAGCCAGGCCAGCTCCAGCGCCTCGCGCTCGTCGACGATCTGCCGAAGCTGGGCGTTGAGCTCCAGGACCTTGGCGTGGTCGGTGGCGGACTCGGCCATCGCCACGTGGATCCGCTCCTCCCGCTCACCGAGCCGGGCCAGCTGCTTCTCCACCCTGGCCATCGCCTTGCGGGCCTCGCGGAGCTCGACGGCCGAGGCGCCCGGCGTCGACGCGGCCGGGCCCTGCGGGCTCGCTCCAGCACGGACACTGCCCGACGCCGCCCCGCCGCCGGCGGCCGACCCGGACCCGGACGCGGACGCAGACGCAGACGCAGACGCGGACGCAGACGCAGACGCAGTGGACCCGGCCCGCAGGGCAAGGTACTGCTCGACCCCACCGGGCAGCGCAGTGATCCGGCCGTCACCGAGCAGCGCGACCTGCGTGTCGGCGACCCGCTCCAGCAGGTACCGGTCGTGGGACACGACCAGCAGGGTCCCGGCCCAGCCGTCCAGCACGTCCTCCAGCGAGGTCAGCGTCTCGATGTCCAGGTCGTTCGTCGGCTCGTCGAGGAGCAGCACGTTGGGCTCGCCCATCAGCAGGCGCAGCAGCTGCAACCGGCGGCGTTCCCCACCGGACAGGTCCCCGACGCGGGTCTGCTGCCGGGGGCCGGAGAACCCCAGCCGCTGGGCCAGCTGGGAGGCCGAGACCTCCTTGCCACCCAGGGTGGTGAACGACTTCACCTCCTCGATCGCCTCGATCACCCGCCGCCCGGCCAGGGCGTCCAGCTCGCGGACCTCCTGGGTCAGGTGACCGATCCGGACCGTCACCCCCTCCTTGCGCCTGCCCGAGGTGAGCGCGATCTCGCCGGCCACGGCCCGCAACAGGGTCGACTTGCCCGAGCCGTTGACACCGACCACCCCCACCCGCTGACCCGGCGCGAGGTGCCAGGTCACCCCGTCGAGGAGGCGGCGTGAGCCGAGGACGAGCGAGGCGTCGAGCAGGTCCACGACGTCCTTGCCCAGCCGCGTCGTCGCGAACCGCACCAGCTCCACCTCGTCGCGGGCCGGCGGCTCGTTCTCGATGAGGGCGTTGGCGGCGTCGATCCGGAAGCGTGGCTTGCTCGTTCGGGCCGGCGGACCGCGCCGCAGCCAGGCGAGCTCCTTGCGCAGCAGGTTGGTCCGGCGCTCCTCCTGGACGGCCGCCACCCGCGAGCGCTCGGCCTTGGCCAGCACGTAGGCGGCATACCCGCCGTCGAAGGCGTTGACCGAGCCGTCGACGACCTCCCACGTCGTCGTCGCGATGGCGTCGAGGAACCACCGGTCGTGGGTCACCGCCACGAGGGCGTTGCCGGGCCGGGACCGCCGTCGCACGAGATGGTCGGCCAGCCACGCGACGGCCTCGACGTCCAGGTGGTTGGTGGGCTCGTCGAGCAGCAGCACGTCGGGGTCGGCGACGAGCAGCGCCGCGAGCGCCAGCCGGCGCCGCTCACCACCGGACAGGGGCCCGACGGTGGCGTCCAGCCCACCGACCGCCGGGGCCTGGACGCCGCCGAGGAGTCCGGTGAGGACCTCCCGGATCCGTGGGTCCCCGGCATACACGTGCTCCGGTATGCCGGGGAGCACGCACTCGCGGACCGTCGCCGAGGCGACCAGCGAGTCCGCCTGCCCCAGGGCGCCGGTCGTCGTACCACCGGCTCGGGTCACCCTCCCCGAGTCGACCACGCGCGCGCCGGACAGCACGGACAGCAGCGTCGTCTTGCCGTCACCGTTGCGGCCGACGACCCCGATCCGGTCGCCGCCGCCGAGACCGAGCGAGACGGCGTCCAGGACCTGAGCGGTGCCGAGCGCGACGGAGGCGCGCTCGACCGAGACGAGGTTGGCCACGAGCGGTCAGCTGGTCCGGGCGCCGTGCAGCACGTGCGCCCCGTGGACCGGACCGGACGCCCGGCGCACATCAGGGCACACGCCGGAGGCGGTGAGCGACACGGCCAGGTCGATGCCCGCCTCCTTGTCCTCCACGAGGAAGGCGATCGTCGGCCCGGAGCCCGACACGATGCCCCCGAGGGCGCCCAGACCCAGCCCCTGCGCGAGCACCTCGCCGAGGTCGGGCCGCAGGGCGAAGGCCGCCTCCTGCAGGTCGTTCTCCAGGACGGCCGCGAGGGCGTGGGCGTCGCCGGAGCGCAGGGCCGCCATCGTCGCCGGCTTCGGGGCCGGCATCGCCAACGGGCCGGAGCCCCGGATCCGGTCGCACTCGGCATACACCGCGGGGGTGGAGAGCCCCGCGCCGCTGAGGGCGAAGACCCAGTGGAAGGTGCCGCGGGCGAGGACCGGCGCGAGCAGCTCGCCCCGACCCGAGCCCATGGCGGTTCCCCCGGCGACGAGGAACGGCACATCGCTGCCCAGCTCGGCCGCGACCTGCTCCAGCTCCTCCTTGTGCAGGCCGAGGCACCACAGGGCGTCACAGGCCACGAGGGCGCCGGCCGCGTCGGCCGACCCGCCTGCCATCCCCCCCGCGACCGGGATCTTCTTGCGGATCGCGATGGCCACCGGGCCGGCGTCGGGTGCGTGCCCGCCCAGCAGGCGAGCCGCCTGCAGGGCCAGGTTGGAGTCGTCGGAGGGCACCTGCCCGGCGAACGGTCCGGTGACGCTCACCGACCACTCGGTCGCCGGCTCCACGGTGATCTCGTCATAGAGGCCAACGGCCTGGTAGACGGTCGACAGCGGGTGGTAGCCGTCCTGGCGCGGCGGACCCACGAGCAGCTCGAGGTTCACCTTTGCCGGCACCCGGACGGTGACCGGTGCAGGCTCGGTCCAGGCCGACGTCATGCAAGCACCCTATCCAGCGCGAGCGGCCGCGATCGCCGCGAAGGCCGCGACGCCGAGCTGCTCCCCCCGCGCCGACGGGTCCACTCCCGCCGAGCGCAGGATCTGCTCGGCTCGCGGAGCCGACCCGGCCCACCCGGCCAGGGCGGCCCGCAGGGTCTTGCGGCGCTGGGCGAAGGCGGCGTCGATGCAGGCGAAGACCTCCTGGCGGGACGCAGGGGTCGCCGGCGGGTCGCGCCGGACGAGGGAGACCAGGCCGGAGTCGACGTTGGGAACCGGCCAGAACACCGAGCGCGGGACCGTACCGGCCAGGCTCACCTCGGCATACCAGGCGGCCTTGACGCTCGGGACGCCGTAGGTGCGCGACCCGGGGGGGGCCGCCAGCCGCTCGGCGACCTCGAGCTGGACCATCACGAGGACCCGGGTGATCGTCGGGAAGTGCTCGAGCAGGTGCAGGACGACCGGGACGGACACGTTGTAGGGCAGGTTCGCGACGAGGGCCGTGGGCGCCGGGCCGGGCAGCGTGGTCACCTTCAGCGCGTCCGCGGTGACGACGGACAGCCGCCCGGTATGCCGCGGCGCCAGGTCGGCGACGGTGTCCGGGAGCGCGGCCCCCAGGGCGGGGTCGACCTCGACCGCCGTGACGTGGCTGACCGCGGGCAGCAGGCCAAGGGTGAGCGATCCCAGGCCGGGCCCGACCTCGAGCACCGTGTCCGCCTCGTCGAGCTGCGCGACCCGCACGATCCGGCGGACGGTGTTGGCGTCGACGACGAAGTTCTGACCCCACTGCTTGGTGGGCCGGATCCCGAGCCGGTGCGCCAGCTCCCGGACGAGGCCGGCGCCCAGCAACGCACTCGGCTCGGCAGGTTCCACCATGGCGGGGAGCCTACCGAGCCGAGTCGGAGTGCTGCGGGGCGCAGCGGGGGCGGTCAGGCCGCGTGCGCGCAACCCCAGGGGCCGAGACCGGCCTTGGCGTAGTACCGGTTGGCGACGGTGATCTGCGCAGACCTGGACGCGAGGTCGGCGCGGGGCGCGAAGTCGGCGCCACCGTTGGCCAGCCACGAGCCGGAGTCGAACTGCAGGCCACCGTAGTAGCCGTTACCGGTGTTGATCGACCAGTTGCCACCGGACTCGCACTGGGCGATCCGGTCCCACATCGCCGAGTTGGCCAGGTTGATGCCTGCGCCGGAGGTGTTGCCCGCCGCGGGGGCGGCAGCGACCGGTCGGGACTTGGTGCCGACGAGGACGACGGCACCGGACGGCTTGCGGACGACCTGGGTGGAGACCGCCTTGCGGCTCTCCAGCTTGCCGTCGACCCACACCTCGGCGTAGGTGATCCTGGTCTGGCCGGAGACCCCGGCCGTCTCGGTGCGGGCCTGGCCCTTGTACAGGCTCGAGGTGGTCTTGCGCGTGGTCGGGTAGGCGACCGACTCGACGGTGGACACGGTCTTGGCCGCGACCCGCCGGACAGCGATCTTCATGCCCGGCGCGAGCGGGTCGTTGATGCCGGGGGACACCCGGTCCAGGCCGTGGACGGCGATCCCCTGGAGGCTGAGCAGCTCGACGACCGAGGCTGCCGTGGTGCTCACCGTGCGCGTCTTGTGGTCAGCGGTGATGGTGACCTGCTTGGGGTGGTTGATGCTCAGGGCCAGGCCGGCGCGACCGAGCGTCTGGGAGCGCGAGGCCGACAGGACGGCGCCGTCGACGTTGCGAAGGCCGATCTGTTGGAGCGCGGCCGACACGGTCGTCGCGGTCGTCCAGTAGTCCTGGGTCTTGCCGTCGACGGTCACGGTCAGCTTGCGGCCGTAGCGGACGACGATCTTCTGTCCGTCGGTCACGGCGGCGTCGACGCCGGGCGCGACGAGGTCGTGCGAGCCGACCTTGATGTCCTTCTTGGCAAGGACGTCGCCGACGGTGCTGGCAAAGACGTGGGTCGAGGTCGTGTGGCCGTCGACGGACAGGGTCACACTCTTGTCGTACTGCGAGACACCGACCGCGCCGGCGACGACCGCGAGGACGGCAGCACCTTGGGCGAGGCGGCGGATGGGGCGAGAAGGCACGCTGCTCCGATGTTCGAGATCTCCGGGTGGAGAGCGCGGGGCGACGGGCGCGAGGGACCGCCGTTGGCCCGTTCACGAAAAAAGGAGCGATCGACGCTATGCGGCGTCCGTCGCCCCTTCCAGGAATCCCATCGGCCCGAGCTGTTCCTTGGCCCGGCCAACGCACCGAGCATGCAGGACGGATCCGCAAAAGGTCAAGTTTTGGTAACGACACGATCAGGCTTTCGGCTACCTCGGTCACCGTCAGCCTCGTGCGCCCCACCCGTCACGCGCCCCCGTGCGAGGTCACCACGGGCCGTAGAGCCGCTCGGCGTTGTCCGACAGCGACCTGCACAGGGTCGGTACGGCCACCCCGAGGACCCCGGCCATGACCCGCACGGTGAGCGGGATGAGCGACGGGGAGTTCGTGGCCCCCCGCCACGGCGACGGGGTCAGGTAGGGGGCGTCGGTCTCGACGAGCACCCGGTCCAGGGGGACGACGGACAGGGCGCTGCGCAGGGCCTGGGCGTTCTTGAAGGTGACCGTCCCCGCGAAGGAGAGGTGGTAGCCCCGGTCGACGCACTCGCGGGCCATGGCCACCTCGCCGGAGAAGCAGTGCAGCACCGTCCTGTCGGGGGCGCCCTCCTCCTGCAGGATGCGCAGCACGTCCGTGTGGGAGTCGCGGTCGTGGATCTGTAGCGCCTTCCCGAGCCGCTTGGCCAGGTCGATGTGCCAGCGGAACGAGTCCTGTTGCGCTGCAACGCCATCGGCACCAGTGCGGACGTAGTCGAGTCCGGTCTCGCCGACGACTCTCACCCTGGGATGGCGGGCCAGTCCCTCGATCTCGGCGTATGCCGCGGGCAGCTCACCGCGGGCTGCCAGCCGGGGCACCTCGTTGGGGTGCAACGCGACACCGCCCAGCATCCCAGGGTGCCGGTCGACCCGGTCGGCGGTGAACCGCGCCCCAGGCAGGTCGCAGCCGATCTGCACCACCCGGTCGACCCCCACCGAGGCCGCCCTGGCCAACGCGTCGGCGGTGTCGGTGACCGGGTCGCCGTCCCGGGTGACGTCCAGATGGGTGTGGTTGTCGACGACCGCGACCGGGAGCGGGTGGGGCAGGTCCGGGACACGTCGCCGGGGGTCGTTCGCGGCCGTGCCACCCGCCGCCGGCATCAGCTGGCCGCCGCCCCGCCGAGCTCGTCGTCGACGACCGAGTCGTCGAGCTTGGTGAACACCGCTGTGGGCTTGCTCACAACCGCTCCGACGGTGACCGGCCGGGTCGCCCAGCGAGGGGTTCGGGAGTACTCACCGGTGATGACCGGATAGACCGTCCCGTTGTCCAGGTCTGTGACCTCCAGCACGCTCGGCATGGGCACGAAGAGCCCCTCCCCGCCGAGGACGAGGTGCACCCGGTTGGCCGCGTGCGGCAGGAACGGCGCGAGGATCGTGTTGAGGTCGCTCACGCACTGGACGAGGGTGTGCAGCACCGTCCCGAGCCGCTCGCGCTGGTCCTGACCCTTGAGCTTGAACGGCTCGGTGCGGGACACGTAGGCGTTGACCATCCCCACCGCCTTCATCGCCTCCGCGGTCCCCGCGCGCAGCCGCTGCCGTGCGAGAAGACCGCCGACGGTGTCGAACGCGGTCCGCACGGTCGCCAGCACCTCCTCGTCGACCGGCTCGAGGGCGCCCGGTGCGGGAATCCGGCCGAAGCTCCTGTGCACCATCGTCGCCGTGCGGTTGACCAGGTTGCCCCACCCGGCGAC
>JAICMC010000117.1 GCA_025929465.1 Nostocoides sp.
CCCCGCGCCCGGGCGTTTCGCGGCCGCGACGGTACCAACCGTCCGCGCGCGCCTGCCCACCACCGTGCCGCCCCGTCCGCGCGCGACCCCACGACCGATGCCCACCACCGTGCCGCCCCGTCCGCGCGCGACCCCACGACCCCCTGCCCGCCACCGTGCCGCCACCGGGCTTGCTACCTGGGCTTGTTACCGGACTGGTTACCGTGCCGAAGGTGTAGTGGTCACAGCACCTTCGGCACGGTAACCAGTCCGGTAACAAGCATTGGTGGCGAAGGCGGTGGCCGGGTAGTCCCGACAACCGCCGTGATCAGGCCGGCGGGACGGACTGGGCGAACCGGAAGACGTTGCCGGGGTCGACGCTGGTCTTGACCGACCGTAGCCGGTCGTAGGTGCCGGGCCAGTACGCGTTGCCGAAGTCGGCGATGAACGGGTCCTGGTAGTTGACGTAGGCAGCAGGCCCGACGTAAGGCGTCATCGCGTTGCGGAAGCCCTCCACGTAGCTGTCGAACGGTGCCGGGTCGAGGCCGGGCTGTTTGGCGTTCCACCGGGCCAGGTAGTGGATCATGAACAGCGCGCTGCGGTGTCCGAAGGAGGAGTCGGCCGTCGTCGTACTGCTCACCGCTCCCCGCATCCCGTCCAGCGTGCACCCCGTGTAGGTCTGCCCGGCCACCTGCAGACCGGCCCGCACCTGCGCCATGAAGACGGTGATCGCCGCGTCGGTCAGCGGGGTCGAGACCATCGAGGAGGCTGCTGACCCCGGCACCCGCTTGATGTCGGCGCCGGGAACGCACGTCCCGTAGCTGGTGCACCCCGCATGGTCCAGGACCGCCTCCGAGAAGGTCTGGGTGAGCACCGTGCGGGTCGTCGGGGTCACCCCGATGGCGGTGACGAGGGCGTCGACCTGGCCGTTGGTCTCGGCGACGGGGCCGGTCCACTGGCCGCTCACCGTGACGTTGAGCTTGTTCGTCGAACGCATCGCGCGGAACTGCACCTCGCACCCGAAGCGAGGGTCGGCCGTTGCGACAATGCTCTGGAAGCCCTTGAGGACGGCTGGGGTGGCGGCGAACGGATAGGTGAGCGTGTAGTCCTGCACCGCGGTCGGAACCGGGTTGAGGCGCATCGTCAGCGAGGTGAGGACACCGAACGACCCGCCGCCGCCGCCGCGCAACCCGAAGTACAGGCCGGGGAACCGGGTCGGGCTGACCAGCTGGCTCTTGCCGTCGGCGAGGACGACGGTGGCCGAGAGGAGCTGGTCACAGGTCAGCCCCCACTCGCGGGTCATCGGGCCGATCCCACCGCCCATGGTCAGCCCGGCGATGCCCACGTCGGGACAGGTGCCGGTCGGCAGCCCCAGACCTTGGGCGATGGTCGCCTGGTGGACGTCGATGAGCCGGGCACCGGCACCGATGGTGGCCGTCCGTGCAGTGCGGTCGACGGTGACCGCGTTCATCAGGGCCGTATCGATGACCAGCCCGGTCCCCGTCGACCAGCCGCTCGCTGCGTGCCCTCCTGACCGCACCGCGAACGGGACGGCATACGTCTGGGCGAAGGCGACGCAAGCGGCGACGTCGGCCGAGCTGACGCATCGCGCGACCGCCTTGGGGTTGATCGCGTCGTAGCGGGGGTTGGTGCCGTGGGCGACACCGGCATAGCCCTTGGTGGCGGGCAGGTACAGCGTGCCGGTCATCGACCTGCGCAGCGTGGCCCACGGGATCCCGGCGGCGCTCGCCGGGCCGGCTCCCATCACGCTGGCCAGGCCGGCGCCGGCCAGGCCGACACCCCCGACGACCAGACGTCTGCGGGTGACGTCGGCCTGGTGGCCGGGTCGTCCGGACGTGGCGTCGTCGCCCTGAGCTGCACTGTTCGTCATCGGTTCCATCCCCTGTCGGCGACCCGCCCTGGGCCGTTGGTCGAAGGCTAGCCAGGAGGGTGGGTCCCGTCCGGCAAGCCCCGAACAGCTCGGCGCGTCGTCCCACCCGGCGACGTCACCGACGCGGATCGCGCCCGAGTCGAGCAGCCGGAGGACGGTGCCGGTCCGGGTCGGCAGGACACCTGCCACGGTGATGTTTGCGGGTGGTCCGCCCGGCCCCGACCGGTGCCACAAGCGGCACGGCCGCCTCGGCGAGCGAGGTCGCCCAGGTCGCCGAGGTCGCCGAGGCGACGGTCGACCGGGTGCTGACCCCGCGTCTGCCGCTCGTCACAGCGCCGGGTAGGTCGCTCGGAGACGGGTGATCACCCCTGTTCCGGCGTGACAGCCCGCGCCGGCACCGGCGGCGTATGCCGGGAGCGCCTGGGCCCCGTCCACCAACCGGCGCTCGACTCCGACCACGCTGCCGATCGAGGTGCCCGGTGAGCTCGCTCGCGAGATCGGCGCAAGGTCGGGCCAGCGGCGACGGCCGCACGCCCGGTCCAGCCGCACCGGCCGGGACGACAAGCCACGGCCGGGACGACTGGCCACGGCCGTGACCACTAGCCTCGGCGACCATGAGTGCCACGATCGTCGCCCGCGACCTGTCGGCCGGCCATGGGGCGCGTGTCCTGTTCTCCGGGCTGGACCTGGTCGTCGCGCCCGGCGACGTCGTCGGGCTGGTCGGCGCCAACGGGTCGGGCAAGTCCACCCTGCTCCGGCTGCTCGCCGGGCTGGACGCCCCCGCCGACGGCCGGGTCTCCCGCTCCCCCGCCTCGGCCGTGGTCGGCTACCTCCCCCAGGAGGCCGACCGGCGGCCGGGGGAGACCGTGGCAGCCCACCTCGGGCGCCGCACCGGGGTCGCCGAGGCGCAGACCCGGATGGAGGACGCGGCCCACGCGATGGCGGACGGGTCACCGGTCGAGGGGCTGACGGCCGAGGATGCGTATGCCGCGGCGCTTGAGCGGTGGCTGCACCTGGGTGGTGCGGACCTCGACGACCGGGTCGATGCGGTTCTCGCCGACGTCGCCGGGTCGGTCGAGGCCGGCGCCCTGATGACCGCCCTGTCCGGCGGCCAGGTCGCGCGGGTCGGGCTCGCCGCGCTCCTGCTGTCCCGCTACGACGTCTTCCTCCTCGACGAGCCGACCAACGACCTGGACCTGGCAGGTCTGGCTCGGCTGGAGCGGTTCGTCACCGACCTGCGGGTCGGCACCGTCGTCGTGAGCCACGACCGGGAGTTCCTGGCCCGGACCGTGACCAGTGTCGTCGAGCTGGACCTCGCCCAGCAGCAGGTGAACACCTTCGGCGGCGGCTACGCGGCGTACCTGGCGGAGCGCGAGCTCCGGCGACGGCACGCGCGCGAGGAGTACGAGACGTATGCCGAGCGGCTGGGCGACCTGAGCCAGCGGGCCCGGACGCAGCGCGCGTGGGGCGACAAGGGTGTCAAGGCGGCCCGCAGGACCAAGCGCGACAACGACCGCAGCATCGTCTCCTTCCAGGCGGCCCAGTCGGAGAAGACCGCCGCCAAGGCCCGGCAGACCGAGCGGGCCATCGAGCGGCTGGACGTCGTCGAGGAGCCACGCAAGGAGTGGCGGCTGCAGATGGAGATCGCCGTCGCGCCGCGTGCCGGGGCCATCGTCGCGACCGCCCGCGGGGTCGTCGTGCGCCGCGGCGGGTTCACCCTGGGGCCGGTGGACCTGCAGGTCGACTGGGCCGACCGGGTCGCCGTCACCGGCCCCAACGGCTCGGGCAAGACCACTCTCCTCGCTGTCCTGCTCGGGCAGCTGGTCCCCGACGAGGGGTATGCCGCACTCGGACCGGCCGTCGTCGTCGGCGAGGTCGACCAGGCCCGATCGCTCTTCGAGGACTCCCGTCCGCTGATCGACGCCTTCACCGCGGCGGTGCCCGACCTCGGGCCCGCCGAGATCCGCACGCTGCTCGCCAAGTACGGCCTGCGTGCCGAGCACGTGACCCGGGCGTCCGCGTCGCTGTCACCCGGCGAGCGGACCCGTGCCGCGCTGGCCCTGCTCCAGGCGCGCGGGGTCAACCTGCTCGTCCTCGACGAACCGACCAACCACCTCGACCTGCCGGCCATCGAGCAGCTCGAGTCGGCCCTGGAGTCCTATCCCGGGACCCTGCTCCTCGTCAGCCATGACCGCCGGCTGCTCGAGGCGGTCCGGGTGACCCGGCGGTTCGCGGTCGATGCCGGCCGGGTCACCGAGCAGCCGGCCTGACCGGTGGGCGGTCCTCACCCGAAGGTGCGAACGACCCGGCCCGGACCCGCCAGGTCGAGGACGGTGGCACCCGGGACTGCTGCGCACTCGTCAGGGACGTCGCGGCCGAGCAGGAGGTGGGTGTCGATGCGCCGGTGGGCACCCCGCACGAACGCCTGCCCGACGGCGACGGCCGGGTCGCCCGAGTACGTCACGTCCTCGACGAGCAGCGGCACCCCGTCGTATGTCGCCCGGGTACGGCACCGCAGCCGGCCGCCCCTCTGCCCGTGCCGACCGAGGACGACCGCGTCGTGCAGCCGGAGCCCGGCTCCCGGGGCCAGCTCGGCGAGGAGGGTCCGGTCGACGTCGGCACCGTCGGTGACGACGAAGGGCTGGGTCAGCCAGGTGAGGCGAGCGCCGGGGCCGATGCTGACCGAGACCGACCACGAAGCAGGTCGGCCGCAGCCGTCGTAGGCGACGGTCGCCGCCACGTCGCGCAGAGTCAGCCGCACCCCTGCCCCGACGACCACCTCGACCCGGACGTCGTCCCCACCGAGCAGGGTGGCCTCCGTGGCGATGAGCACGACCTCGAGGTCGGGGCCGGCCGCCTTCACCTGGCGTGCGGCGACGACGCCGTGCTCACCGCGCAGCCGGGCTCGGCCCAGGGTGTCGGCATCGACGTTGATCCGGCTGACCCGGGTGGTGGTCTCAGTGGCCGGGCTGGACATCGTGACCGTGTGCGGTCCCCCGGCCGGCGTGGGTGTGGGACGTGCTGTCCGGACCGTGCTGGTGCGGAGCCATCGGACCGGGGTCGGTAGGCACCAGCGTCTCCGCGCGGAACTCGGCGAGCGTGGCGCGGACCCAGGCGAGCAGCGCGTCGACGGCCGACGGGTCGTGCCGGGACAGGGCGACGACCGGCCGGCCGTGCCGCGCCTCGCGCCCCTCGCGGACCATCCGGTCGGCGTCGACGCCGACGTGCGGCGCCAGGTCGGTCTTGTTGACGACGAGCAGGTCGGCGCGTGCGATCCCCGGGCCGCCCTTGCGGACGACGTCTCCCCCGCCGGCCACGTCGAGGACGAACAGCTGCGCGTCGACGAGGGCCGGCGAGAAGGTCGCCGTGAGGTTGTCGCCACCAGACTCCACGAGCACGATGTCGACCGGGTCGAAGTCGCGCTCGAGGTCCTCGACCGCCATCAGGTTGGCCGTCACGTCGTCGCGGATCGCCGTATGCGGGCAGGCGCCGGTCTCAACCGCACGAATCCGTTGCGGCGAAAGGACATTGGCGGCCCGGAGCATTCGTGCGTCCTCGTCGGTGTAGATGTCGTTCGTGACGACGGCGAGGCTCAGCTCGCGGCCCAGCCGGGAGCAGATCAGCCCGATGAGGGAGGTCTTGCCGGTGCCGACGGGTCCGGCCACCCCCAGCCGGAGAGCTCTCCGCGGCGTCTTCGCAGGCGAGTCGACTTGTGCAGCAACGGGTTCAGGCACGGAACATCCTCCGGGGCGCTCGTGAGTGTTCGTCGACCCACGCCTCGACGAGCGGCACCGACACGGAGGCGATGTCCTGCGGGTCGAGGAGATGGACGACGCCGTCGATGATTTCGGCCCCGAGGGAGCCGGCGGCGACGGTCCACCGGGCGGCATCGAGCGGGTCGAGGGGGTAGAGCTTCAGCGCCGCCGACGTGATCGTCGCCACCTCGTCGTGCACCATCGCGGTCGCCAGCATCCGCGCATCGAGGTCGAGATGGACGGCCAGGGCCGCCATCGCGAACGGGCGGGCCGGCGTGGGGAGCGCACGCACCGACCTGGCCGGTGCGTCCCCGGGCGCCAGCCGGTCCAGGACGCGCAGGTATCCCCGCCCGGCCAGCTCGGCAGCAGCTCGCTGGTGCTGGCTCGGCGTCCGGGCCGCCCACTCCTCGTATGCCGCCCGCAGCCGGCCTGCTCCCCCCTCGCCGGAGCGCAGTGCGGCGAGGGCCACCACGGCCGCGCCGGCGTCGACGCGGGTGCTCGTCTGCAGCCGTGCCTGCAGGTAGGCAGGAACCGAGGTCACCGGCATACCGGCCAGGGCCCCGGGCTCAAGCCCCGCCGACTGGGTGTGGCCGCCGACCGGGAGCCGGGCGTCGGCGAGCAGCAGCATGGCCAGCAGGCTCTCCATCAGAACATCGAGTATAGCTGGGCGAGCG
This sequence comes from Nostocoides sp., assembly GCA_025929465.1. Taxonomy (GTDB): domain Bacteria; phylum Actinomycetota; class Actinomycetes; order Actinomycetales; family Dermatophilaceae; genus Nostocoides. The sequence goes on from JAICMC010000117.1 coordinate 6,300, forward strand.
GCAGCTCAGTGGCCGGTGAGGGGACGACCAGGTCTCCGTCGATGGTGATGGCGAACGTCTCGGGGTTGATCTCGATCGCCGGCAGGGCGTCGTTGCCCACCATGTCCTTCTTGCCGACGTCGCGGGTCGGCCGGACGCCGGCCAGGGACCGCCGCAGCCCGAGCCGGTCGCCGAGCCCGTCGGCGATCGCCACCGGTGCCACGAACGTGAGCGAGTCGGCCGCCGCCTCGGGTCCGACGAGCGCGGGCCGCATGAGGACCGGCTGTGGCGTGGGGATCGAGGCGTTGGTGTCGCCGAGCGCGGCCCAGACGATGGCCCCGGACTTGATGACGACGAAGGGACGCACCCCGAAGAACTTCGGCTCCCACAGGACGAGGTCGGCGAGCTTGCCGGCCTCGACCGAGCCGACGTGCTCGGCGATGCCGTGGGCGATGGCCGGGTTGATCGTGTACTTGGCGACGTAGCGCCGCGCCCGCAGGTTGTCGGCCGGCAGGTCTCCGCCGAGCGACCCCCGCCGCGCCTTCATGACGTGGGCGACCTGCCAGGTCCGGGTGATCACCTCGCCGATCCGGCCCATGGCGTGGGCATCGGAGGAGGTCATCGACAGCGCCCCCAGGTCGTGCAGGATGTCCTCGGCCGCGATCGTCGTCGCCCGGATCCGCGACTCGGCGAAAGCCAGGTCCTCGGGGACCGCGGGGTTGAGGTGGTGACAGACCATGAGCATGTCGAGGTGCTCGGCGATGGTGTTGACGGTGTGCGGCAGGGTCGGGTTGGTCGAGCCCGGCAGCACGTTCGGGTGCGAGGCGATGGTCATGATGTCCGGGGCGTGGCCGCCGCCGGCACCCTCGGTGTGGAAGGCGTGGATCGACCGGCCGCCGATCGCGCGCAGCGTCGACTCCACGTAGCCGGCCTCGTTGAGCGAGTCGCTGTGCAGGGTCACCTGGAGCCCGAACTCGTCCGCTGCTCGCAGGGCCGCGTCGATCGCCGCCGGCGTCGCGCCCCAGTCCTCGTGCACCTTGTAGGCCGCGACGCCGGCATACGCCTGCTCCTTGAGCCCGGCCGCGCTCACGGTGCTGCCCTTGCCCATGAGCAGCAGGTTCACGGGCAGGTGGTCCATCGCCCGGAGCACCGACGCCACGTGCCAGGCCCCGGGCGTGACGGTCGTCGCCTTGGAGCCCTCGGACGGACCGTTGCCTCCGCCCCCGAGGGTCGTCAGACCGGTCGCCAGGGCCTCGTCGACCAGGCTGGTCGACAGGAAGTGGACGTGCAGGTCGATCCCGCCGGCCGTGAGGATCTTGCCCTCACCGGAGATCACGTCGGTGCCCGGACCGATCTGCAGGTCGGGGTGCACGCCGTCGGCGATGTCGGGGTTGCCGGCCCGCCCCAGGGCGACGATCCGCCCGTCGCGCAGCCCGACGTCGGCGCGGACGACCCCCCAGTGGTCGAGGACGACGACGTTGGTGATGACCGTGTCGAGCGCACCCTGGGCCCGCGAGGCGGTGCCCTGGGCCATCGACTCCCGGATCGACTTGCCGCCGCCGAACACCGCCTCCTCGCCGCCCGCGGTGAGGTCGCGCTCGACCTCGATCCACAGGTCGGTGTCGCCGAGCCGGACCTGGTCGCCGACCGTCGGGCCGTAGAGGGCGGCGTACCGGGCGCGCGTCAGCTCAGCCACGGGTCGCCTCCTCCTCACGGCGGACCTGTATGCCGGGTACGTGCCGCGCACCTCGCAGGGCCACGGCGTCGACCGTCCTGGACACGCCCGGCTCGAACCGGATCGACGTCCCGGACGGGATGTCCAGCCTGAACCCCTGGGTGGCGGCACGGTCGAAGGCGAGCGCCGTGTTCGCGTCGGGCAGGTGCAGGTGGGAACCGACCTGGATCGGCCGGTCGCCGGTGTTGACCACCTCGAGGGTGAGCCGCTCGTCCGCGGTGCGGTCGGCATTGAGCTCGATGGTGCCTGCAGCGACGCGGACCTCCCCGGGCGGGTTCGATCCGGGGCCGAGCGGATGGTGCAGCGTCACCAGCTTGCGCCCGTCGGGGAAGGTCGCCTCGACCTGGACGTCGTGGAGCATCCCCGGCACGTCCGGAAGCACCTGCTCCGGCGACAGCACGGAGGTGCCCTGTGCCATCAGGTCGGCCACCGTCGCACCCTCCCGGGCCCGCTCGATGACCCAGGTCGCGAGCAGCGCGACCGTCTCGGGGTGGTTGAGGCGCACGCCGCGGGCCAGCCGGTCCCGTGCGACCATGCCGGCGACCGAGAGCAGCAGCTTGTCCACGTCGGAGGGGGTCAGGTGCATGGGACCAGCCTTTGCCGGTGTCGGTCCGACCTCAACGTCGGCGTGTCGTCCATAGTGGCCTGTTCGGGCCGGCGTTACCACCCTGGTCCCCCACGTCCAGCGGTCACGACACGCCCCGGGCGCGCGTCGTGCGGCGCGCCCTGCCCTCCGACGCTCGGGGACGGCGAAGGGCCCGTATGCCGGCGGCATACGGGCCCTTCGTCGGTGCTGGTGCTCCAGCGTCAGGTCACTTGTTGATCTTGGTGACCCGGCCGGCGCCCACGGTGCGGCCGCCCTCGCGGATGGCGAAGCGCAGGCCCTCCTCCATGGCGATGGGCTGGATGAGCTCGACGGCCATCTCGGTGTTGTCGCCGGGCATGACCATCTCGGTGCCCTCGGGCAGCTTGACGACGCCCGTCACGTCCGTGGTGCGGAAGTAGAACTGCGGACGGTAGTTGTCGTAGAAGGGGGTGTGCCGGCCACCCTCGTCCTTGGACAGGATGTAGACGTTGGCGTCGAACTCGGTGTGCGGGGTGATCGAGCCGGGCTTGACCACGACCTGGCCGCGCTCGACGTCCTCGCGCTTGACGCCACGAAGGAGCAGGCCGACGTTCTCGCCCGCACGACCCTCGTCGAGCAGCTTGCGGAACATCTCGACACCGGTGACGGTCGTCTTGGTGGCCGGGCCGGTGTGGATGCCGACGATCTCGACCTCCTCGTTGACCTTGAGGATGCCGCGCTCGATCCGGCCGGTGACGACGGTGCCACGACCGGTGATCGTGAAGACGTCCTCGACGGGCATGAGGAACGGCTTGTCGATCTCACGC
>JAICMC010000164.1 GCA_025929465.1 Nostocoides sp.
AGGCCGACCCGGTCGTAGCCGTGGCGCCGGGCCAGGTCGTGGTACTTCTGGTTGGACAGTGCCTTGATCGGGGTCGTGTAGAACGCCTTGCGCCCGGTCGCGAGGGCGAGGTGGACGGCGAACTCCCCCACGATCGTCTTGCCGGCACCTGTGGGCGCGGCCACGAGGACACCGCGACCGGAGGCGACGGCGAGGCAGGCCTGCTCCTGGAAGGCGTCGAGTGGGAAGTCGACGCCGTCGGCGAAGGCCCGCAGCTGCTGGTACTCGGGGGTGACGCGGCGGTCCGCGTCGGCCTTGCGTTCCGCGTGGCTGGCCATGCGCCCAATCTAGGTCAGGACGGTCGCCGCCCCCGGTACCACCTCGCAGCTGAGCGGCAGGGGGGCCAGCCGCTCGCCGTCGGCGTAGGCCACGATGCCCTCGGCCTCCAGCCGCACCGACCGGCCCCGGATCACCTCGACGGCCGGGTGAGCGACGTGCGCACCGGTGTAGACCGTGGGGAGGACCCGGAGGAACTCCACGAGCCCGATCTCCCGCAGGATGAGGACGTCGAGCAGCCCGTCGTCGAAGCTCGCGTCCGGGGTGACCCTCATCCCCCCGCCGTATGCCGGTCCGTTGCCGACGGCGACGAGCATCGCCCTGGTCTCGTGGCGGGTGCCGTCGATCTCCACGGCATACGGGATCGGCCGGAACACGGGCAGCTCGCGCAGGATGGCCAGGTTGTAGCGCATCTGGCCCTTGGGCCAGCGCCAGCCGTTGGCCCGTTCGTTGACGACCGCGTCGAACCCGGCCGCCAGGACGCCGCCGAACCACCGCGGCCGCGCCTGCGACCCACCGGACTCCGGGGCGCATCGGGCCAGGTCGATCCGTCGCCCCTGCGCCAGCTCGATCCGGTCGACGGCCGCCACGGCGTCACGCACGGGCAGGCCCAGCTCGCGGGCGATGTCGTTGCCGGTGCCGGCGGCCACGATGCCAAGGGGCAGGTCGGTCCCGGCCACGAGGCCGAGCCCGAGGTTGACCATGCCGTCGCCGCCGGAGACGACGAGTGCATCCAGGCGCCCCGCCTCCACCGCGGCTCGGGCACGGTCCCGGGCCGAGACGGCGTCGGCCCCGGACAGGTCGACCAGGTCGTGACCGCGGCTGCGGAGCAGGCCGACGGCCTGGGCACCGATGAGGGCGCCGGTTCGCTTGCCCGCGGTGGGGTTGACGACCAGTCCGATGCGCATGCTCACGGGCGGCACCTACAGGGCCGACGCCTCGTCGTCCGAGGTTTCCAGCCAGTCGGCGCGGGACCGTCGCCTCTTGCGCTCGAGCAGCCGGCTGACACCGATCGCTCCGAAGAACAGGACCGTGAGCGGGATGGCGAGCAACATCATCGAGTAGGGGTCCGGAGAAGGCATCATCATCGCCGCGAAGACGAAGATGAGGAACACCGCGACCCGCCAGGCCTTCAGCATGGCTGAGCTGGGCAGCAGGCCGATCATGTTGAGGGCGACGAGGAACACCGGCAGCAGGAACGCGAACCCGAACCCGAGGGAGAAACGGGTCACGAAGCTGATGTAGTCGGTCAGTGTCTGGAAGTTGGCGGCACCCTTGGGCGTGAAGTTGAGCAGCACCGGGATGACGATCTGCAGCGAGTAGTGCGCGAGGGCGATGCCGGCGAGGAACAAGGGCACCCCCGCCGCGATGAAGGAGCGCGAGATGCGCTTCTCCTTGCGGTTGAGACCGGGGAGGATGAACGCCCACACCTGGAAGAGCCAGATCGGGCTGGTCAGGATGATGCCGGTGAAGATCGCGAGGCTGAGGTGCAGGGAGAACGGCGCGGCCAGGCCGGTGAAGGTCAGCTGGATGTCCGGTGCCCGGTCAGGGTGCACCCTCTTGTAGGTGTCGACCGGCCCGCGGAGCAGGGCCAGCAGCGGCCCGTAGACCAGCCAGCCCACCACCCCTCCCGCCGCGATGGCCACGGCGGAGATGATCAGGCGACGCTTGAGCTCCCGGAAGTGCTCGCCCAGCGACATCCGGCCTTCGGGGTCGCGCGGACTCCGTCGAAGCAGTGGCACGCGGGTGGCTGGGTGGCGCGGCAGGTCAGACGACCGGGCCGGACGGGTTGTCCGTCCGTGGTGCGTTCTCCTGGACCGGGCTGTCCTGGCTGGCGGGCATCGGACGAGGAGTCTGCGGCGGGGCCGCCGGGGGCGCAACCGTCTCGCCCGGCACCGTGCTCTTGCCCGCGTCGGAGGCCTTGGCCTCGCGCTTCAGCTCATCGACCTCGGAGCGGAACACCCTCGCGGACCGGCCGAGGCTGCGGGCGGCGTCGGGAAGCCGCTTGGCTCCGAAGAGCGCCACGAGGAGCACGATGAGGATGATGACGTGCCAACCCTCGAAGAGGCCACGGCCCATGATGATTGCCTTCCCAGACGTTCGTGGTCGGCTTCCTGGAAGCCCGATCAGGTATCAGTCTACGCTGCGGGCCCAACCCGGCCGTCGCTCCCTGGCCGCCGTGCGCCGCTGCTCCCTCAACGTCTCGCGCACGGCGAGACGTTCCCGGCGCACCGTGTCGGGGTCCCGGAAGACGGCCAGCTCCTCCTCTACCGCGGCCGACGCCACGGCGACCCGGGCCACCTGGCTGCGCAGCGCCGCCGCCGTGCGCTCGGCGTCGGCGACCTCGGCTCCGAGCGCCGTGACCTTGCCCCAGACCCGCCAGGCGCGCCACCCGACGAGCGCCGCCCCGCCGACGAGCAGGACGACCCAGAGCAGTACCCAGCCCCACCACGGCAGCACGGTCAGGTCCCCACGTCGTATGCCGCGAGGGCGGCCCGGGCGGCATACGCCACCTCCTGCGCCAGCGACCCAGGGCGCAGGACGATGCCCAGACCGCCCAGCCGCAGGGCCAGCCGGCGCAGCCACTCGGTGTCGCCGGTGCGCAGGCTGATCTCCTGGCCGCCGTCGTCCAGGTCAGTCACCGACTCCACGGGGTAGTAGTCGCTCACCCACCGCGCGCCGGGGCGGACGCGCAGGACGACGAGCTGGTCGGTGGGGCCGGGCTGGAAGGTGCCGAGGTCCAGGTCGCGCGCCCGCGCGGTCGACGGCGGGGTCCCGTCGACGTCGAGGACGGTGAGCTCCTCGATCCGGTCCAGCCGGAACAGCCGGGTGTCCTGGGCGTGGTGGCACCAGCCTTCGAGATACCAGTGGCCGTCCAGGTTGACCACCCGCATCAGGTCGACGTCGCGCTCGGTCGTCTCGTCGCGGCTGGGCACGAGGTAACGCAGGTGCACGCGACGCTGCGCGGCGAGCGCCCGCCGGGCGTCGGCGAGCACCCCGGCCGTGTCCTGACCGTCGGCGATCGAGACGCTCACCCGGCCGGCGACCGCGCCCAGCGCACCGGTGGCCTCCTCCAGGCGGGCCAGGGCCCGGCCTATCGCGTCGGTGTCGGTGAGGCCCGGCACGTCGCCGAGGGCGCGCAGCCCCACCATGAGGGTGATCGCCTCGTCGACGCCGAGCCGCAGCGGACGGGCGATCGTCTCGGCGTTGCGGACGACGATCCGGTCGCCCTCCGCGTCGACCTCGATCAACTCGTCGGGCATCTGTCCGTACCCGCACACGAAGATCAGGTCGAGGTCGGCGCGCAGCTGGTCCTGGCTGATCCCCAGGCCGGCGGCCGCGTCCTCGACCGAGATCCCCGGCCGGTTGGACAGCCACGGGACCAGGGTCAGCAGGCGGGCCAGCCGGGCCGTGGCCGTCTCGCCGGTGCCGGGGCGCTGGCGGGGCGGGGTCACGTGCTCACCTCGTGAGCGCGCAACGCACCCTGCAGGCGGCGCACGACCGCCTCGATGACCGGGCCCGGGTGCTCGGCCACGACGTCCGCCCCGTGACCGACCACCTCGTCGGCGAGGGACTCGACGTCGCCGTACTCCACCCTCACCCGGGACCAGTACTCGTCGACCTGCTCGACCGACACGGCCCGGCGACGCAGGGTGTGCCCCTGACCCGCGCGCACCCGCAGCACGGCGGGCTCCGGCTGCGGCAGACCGTTCGTCGAACGCCGGACGCTGACGGTCGCGTCGTGACCCGGCGGCACGGCATACGGTGCGGCCCTGGGGTCCGGGACGACGGCGCCGACGATCCGGGAGAGCCGGAACACGCGCTCGGCGCCGCGGGCCTCGTCGTGGCCGGTGAGGTACCAGCGCCCGTGCCAGGAGGCCATCCCCCACGGTTGGACCCGCCGGTGGGCGACCTCGCCGTCGGGTCGCCGGTAGTCGAAGGTGACCGTCTGCCCGGCGATGACCGCCCGGCGGACCGGGTCGAACGCGGGCTCGGTGGTCCGCAGCCGCGGCTCGATGCCGACGAGGGAGTCCTCGTCGCGCTCGATACCGGCCGCCTTGAGCTTGCGGATCGCCTCCGCGGCCGGGCCGGCGAGCGAGGCCTGCGCCCAGGCCCGGGCCGCGAGGCCGAGGACCGCGAGCTCGTCGGGCTCGAAGGTGAGGTCGGGCAGCGCGTAGTCGCGCTCGTGGATCCGGTAGCCCGGCTCGTCGTCCCAGAGGTCGCTCAGCTCCTCGGTGCGCAGCGGGATGCCGAGCTCGCGCAGCTCGTCCTTGTCGCGCTCGAACATCCGGTCGAAGGCCTCGTCGCTCGCGGCCGAGGCGTACTGCGGCACCATCTCGCGCAGCCGGCTCTTGGGCAGCGGTCGCCGCGTGTACAGCAGGCAGAGGACCAGGTTGAGCAGGCGCTCGGTCTTGGCCGTCGGGCCCGGTGCCGCACTCATGCGCCAGACGCTACCGGACGGACGTACGACTGGCCGACCACGCGCCGACTAGGCTGCCGCGGGTGATGCAGTGGCGCGAGGGGATCGTCGAACGCGAGCTGTCCCGCTGGCCCGGAGCCGTCGAGTATGCCGTGCGCCTGGCTCCCGGCGACCCCGAGGGTGTGCGGGCCCTCGGCTATCCGGCGATCGTCGGCGAGCCGCAGGCCGGGGACAGGGTGCTGCTCAACGCGTCGGCCCTGTTTCGTGGTCTCGGCACCGGTGGTCTGGCACTCATCGTGGCCGCGCCCGACCGGCTACCGGTGGACCCGGCGCCCTCCCCCGGGCACATCGTCAAGGCCCGCTACACCCCGCAACAGCAGATGTTCCTCGCCATCGACGAGCAGGACAGCCCGCACCACGAGGCGTTGACCGGTCCGGTCCCGGCGGCCGGGGACCTGCAGGGGTTGCCCGTCGTCGTGGCGGACCTGCACTCGGCGCTGCCCGCGGTGGTCGCCGGGATCCGGGCCGATGCCCCCGCCGCTCGGGTGGTCTACCTGATGACCGATGGCGGGGCGTTGCCGCTGGCTTTCTCCCGCACCGTGGCCGGCCTTCGCGAGGCCGGCTGGCTGCACGCGAGCGTCACGGTGGGGCAGGCCTTCGGCGGCGACCACGAGGCCGTGACCCTGCACTCCGGCCTGCTGGCGGCCCGGTGGGTGCTGGACGCCGACATCGCCGTCGTCATCCAGGGCCCGGGCAACGTCGGGACCGGGACGCCGTGGGGGTTCTCCGGGGTCGCCGCCGGCGAGGCCCTCAACGCCGCCGGCGTCCTGCACGGGCGTGGCGTCGCAGCCCTGCGCGTCTCGGACTCCGACCCACGCGAGCGGCACCGCGGGATCTCCCACCACAGCAGCACGGCATACGGCCGGATCGCGGTCGGTTCCTCGTTCGCCCTGCCCGTGCTGGCGCCGATGAACGAGTTCCAGGAGCTCGTCCTGCGCCAGGCGCATGACCTGGCCGTGGGCGCTTCCGCGCAACCGGTCGTGCAGGTCATGGCGCCCGACGGGCTGCTCGAGGCCCTCCGCGGCTCACCGGTGCGGCTGTCGACGATGGGCCGCGGTCTCGACGTCGACCCCGAGCCGTTCCTGACCGCCGCG
>JAICMC010000183.1 GCA_025929465.1 Nostocoides sp.
AGCTGGCGCAGCGCCGCGGCGTGGAAGGTACGCGCCTGGGCGCCGCCGACCCCGAGGTCACGCAACCGGGTGCGCATCTCACCGGCGGCCCGCGCCGTGAAGGTGACGGCGAGGACGCGCTGCGGCTGGTAGGCGCCGGAGAGCACTCCGTAGGCGATCCGGTGGGTGATCGCGCGGGTCTTGCCGGTGCCCGCGCCGGCGAGCACGCACATCGGCCCGGTCGGGTGCGCGGCGACCTCGCGCTGCTCGGGGTCGAGAGCATCGAGGACGGCGTCGGCCGACGGGTGCGCGACGGGCAGGGCGGGCTGGGACATGACGACGGCGATTGTCGCACCCGGCCCGGACACGCGTCTCGGGGGAATCGGGCAGCGGCCATCGCGGTTGGACCATTGCGGACCTGACCGACGGCGCGCCAGCGCGTGCCCACCCGCGCCCACCCGGCGCTCGCACCCCCGAGGAGCCCCTACCCATGACCACCACGACACCCGAGCACGGCACGGTGACGATGTTCACGACGACCTGGTGCGGGTACTGCCGACGGCTGAAGTCACAGCTGGATCGCGAGGGCATCGCGTTCACCGAGGTCGACATCGAGCGCCGTCCCGAGGCCGCCGAGTTCGTCAGGTCGGTCAACCGGGGCAACCAGACCGTCCCGACCGTGCTGTTCAGCGACGGGTCGGCCGTGACGAACCCTTCGGCCGCCGAGGTCCGGCAGCGGCTCAGCTGATCCGCGCACGTCGGGTCACCGGGCGCGGATGGTCACCTCGGGGCTGTCGATGGGCCCACCGAACCAGTCCTCGATGAGCCGCCTGGAGATCGACAGGCGCGAGGAGATGGCCACCTCCCCGGCCCCGATGGCCGCGACGAGCTCTCCTCGGGTGAACCAGCGGACGGCCTCGATCTCGCTCTCCTGCATCTGGACGCGCCCCTGGAGCGCGCGCGCCCGGAACCCGACCATGAGCGAGCTAGGGAACGGCCACGGCTGGTCGCCGAGGTAGGTCACGTCCGTGACGTCCAGCCCCACCTCCTCCTTGACCTCGCGGGCGACGGCGTTGGCCAGGGTCTCCCCCGGCTCGACGAACCCGGCGAGCACCGACATGCCGATGGAGTTGAAGCCGCGTCCGCGGGCGAGCAGGAGGCGGTCCTCGTCGTCGACGACGGCCATGATCACGGCCGGATCGGTCCGCGGGAAGTGCAGGCTCTCGTCGACCGGGCAGCGGCGCACCCAGCCGGCCCGGGCCACCTCGGTCGGCGCCCCGCAGCGGGCGCAGAAGCCGTGGTCGCGATGCCAGTGGGCGACCCCCTGAGCCGTGACCCACACGGCCGCGTCCACGGGGCGCAGGAGCGCGCCCACCTCGCGCAGGGTTCGCCACTGCTCGCCCGTCTCGTCGTCGCTCGGGCGGGCGACGGCGACGTATGCCGGGGGTGCGCCGACCGGCGAGGGACCGGTCGGGGTGCCGAGGTAGATGGCCAGTCCGGCATCGTCGCCCGGCTGCGGCGCCCGCGTCACGAGGGCCGGACGGCCGTGGTCGTCCGGTCGGACCACTGCCCGGTCACCGTGCACCTCCACGACGCGCGTGGCCGGATCGGCCAGCAGCCGGGAGAGCAGGTCCTCCTCCTCGCGCAGGTCGGCGTGACGGTCCAGGGCCGGGGCGGAGAAGGTCAGATCAGGCAGCGATTCGCCGATTCGGGGCACGCCTGCCACCCTAGGCGCCGGGTGCGGCATACGGTGAGCCACGTGGAACGCACGGATCTGGCCGATCGCAGCCCCCTTCTGCTCGCGGCCCTGGCGAGCGTCGCCGTCCCCGGCCTGGACCCGGTGTCGGTCTCGCTGGTACCGAGCGACCCCCAACACGAGTACGACCTGGCCTTCGTCACCGACACGACCGACCGTCGCTGGGTGGTGCGAGCCCCCCGCACTGCGGCGGCGGGCGCCCGGATGGAGATGACGCTGGCGCTGCTGCCGCTCCTCGCCCGGCGGGTGCCGTTCGCCGTCCCGGCCCCCAAGGGTTTCGCTGCCCTCAAGGAGGGCGGCCGAGCCTGTGTCTACCCGGCCCTGCCCGGGCACACCGTGGACCTGGCGGCGATCCCCGCCGGCCGAGGGCTGGCCGTCGAGGTGGGGCGCGCGATCGCAGCCCTGCACAACCTGGACGCCGCCCTCTTCGACGAGGCCGGAATGCCCGCATACGACCCGGACGCCTACCGGACCCGCCGCCTGGCCGACCTGGACCGCGCGGCGGCGACCGGTCGGGTGCCGACGTCCTTGCTCAACCGCTGGGAGTCGGCCCTGGAGGACGTCACCTTGTGGCGGTTCGCCCCGACCCCCATCCACGGCGACCTCACCGGTGACCAGGTGCTCGCCGTCTTCACCGACGAGCAGGACGCCTCCACCGGCACCGTCAAGGCGCTCACCGGCTGGGAGGATGCCAAGGTCGCCGACCCGGCCGACGACTTCGCCGCCCTCGTCACCGAGGCCGACCCCGCCGCCCTCGAGACGGTGCTCGAGGCCTACGCCCATGCCCGGGTCGAGCGTCCCGACGCCAACCTGCTCGTCCGGGCCCGGCTGGCCGGCGAGCTCGGCCTGCTCGCCGAGCTGACCCGGGCCCTCACGGCCGGGTGGGACGAGGCGGCCGACGCCCACACCGCGGCCCTGCGTCGTCTCGACGACGAGGTCCACGCAAAGGACGTCGTCGACGACGACTACCGCCGGACCAGCCTGGCGCCCGCGGCAGCGCCCCGTCGTTCGGTTCCGCCGCCACTGAGCGTCCAGGACGAGGAGGACGAGGACGACATCACCGCCGACGACGACTTCCCCGCGGCCCATCCCGACGCCGCGCCGGGGGAGTCGGACGACGAGCAGGGCGGACCGGACGCCGCCGGGGAGCCCGAGCCCGACCGTGACGACGAGCCGGCCTCGGCGACCGGGCATCCCGAGCCTCCCGGGCACCCCGAAGACTCCGGGGACACGCCTCAGTCCTGAGCAACCCCGCGCAGGACCTCGACGACCTGTTCCTCGCCGGCCGGCTCCGGCCACACCGTCCGGCCGGTCGCGGCGTAGAAGAAGGCCCCCCGGACCGCCTCGGGCGCCAGGCCGCGCAGTCGGGCGAACGCCAGCGCGTATGCCGTGAGCTGGAGTGAGCGCGCCGCAGCCCGCGCTCCGGTCGGTGGCTGCCCGGTCTTCCAGTCGACGACCACGAAACGTTCGCCCTCCCCGGCACGCGCCGGGGCGCCCGGCGAACCCGGGGCATCCTCGTCGCGGAACACGGCGTCGACCCGGCCGCGGATGGCGACCCCGTCGATGACCGTCTCGATGGACGTCTCGACCTCGACCGGGACCCGGGAGGCCCACGGGCTGGCAAGGAAGTGCTCCTGCATCACCGCGAGGTCGCCCTGGTCGTCCGCGTCGGCGTCGGCGCTGCCCGGCAGCTCCACGACGTCGACGATCGCCGCACGGGAGTAGTGCTGCTCCACCCAGGCGTGGAACGCGGTGCCGCGGCGGGCCGCCAGGGCCGGCTCGGACGGGATCGGCCGGCGCAGCTGGACGGCATAGGCCATCGGGTCGGCTGCCAGCTCGACGAGGGCGGAGGTCGACAGGTGGGCAGGCAGGTCGACGACGGCCGGGCCGGGCCTGCGTTGTCGCTCACGCTCGGCGAGGAGCAGGTCGATCTCTTTGTCGAGGTCTGCGACGCCGTCGCCGAGGGCACGAGGAGCGTCCGGTTCGGCCTCGATACTGGCCCGGACGAGCGCCGCGGACGCCTCGACCGCACGACGGCGCGGGCGCTCCGGCGGCCAGGAGAGAGCCTGGACACCCGAGTCCGCCGGGTTGGCCACCGGCACGTCGGTCGGGGGCATCGGGTCCCAGCGCAGCACCTGGGCCAGCCCCGCCTCGGTGGTGAGCTCGACGAGGAACCGGCTGGTGACCCGCGGCGTCGACTGCGTGCCCCAGACGCTGGCGGTGAGCAGCATCGCGTGACGGGCCCGGGTGAACGCGACATAGGCGAGTCGGCGCTCCTCATCGATCCCGTGGCAGCCGCCGGCCTCGGCGAACCTCGTGGCCTCCTCGTTGACCTCGGCGAGGGTCTCGGGTCGCTGCCAGGCGAAGGTGGGAAGGCCGTCGCGGTCGCCGCGCAGAAGGTAGGGGATCCCGCTGTCGGTGAGCGGTCCCCACCAGCCACGGTCGGTCGGGGCGCCGTGTGACCAGGCACCGCCGACGACCGTCGTCCGGTTCGCCGAATGGGCGGGGAAGGAGGACTCGACCAGACCGGGGACCGCCACCACGTCCCACTCGAGTCCCTTTGCCGAGTGCACGGTCATCACCTGGACCGCGCCGGACGCCGCCTCGATGTAGCCCTTGTCGAGCCCGCGCTCCTCAGCCAGGGCAGCCTCCAGCCAGGCCAGGAACCCGGCAAGGGTGGGCCGCTCGGAGCCTGCGGCGAAACCCGCGGCGACGTCCGCGAACGCGTCGAGGTGGGCCCGCGCGGCCGCGGGGGGGTACTCGGGTCGCGCGAGCACCTCAATGTCGAGGCCGAGCGCCCGCTCGGCCTCGCCGACCAGCTCGGCCAGCCCCAGACCCGGCAGCCGGCGAAGCCGGTTGACGGCGGCGGCCAGGCCACCCAGGCGCTCGCGCGCGACCGGGCCGATCTGCTCGCCCGACCCGCCGACCCAGCCCGGCGGTGGCAGGTCGCCCAGCGCCTCCACGAGGGTGGGCTCGTCGGAGGAGTCGGCCGCCAGGTCGACCCGTCGGTGTTCGCTCTGGGCCGGTGCGGGGTGTCCGGCCCGAGTCGTCCGCTGCCGTTGCCGGGCCCACCCGGACAGACCGTCGAGGTCGGCCGCTCCCAGGTGGCAGAGCGGCCCGGTGAGCAGCCGCATGAGCTGGTCTCCGCGGCCGGGGTCGGCGACGACGTGCAGCAGGGCCAGCACGTCCTCGACCTCGGCCGTCGTGAGCAGCCCACCCAGTCCGAGCACCTCGTAGGGGATC
>JAICMC010000123.1 GCA_025929465.1 Nostocoides sp.
CGATCAGCCAGCCCCACCACTGCATGGCAATCCTTCTTCAGACACGGACCCGCTCGACCTGCTCATTAACTCACACCCGTCCGCGTCCGCGCCCGCCATGCCGTCGCCCGTGACCGCGGCGCGAACGGGGCCAACCGGGGCGGTCCCAGGTGACGCCCACGACCCCAGCCTCCGGGGCGCGACGAACCAGATCGCGAACCGTCCTGCGCGATCTGGGTCCCATCCCCGACGGGCGGGCAGGATGATCGTCCGGTCGATCCTCGGGAAGCACCGGAACGGGCCGTCGGCCGCGAGGGGTGCACGGTCAGGCAGCCGCGTCCCGAACCGCCGCCGATAGGTTGAGGCCGTGGACGAGGCCGAGTTCAGCAGGTCCGCGCAAGCCCTGACGACGGCAGACCCCGACCTGGGCCGTCTCACGCTCGCGCACGGCCTGCCACACCTGTGGTTGCGGCCGCCGGGGTTCCCAGTCTGGTGCTCTTCGTCCTCGAGCAGCAGGTGTCGCTCGCCTCGGCCGCAGCCACCTACCGACGGATCACCGCGCGGGTCGGCCGGATGACCCCGTATGCCGTGCTGCGCGCCACTCCCGAGGAGCTGCGTGCCGACGGGGTCTCGCGTCAGAAGGACCGGTACCTGCGGGCCCTGGCCGGCGCGGTCCAGTCCGGGCGGCTGGACCTGGACGGGCTCGCCGACCTTGACGACGCCGGGGTGCGGCAGAACCTCATGGCCCTGCCGGGGATCGGCCGATGGACCGCCGACGTGTACCTGCTGGCCTGTCTGGGCCGTCCCGACCTGTGGCCCGTCGGCGACCGGGCGCTGCAGGTGGCCGTCGCCGAGGCTCTGGGTCTCGCGGCCGTCCCCACGCAGACCGAGCTGGAGGCGATCGGCGACCGATGGCGCCCGTACCGCTCCACTGCAGCCCGGCTGCTCTGGCACGGCTACCTGGACCGGCGGGGGCGCGTCGAGACCCCGCTCGAGGTGCTCGGCCCCGCGCCCTGACCCTCATCGGCCCCGCGTCCTGACCCTCAGCGCCGGCGCGCCTCGGCCAGCTCCTTGTCGGCGGCGTCGCGGGCCCGCTCGGCCGCCTTGACCCGGCGTCGTGCCTCGGTGAGGGCCATTTCGGCGTCAGCCAGCTCCTGCTCGGCCAACGCAGCCGCGCCCTGCGCCGCCGCCAGCCGATCGGCACGGGCGGCCGCCTGCTCCTCTGCCTCCACCTGCGCCCGGGCCCGCTGGTCGACGGCGACGGGCTGGCGGGCCGGCTCGTCGTCCCCGACCGGCCCCTCCTCCGGCGCTCCGCCCCGCACGACGGTGAGGACGGCCCCCGAGCTCGTCCGGGCCACCGCATCGGAGACGTCCACTTCGCCGAAACCGCTGTAGGACAGGGCTCTCACCAACAGCCCGGAGGCCACGACCGCTGCGGCACCCGCGTCAGCGATGGCTGCGATAGCCGTGTCGCGCACCTCCTGCTGAGCGCCTCCCCTCAGCTCCCGATCCCGCTCTGCACAAACCCTGACGGCCGCCGCGACGAAACCGTCGACGGCTGCGTCCCGGTCCGGCCGGAGCGCCTGCAGGGTGGCCATGTCGAGCTGGGACTGGGCCCGCCGCAGCTTCTCTCCCACCGCCAGCAGTCCCGCCAGGTCCGTCGGCGCCTCCCGCGCGACGAGGTTGACGGCCCAACCCGCGAGGCTCGGCTTCCGGAGCCTGCCGATGTCGGCGGAGGCCGTCTTGTCCCCTCCCGACTTCGCCTCCCCGGCCAGCCGCCTGCGCTCGGCCATGAACTCATCCGGCTCGACGGCATACAGGCGCTCCATCGCGGACACGACAGCGGGACGGACGGACTGGGCCACCCCTCGACCGTAGAGCAGTCGCGGCCCGGGCCGACCGACCCGCCCGGCCGTGCCGACATCGGAGTACCGGGGACGACCGGGTCAACCGACCGCGCGCGTCGTCGCGAGCGCGGCGGACGCCGCCAGCTGACCTGCCGCCGCAGCCATGACGACCGACGCCATCGGCATCGGCAGCCCGGGCAGGTGGGCGAGGTCACCGGCAGCGAACACCCCTGGGTGGCTGGTCCGGCCGAGCTCGTCGACCCGCACGCAGCCGGAGGGTCGAGCTCCAGACCCAGCTGCGCGGCGAACGGCGCCCGCTGGTGCAGGGTGGTGCCGACGAAGAGGCCCGCGACGTGTTCGGTCGACCCGTCCTCGAGGCGAACCTCCACGCCACCGCCCTCGCGTCGGACCGCGGCGACCGGCTGGCGCACGACGGTCACCGCGGACGGGAGACCGTCCGGGACGTCCTCGCCGTGGGCAGAACGGGCAGGCCGCGACGAGGTCTCCCCACAGGTCGTCGAGCCCATCGATCGCGGGCAGCTCGTCGCGAACGCCGGTGGCCAGGATGACGACGTTCGCCTCGATGACAGCTGCGCACGCCGACGTGAGCCGGAACGCGCCCTCCAGCGCCTCGACGTCCAGGATGCGGTCGGATCGCAGCGTGACCGAGCCGTATGCCGCGAGCTGACGGCGGGCACTGGCCCGGAACTCATCCGGCGGCGTCCCGTCGTTGGCGACGACGTTGTGCATGTGCGATGCCATGGCGATGTCGGTCTTCATGATGGTGTCCTCTCGTCGTCCTGCTGTAGCGAGCCATCACCGTGCACCTTCAGGTCAACCTGAAGGCAAGCCCGAGCCTGGGAGACAATGCGGCCGCCCCTGCGTTGAGGTGAACATGAAGGTTTCTCAGGAGCAGGTCTGGACCATCGGTGACCTCGCCGCCAAGGTGGGGCTGCCCACGCACGTCCTACGGCACTGGGAGGGCCTGGGGCTGCTCGCCCCGCAGCGGGACGCCTCCGGCTACCGCCGGTACGACCGGGGCGACCTGGTCCGGGTCGTCGCGATCCAGCGCAACAAGGTCGCCGGGATGTCGCTGGAGCAGATCGGCGCGCTCCTCGACGGCAGTGCCGCCGGGCGGCACGAGGTCCTCGCGGCGCACCTGCAGGCCATCGAGGACCGGATGCAGGCCTTGCAGCGCTCTCGCGCGATGACCGAGCACGCCCTGGCCTGCCGAGCGCACGACATCGCCGCGTGTCCGCGCTTCACAGCGCTGGTGGCCGACCTCGTGGACGGCCGGATCGCGGCCCTGCCGCGGCACGACTCAGCCGGGCGCCCGGTCGACCACTGACCCGGTCGGTGCCACCCCGCTCGGGCAGCCGGACGGGGGGTGAGGACTCCCGACCCGCCCCACCACTGCGCCGCGAGACAAGACCAAAGGGGGTGGGCAGTGTCAGGATGACCCCGTGGCGTCGGACACTCGGATGGTGGCTTTGGGCTTCGGCAAGTTCGCGCGCGCGGACCGCATCTTCGCGCTCGAGCGGATCACCGGGGAGGACCGCGGCGACGGCCGTCGCACCCGGGTGTGGATCGATGGGGTCACCGATCCCTTGATCGCCTCGAGGACCGAAGCCACGATCCTTCGAGACATGGGTCAGGAGGCCGCCATCGTCGGTCCTGAGCTCGACGAGGCGCTCGACCTGGCGGCACGGCTGGCCGCCGCGGCCGACGCGGGCCGGGTTGACCTCAGCGACCTCGGCCGGCGAGCCCGACGGCTCCTGGCGTCGACGACCGACCGCTCACAGCAGGCTGACTGACCCCGAGGCGAGGACGACCACGATGACTTCGACGGACTCCCCCTCGGCCGGCCTGCTCGATGGACAGCGGAAGAACCTCGCCCTGGCCCTGTGGGCCTTCACCATCAGCTTCTGGGCGTGGAACCTCGTCGGGCCGCTCGGTGTTCGGTATGCCGAGCAGATGGGTCTGTCAGCCACCCAGAAGTCGCTGCTCGTCGCCACCCCCGTGCTCGTGGGTTCGGTGGGACGCATCCCCGTGGGTGCCCTCACCGACAAGCTCGGCGGACGGGTCATGTTCACCATCCTGCTCATCGCGTCGGTGCCGTTCGTCCTGCTCGTTGCGGTCGCGGGCCACGCCAGGTCCTATCCCCTCATGCTGCTGTTCGGGTTCTTCCTCGGCATCGCCGGCACCACCTTCGCAACCGGCATACCGTTCGTCAACGCCTGGTACGAGCAGTCGCGACGAGGGTTCGCGACGGGCATCTTCGGTGCGGGCATGGGGGGGACGGCCCTGTCGGCGTTCTTCACGCCGCGGCTCGTGAAGTGGTTCGGGTACGGGATGACCCACGTCATCATCGCCGTCGCCCTCCTGCTCACGGCGGCCTTGATGTGGTCCGCGGCGAGGAACTCCCCCCGGTGGCAGCCGACGACGGACTCGGTCGTGCCCAAGCTCGTGGCGGCCGTCAAGCTCACCATCACCTGGCAGATGTCGTTCCTGTATGCCGTGGCGTTCGGCGGTTTCGTCGCCTTCTCCACCTACCTGCCGACCTACCTCAAGGACGTCTACGACTTCGACCTGACCGGAGCCGGGACCCGTACCGCCGGCTTCGCCATCGCCGCCGTCCTCGCCCGGCCGGTGGGCGGAGCGATCTCGGACCGGATCGGCCCGCGACCGGTCGCTGCCGTCGGGTTCGTCGGCGCGGCCGTCCTGGCGGTCGTCGTCTCGTTCGTCCCTCCGCCGGAGGTCGCCGCCGGGTCGGCCTTCATCGTCCTGGCGCTCTTCCTCGGCCTGGGTACGGGCGCCGTGTTCGCCTGGGTGGGCAAGGAAGCGCCGCCTGCGCGGGTGGGCGCGGTGACGGGAATCGTCGGCGCCGCAGGCGGTCTCGGCGGGTACTTCCCGCCGCTGGTCATGGGCGCGACCTACAACGCGGTCGACCACCGGTACACCATCGGTCTGGTCCTGCTGAGCGTCGTCGCCGTCCTCGCGTGCGCGTACACCCTGTTCGGCATCAGGTCGCGTTCGGAGACGCCCGCCTGACTCCTCGGCTCGCAGCGTCGAGGAGGCCGACGAAGACGACGTGCGCGGCCGTCATGCGCGGGTGCTGTTGCCGTGTCACATCGTGGCGGCGAGCAGTGTCTACCTGTCTCCTACCCACGACCTCCTAGGACGGCTCGCGGAGCTTGCCGCTGCTCGAGACGTCCGGGTCGGTGCACGAGGAGAGGTCGAAGCAGCACGGGCGGCGCTTGCCGTGGTCGATCTTGTCGATGGTCACCTCGACTCGTCGCCCTCTCGTCTCGGCGTTCTTCGTCGCGCCCACCCAGCGGACCCACTCCCAGCGGGCCATCGGCGTGATGTCCGCCCAGATGCCCTGGATCTTCCCGGGGGCGGCGTCAAGAGCGTCGGACAGGTCCTGCGGCACCTCCGGTTCCGGCCAGTCCTCGACCGCCTCGACGGCGACCTCCACGCTGACGCCCGGCCTCACTCCGGCCACCCGGGCCACGGCGTCGTCGATGCGCATCCAGTGTCCCCGCCGGCCATCGGGCTCCAGCACGGCGTCGACCTCGTGGCCCCCGAGCACGCCTCGCACGGCCACCTGCCCACGGGACGGCAGCTGCGCGCTCGCCTCCGGGGGCAGCCGCACCAGGGTCGTCTGGCCGACGACCTCCGGCACGGCGCTGAAGCTGATCGCCGGCCGGCCGGCGTCTCCGCCCGGGGTACTCACTGCCTGCTGCCTCCCTCGTTCAGGTGCGGACGGCCCGGCGCGCCAGCACACTCCAGCTGGCTGTCCCGTCGGTGGCCCAGCATACGGCGACGTCGAACTCTCCGATCAGCCCTCACTGCACCCGCGACCGGACCCAGTACGGATCGGGGTTTGTGCGCAGCTCATCGCGGACCAACACGGTCGGGGTCGTGTGATCGCCGTTGTTGGCCGCTCTGACGACGCGCTCGGCAGCCGGGTCGAGCGAGCTGTCCACCCACGACACCCGACGGCCGGCGCGGCCCAGCAGCGACAGCCGCATCCGGATGCAGTAGGAGCAGCCCGGCTTCCAGAAGACGGCCGGCTGCTCAGGCGCGTTCGTCGCGACCGGCGGCCCACCGGCTCAGTACCAGTGGGGCGAACGGCTCAGCCAGGTCGACCAGGCGACGCAGGGCGACCCGTAGGCGCTGCGGATGTAGCCCAGACCCCAGACGAGCTGGGTGGTCGGGTCGACCAGCCAGTCACCGGCGACGCTGCCCATCTTGTAGGCCGGCAGTGCCTGCGGGATGCCGTACGCACCGGAGGACGGGTTGCGTGCGCTCCAGTTCCAGCCGCTCTCCCCGGTCCACAGGCTGTCCAGGCAGCCCCACTGGGATGCGCCGAACCCGTAGGAGCCCATCAACGAGCGGGCGACCGGCTTCGGGTTCAGCTGGGCCGCGGTCAGACCCGCTCCGCCACCGCTGGCGTAGAGGTGGCCGGAGGAGCGGGCGCGGGTGGCTGCCCTCGCGCGGGCGGCTCGATCCGCTGCTGCTGCGCGAGCCGCCTCGGCGCGTCGGGCCGCCTCGGCGGCCAGCCCCTCCTGGCGCGACTTCTCCACCGCGGCCGACGTCCTGCGCAGCTTCGCCAGCATCGCCACGGCGGCGTCCTGCTGGGCGGTCAGCTCGGCCACCTCGTGCTCGGAGGCCATGGCCTTGGCCTGAACATCCTGCTCGTCGCGGTGGGCGACAGCCGTCGCGTCGGCCTGCTGGACCCGGGCGCGGTCGGCGAGGGCACGGTCGGCTGCTGCTTCGTTGGCCGACGACGAGGCCGTCGCATACGCATCGACCTGCCGGGCGCTGATGGCGGTCAGCCCCGTGTCGAGGTCGGCAAGGTCCTGCGGGCCGCCGCTGCTGAGGAACGCCTCGAGCATCGGGTTGGGTGTGGCCTGCTCGTAGACCAGGGCCGCGCTGCGGCGGACGACCCGCTCCGCAGCCTCGGCACGCTGCGTGGCTGCCGCCGTCAGGTCCGCGGCCTGGCTTGCCCGGGCCGTCGCGCCGGCGAGGCGGTCCTGGGCTTCGCCGTAGGCGGCTACAGCGACGGACAGGGACTGCTCGATGGCGACGAGCTGGGCGGAGGCGGCGTCGAACCGGGCCTGGGCCGCCCGCACCTCCGCCGCGGCAGCGACCGCGCGAGCCTTGGCCGCCTCGACCTCGTGCTGGCTCGGGAAGACCCCGTGGCCGGGGGAAGGGCGGGGCGCGGCCAGAGCCGGCGTGACCGACGCGCCAGCGAGCATCCCAGCGGCGAAGAGGACGACGAGGGCGGACCCGATCCCGCAGCGTGAACTGGCCACGCGCTCCTCCTTCGGCAGGCGTCAACGAGCGACTCTACGACCTCATCTGTCACATTTGTCTCGTGCGACTCCCGTTATCAGGACATTCACATCAACCCTTCGGCCTCCTCCAACGTCGGTAGGGACATGAACGCTCACCGTCAGGCCCCCAGAGCAGCCATCGGCGCCGCCGTGGGAACGGTGCTCATCGCCCTCGCTCTCGGCGGCTGCAGCCCGTCCGACCCGACGCCGGAAGCCTCGACGACCGGGTCGAGCTCGACCGCAGGCCAGGCCTCGCCGGGGACCTCCTCGTCGACCGGGTCCGCCACGTCACCGCCGCCCGCGACGTCGTCCAGCACGACGACGCCGGCCACCGACACGACCGGACGACGGTGCCTGGCCGCCGCCCTGCGGCCGGCGACCCAGAAGTCCGGGGTCGCCGCAGGCTCGGTGTACCTGACCATCGGCCTGACCAACATCGGCACAACGACGTGCACCCTGTTCGGCTACCCCGGCGTCTCCATCGTCGGGCACGGCAACGGCACCCAGATCGGGGCCGCCGCCCAGCGCGACACGACCAAGAAGCCGTCGACCGTCACGCTCGCCGTCGGGCACTCGACGACGTTCGTCCTGGTGGTCGCCCAAGCCGCCAACTACCCGCCCGCCGACTGCTCGACGGTCATGGCCGACGGGTTCCGGATCTACCCGCCGGGCAGCACCGACGCCGTGTACCTGGCGGACAAGGGCGTCACCGGGTGCGCGAAGTCCACCGCCAAGCTGCTCACCGTCGGCCCGGTCGGCGTCGCCGCCCACTGAGCGCGGCCGCACCCCGCGTTTCGGTCGAGGGACCGGCGTGGGTGAGGATGGGCCGGTGACCCGCTGCCGCCACACTGTCCGGCGGGCTCGCCCTGCGGCCTGGGCCCTCACCGTCGTCGCTCTCCTCCTGCTGGGCCCCATCGGGTATGCCGCGAGCCCGGCCTCGGCGGCGTCCGCACCCCCGGTGGCGGCCGAGGTGATCCGCGTGCCCGTCGGCGCGGAGCCGGACGGCGCCGCGGTGACGCTCGATGCCACCGTCTACACCCCCAAGGACACACCTGGCCGCCGGCTCCCCGCCGTCATCCTCGCCCACGGTTTCGGTGGCTCCAAGTCGGACCTGTCCGGTCAGGCGACCCAGCTCGCCGGTGACGGATACGTCGTGATCGCCTACACCGCAAGGGGTTTCGGGGAGTCCGGGGGTCGAGTGCACCTGGACGACCCGGCATACGAGATTGCCGACGCGCGCCACCTCGTCGACCTGCTCGCCGCCCGCCCCGACGTCGAGCTGGACGCACCGGGCGACCCGCGCGTCGGCGTCGTCGGCGGCTCCTACGGCGGCGCGCTCGCCCTGATGACCGCGGCAGCGGACCCCAGGGTCGACGGCGTCGTCTCGCTCATCACGTGGAACGACCTGGCCACAGCCTTCTTCCCCAACAGCACCGAGCCGGCCGTCCCGGGCCCGTTCAAGCAGCTGTGGGCCTCCCGGTTCTTCGCCTCGACCCTGGCAGGCGGCGGAGACACGGCGGCGGCAGGCAGTCCGGCCCAGGCCGGGAACCCTCTGTGCGGCCGCTTCGACCCCACGGTCTGCCGGCTCTTCCTCGCCGCCGCCGAGACGGGCGACCCGAGCCCGGACCTGCTGGCCCTGCTCCACGCCCACTCCCCGGCCCCCACCC
>JAICMC010000006.1 GCA_025929465.1 Nostocoides sp.
AAGCCGATGGTGCCGGTCGGCGCGAGCACCGAGGCCTGCGCGTTGCGGTAGCCCGACTTCTCGCCCTGCTTGACGACCGCGTCCCACGCCTTGGTGGCGGCGCGGTGCACCGCGGTGTCCATGCTGTCGAGCGGGCGGATCTGGTCGTTGGCGGCCTGGTGCTTGCGCATCACCCGCTTGTGCGCGTCGGCGTTGCGGGCGTACCCGGCATACGGGCCGACGACCGCGGCCAGCTCCGCGGACCGCCTGTAGGCGGCGCCGGTGAGCAGCGAGGTGATCGAGGCGGCGAGCGCGCGGCCGCCATCGGAGTCATAACCGTGGCCGGTCGCCATGAGCAGGGCGCCGAGGTTCGCGTACCCGATGCCGAGCTGGCGGTAGTCGCGGGTGGTGACTGCGATCGGCTCGGTCGGGAAGTCGGCGAAGCAGATCGAGATGTCCATCGCCGTGATGACCAGCTCGACGACCTTGGCGAACGTCTCCGCATCGAAGGTGTCGTCGTCGCGCAGGAACTTCAGCAGGTTGAGCGAGGCAAGGTTGCACGAGGAGTTGTCGAGCGACATGTACTCCGAACAGGGGTTGGATGCGGTGATCCGGCCGGTCTCGGGGTTGGTGTGCCAGTCGTTGATCGTGTCGTCGTACTGGATGCCGGGGTCGGCGCACTCCCAGGCCGCCTTGGCGATCGTGCCCATCAGCTCCCGGGCGTCGATCGTCTCGATGACCGAACCGTCGCCACGGGCGCGCAGGCCGAAGTCGGTGCCGTCCTCGACCGCCTTCATGAACTCGTCGTTGACCCGGACGCTGTTGTTGGCGTTCTGGTACTGGACGGACACGATGTCCTTGCCGCCGAGATCCATGTCGAAGCCGGCGTCACGCAGCGCGCGGATCTTGTCCTCCTCGCGCGCTTTGGTCTCGACGAACTCCACGATGTCGGGGTGGTCCACGTCCAGGACGACCATCTTGGCGGCCCGCCGGGTGGCGCCACCGGACTTGATCGTCCCGGCGGACGCGTCGGCGCCCCGCATGAAGGAGACCGGGCCGGAGGCGGTGCCACCGGAGGACAGCAGCTCCTTGGACGAGCGGATCCGGGACAGGTTCAGACCCGCGCCCGAGCCGCCCTTGAAGATGAAGCCCTCCTCCTTGTACCAGTTGAGGATGGAGTCCATCGAGTCCTCGACCGAGAGGATGAAGCAGGCCGAGACCTGCTGCGGGCTCTTGGTGCCGACGTTGAACCACACCGGGCTGTTGAAGCTGAAGACCTGGTGCAGCAGGGCATGGGTCAGCTCGTGCTCGAACAGCGTGGCGTCGTCGCCGGACGCGAAGTACCCGTGGTCCTTGCCGGCCTTGGTGTAGGTGAGGACCACCCGGTCGATGAGCTGCTTGAGCCCCGACTCGCGAGCGGGCGTGCCGAGCGCCCCGCGGAAGTACTTGGTCGTGACGATCGTCGAGGCGTTGACCGACCAGAAGTCCGGGAACTCCACACCGCGCTGCTCGAAGATCGTCTGCCCCGTCCTCCAGTTCTGCTGGACGACGTCACGCTTCTCCCACGTCACCGCGTCGTAGGGGTGGACACCTGGGGTGGTGAAGATCCGCTCGACCTTGACCCCCTTGTCCTTGCCGCTGCGGCGGGCACCTGCACGTGCGGTCTCGGTCATGTCCTTGCTCCTGTTCCGATGATCACGTCATCAGTTCTATCGGTGACCACTGACAGTGGTCCTTGTCGTGCTCTGGTGCGGTGCAGCCGTCGTCCGGTGCCGCGCGGACGGTGGGCGGTCGTATGCCGCGGCGCCGGGCACGCGGCATACGACCGGGTCTTCAGGTGGTCCGGGCCGCGGGCTCGGTGCCGGTCGGCGTGTGCTCGGCCCGCAGCAGGGTGATGGCGCTCTCGAAGTCCTCGAGGGACTCGAAGGCCTGGTAGACGCTGGCGAACCGCAGGTAGGCGACCTCGTCGAGCTCGCGCAGCGGTGCGAGCACCGCCAGGCCGACCTCGTGCGCGTCGATCTCGGCGCTGCCCTGGCTGCGGATGGTCTCCTCGACCCGCTGGGCGAGCCGGGCCAGGTCGTCCTCGGACACCGGGCGGCCCTGACACGCCTTGCCGACGCCGACGAGGACCTTCTCCCGGCTGAACGGCTCCGTCGCGCCGGAACGTTTGACGACCGACAGACTGGCCGTCTCGACGGTGGTGAACCGGCGTCCGCACTCAGGACACTGGCGGCGACGCCGGATCGAGGTGCCGTCCTCGGAGGCGCGGGAGTCCATCACCCGGGAGTCGGTGTGACGGCAGAACGGGCAGTGCATCGCAGGTGGCCCCTCGGCGGCTGGATCGGGTGGATCGCGTCGCCTGGGGACGAGTCCGGGGACGACGTTGTGGAAGGCCTGTGGGTAACCGCTGACGTCTGTGCACTAGATGTGGACTAACTACAGCCGTGTAACCACTAGATATAGGAATCTACGCTCCATGTGACCCACACCGCAAGCGCACCGGCCCAACCGTCGGCGAGGACTGCGTTTGCGCAGGTCAGCGGGCCGTGCCCAGCCCGGTCCGTCTCCTGCTCGGGCGCGTCGCGCACTACGGCTGGGGCCGGTGTGGCAGGTGGGACGCCACATCTGGGTGGCAGCGGCCAGATCCGCTTCTCGATGGCCGCCCGTCGGAGCCACCGCATACGGCAGGATCGACGCCGTGGTCCTGCGCACCCTGGATGACGTGGTCCGGCGACGCCTGGCGACCCAGCACGTCACCGCAGCCGCGCTGCCCACCGCCACCGACGTGGTCCGGCACCTGCTCTGCGTCCAGGCCCAGGACGCACCGCTCGCGGCATGGTCCGTCGGCCTGCGGTCACGGTCGATGACGTATGCCGGTGTGCTGGCCGAGCAGGGACGGGCCGGGTTCGTCCGCCTGCACGTGTTACGCCCGACCTGGCACTTCGTGGCAGCCGAGGACGTGCGGTGGCTGCTGGACCTGACCTCGGCCAAGGTCGAGTCCTCGATGGCAGCCCGGCACCGGCAGCTCGGGCTGGACGACGCCCTGATCGGGCGCAGCCTGGACGCCCTCGCTGCCATGCTCGCGGACGGGGAAACCCTCACCCGCAGCCAGGTCGGCTCGCGCATGGTCCGCCTCGGGCTGCCCGGTCCGGGTGAGCGGATCGGCCACCTGCTCCTCCTCGGCGAGCTCCGCGGCCTGGTCTGCTCCGGCCCCCCGGCGGGGCCGCGCGGCACCGAGCACACCTACCAGCTGCTCGACGAGAAGGTGCCGTCCTCGCGGTCGGCTCGACCGGCTGACCGGGAGGAGGCGCTGGCCTGGCTGACCACGAGGTTCTTCGTCGGCCACGGACCGGCGCGCGTCGAGGACCTGGTCCGGTGGGCGGCCGTCACCAGCACCGAGGTGCGCCGGACGATCGGCCTGCTCGGCGACGCCCTCGACCATGTCGACGTCGGCGGCGAGGACCTGTGGTTCGACCCGCAGGCTCCACCACGCGCCCGCCGAGCCCGCGACGCCCACCTGATGCCCACCTTCGACGAGGCCGTCCTGACCTTCGCCGGCGCAAGCCATCCACGCCGGGTCGGCCACCCGCGCGGCAGCCGCCGGCTGTCCCCGGCCGAGGTCGGCGGGGGTGCGGCGATCGTCGACGGCCGCGACGTCGGAGTCTGGAAGCGCACGGCATCCCCCCACGGTCTGACCGTGGCCATCGACCTCACCCCCGGTGAGCCCAGCGACACCAGGGCACGGCTGACGGCAGCTGCGGAGCGGTTGGCGGCCTTTGTCGGGGTGCCTCTCACGGCCCTCCGGTGGGGTCCTGGGCACCGGCGTCCGCCGCCCCCGCCATGACGACGCAACCCGGCTGTCCGGTGGGACCCCAGACCCTGGTGTGGTGAACGGTTGCGGACATATCAGTGGGTGGCCGGGATGAGAAGGACCTCGCCGGCATCGACCTGACCGGTCGACATCCGGTTGGCCAGCTGGATCCTGGTCACGGCCGCCCCCACCGGAAGGTCGGGGATCTCCCGGGCAGCGATCTGCGAGAGCGTGTCGCCCGGCTGCACGGTCACGGCATACGACGTCGGCCCCGCCGACCCCCACGACCCGGTCCAGACCGCCAGACCGGTGGCCAGAGCAAGCGCCACCAGCCCGGTCGCCAGCAGCCGCGCGGCCCTGGTCGGACGCAGGTGGGCTCCCTCGCCGGCGGCCGGCCAGGTCGGCACGAGAACCAGGGCGGGGCGGGTCGGCAGCCGAACCGAGTCGGGTGCTGCGGCACAGTCCACGGCCAGTGCGCTCATCGTGTCCTCCATCGGGTCGGCGCCGAACATCGAAGAGATGTTCGACAGTACAACTGTACGTTTTCTAGCACGTGTGTGCGAACAAGGCAAGACACGCATCGAACTGATGTGTCGAATCTGTGTCCGAACGCGGTAGGCTTCACTCACGTCGGATAGTCGAGCACCACCCACCGACATCCCCTCTGACCTGCGACATCCACTGCACACCGCGAGCGAGGACAGTCATGGCTGCCAAGGACAAGCCCACCGTCTCCGAGATGCCGGAGCGCGACCACGGCGACGGCCTGACCGTGCGCCAGCGCCGGGTTCTGGAGGTCATCCGCAACTCGATCGACCGTCGCGGCTACCCGCCCAGCATGCGCGAGATCGGTGAGGCGGTCGGCCTCACCTCCCCGAGCTCGGTCGCCCACCAGCTGATGACCCTGGAGCGCAAGGGATACCTGCGACGCGACCCCAACCGGCCTCGCGCCATCGAGGTGCTGTCCCCCGAGCACCCGGACGCCAGAGGCCACCGACCGGCGTCCGCCGACTTCGACGCCGGAGTCGACGAGACGGGCATCAACGACCAGCGCCCCGAGGCCAGCTACGTGCCGGTGCTGGGCCGGATCGCGGCCGGGGTGCCGATCCTGGCCGAGGAGACCGTCGAGGACGTCTTCCCGCTCCCCCGTCAGATCGTCGGCGAGGGCCCGCTGTTCCTCCTGCGTGTCGTCGGCGACTCGATGGTCGACGCGGCCATCTGCGACGGCGACTGGGTCGTCGTGCGCCAGCAGCCGACCGCCGACAACGGCGACATCGTCGCGGCCCTGCTCGACAGCGAGGCGACGGTCAAGACGTTCAGGCGCAAGGACGGCAAGGTGTGGCTGATGCCGCACAACAAGGACTTCAGCCCTATCGACGGCGACCACGCGACGATCCTGGGCAAGGTCACTGCGGTCCTGCGGCGCGTCTGAGGACGCCTGCTTACCGGGTCGGCCGTCAGGTGGCCGTCGGTGAGAGGCGCTGGTACCAGACGGTGTCCACCCAGCGGTCGAACTTGCGGCCGACCTGGCGCATCGTTCCGACGGGCTCGAACCCGCAGCGCCGATGCAGCGCCTCACTGGCCTGGTTCGGTAGGGCGATGACGGCGAGCTGGGTGTGCGAACCGGCTCGGTCCAACCTGCCCAGCAGCGCGGCATACAGCCCCTGACCGATCCCGCGCCCGCGCGCCGAACGGTGCAGGTAGATGCTCACTTCCTGCGTCGCGTCGTACGCCGGACGCGGCCGGTAGGTGCAGGCGTAGGCGTAGCCGGCCACCGTCCCGCCGACCTCCACCACGAGGAACGGGCTGAGCGGGTCCGGCAGGCCGATCCGCCCCGCGAAGTGCTCCCGGCCGCGCTCGACCGTGTCGAAGGTCGCTAGCAGGGTGCGGACGGCGTCGTTGTAGATGCTCAGGCAGGCGTCCAGGTCGACCGGCAGACCGTCGCGGACGCCTGGGGTCACGCCGGGACCCCGAGCCGGTCGGCCACGGCCGCGAGGGTGGGCCCGAGCGGCGCGTCCACCCGCAGGGTCGCCTCACCGTCACCTCGCGTGGGCCCGTGGGTGAGGATCACCACGGGTATGCCGCGCGCGGCCGCCCGCCGGACGAACCGGTAGCCGCTCATCACGGCCAGCGAGGAGCCCAGGACGAGCAGGGCAGCTGCGGCGTCGGTCAGGTCGTAGCACCGCTCGACCCGGTCCTTGGGGACCGAGCCGCCGAAGAACACGACGTCCGGTTTGAGGGTGTCGGCTCGACAGACCAGACAGCTCGGCGCGCGGAACTCGGTGACGGCGGAGTCGGCCAGCACGATGTCGCCATCCGGCCGGATCTGGCTGCTCACCCGCGAACCGTCCTCGGCCAGCCCGGTCACGCGGTCGACGAACCCGGGGTTGGCATCGGCCATCAGGGCCTGGACGAGGTCGCGGTCCAGGCGTGCGCCGCAGGTCAGGCAGACGACCTCGGCCAGGGTCCCGTGCAGCTCGACCACGCTGCGCGCCCCCGCGCGCTGGTGCAGCCCGTCGACGTTCTGGGTGATGATCGGGCCGGCCGCACCGGCGGCCTGCAGGCCCGCGACGACGCGGTGCCCGACGTTGGGCTCGGCTGCCGCGAACCGGTGCCAGCCCACGTAGCTGCGCGCCCAGTAGCGCTGCCGCGCCTGGCTGGCGCCGACGAACTCACCGTGCTGCATGGGCGTCACGCGCCGTCGCCCGTCCGGACCCCGGTAGTCGGGTATGCCGCTGTCGGTCGAGATCCCGGCACCGGTGAGGATGAGCGGTGGGCGCTGGCGCACGAGCTCCACCAGGGCCTGCACGGCTGCCTGCGGGACCCGTCCGTGATGGTGGGACGCGGCGACGACCAGGCTCAGGCTCACCGACCCAGTATCCCGCGCCACGGGTCCCCATGGCGCGGCATGGGTTGCATCCCAACGCGACGTGACGTTTTGCGCCACAAGAGTAACTCCTCGTTATAGGATGGGTCCATGATCGATCCACTCGAGCGTGTCCCATGATCGATGCAGCCGGGCTTCGAGTGATGAAGGCCATCTCCGAG
The DNA here is from genome assembly GCA_025929465.1 of Nostocoides sp. Lineage (GTDB taxonomy): Bacteria > Actinomycetota > Actinomycetes > Actinomycetales > Dermatophilaceae > Nostocoides. The sequence goes on from JAICMC010000006.1 coordinate 6,839, forward strand.
GAGGGCAGCTTCACCGCTGCCGCGGTGGCCCTGGGCTACTCCCAGCCGGCCATCTCCCAGATGGTGCGCCGCCTGGAGCAGCGAACCGGCACCGTGCTCGTCGAGCGGGTCGGGCGTGCCGTCCGGCTCACCGAGGCCGGGATGGTCCTGGCGCGTCACGCCGGGCCGGTGCTGTCCGCCCTGGACGCTGCCGAGGAGGAGGTGGCGGCGATCGCCGGGCTGCGCTCCGGACGGGTCCGGCTGATGGCCTTCCCGTCCAGTTCGGCCACCCTCGTGCCGCGGGCCCTGGCACTGGTCAAGAGGGCGTACCCCGACATCTCGGTGACCTTCGCCGAGGCGGAGCCACCGGAGTCCCTGGCGGCCCTCCGGGCCGGGGAGTGCGACCTGGCCGTGGCCTTCGCCTACGAGGGCACCGACATCGGTCGGGGTGAGGAGGACATGGACCTCTTCGTGACGACGCCGCTGCTGGACGACGAGGTGCGGCTCGCGGTCCCGCGCGGTCACCCGCTGGCAACGCGGGAGTCCGTCCAGCTCGAAGAGCTCCAGGGGGAGGACTGGATCGCGGGCTGTCCCCGGTGCCGGGGGCATCTCCTGCACCTGTCGAGCGTGGCGGGCTTCACCCCGCGGGTGGCCTACGAGACCGAGGACTACGTCGCCGTCCTGGGACTGGTGGCCGAGGGCCTGGGCGTCTCGCTCATCCCTGACCTGACCCTGCGCACGGCGCACCACAAGGACGTCGCCGCACTGCCCATCGTGCCGACCTCGCGTCGGCACATCGTGGCGGTCACGACACCGGACCTGCAGCGCGTCCCGGCCGTCAAGGCGACCCTGGAGGCACTCGTGCAGAGCGCGACACCGCTTCGCCGTTCGCTCGTCACCGTCTGAGGTATCAGGTCTGCCCGAAGCCGACTCTTGACGGCATGAGGACATTGACCAGCAGGCGGAGGGGGACGCGCATGCACCACCCGCATGTGGCGTGCGACCCCCACGGCCACTGGCGGTGGACCTGCCAGTGCGGTGCCGGTGGCCATGGGCAGACCAGCCACCGCGACTGGCACTGGGCGCTCGTCGCCGCGCTGGTGCACACGGCCGCCATGCCGGGCGAGTAGTCCTCCCCCCGACTCGCGGCGGTGACGGAGACCAGGGGCCCGTCACCGCCGCGATCTCACCACGTCCCGCGTCGTGCGGGCCGCGGCCTGGCGTCGGCGAGCGGCTCACCGGGTCGAGACCACGACCGGTGCTGCCGGTCCCTTCCGCTGCTCCACGGCGATGGTCCCCCGCTGGTCGGTGCGCCAGACGGCATACCCCTCGCGGCGCAGGCTGGCCACCGTGCTGGGTGCGGGATGGCCGTAGTCGTTGTCCGCGCCGACGCTGACCAGGGCCACCGGCGCGTGCACGGCGTCGTAGAGGGCCGGATCCACGTTGGCGGACCCGTGGTGGGCCACCTTGAGGACGTCGAAGGCCAACGGTGCGCCGTCCGGCCCGTCCCGCGAGCCGGTGGCTCCACGTCCGGCCGGGTCCCGAAGCGCGCGAAGGACCTCGCGGCTGGCCTCCCGCTCGACGTCGCCGAGCAGGAGGAGGGCAAGTCCGTCGTCGTCGACCGAGAGCACGATGGAGGCGTTGTTGGGGACCGATCCGGCCGCGATCCGACGGGCCGGCCACCAGACGTGGGCCCGCATCGACCCGAAGGTCAGCTCGTCGCCGGCCCACACCGGCTGGACGGGTATGCCGCGCCGCCGCGCCAGCCGGTCCACGGCCGCGACCCGGTCCGCCGGGTCGGCCACCGGGGAGACGAGGATCCGTCCGACCGGGCGGCCGTCGAGCACACCGGCCAGCCCGTCGACGTGGTCGGCGTGGAAGTGGGTGAGGACGACGGCGTCGACGCGACGGACGCCGAGCCCGGCCAGGCACCCGTTCATCGACCTGGGGTCCGGCCCGGCGTCCACGACGACGGCCGATACCGGACCTGACCTGAGGACCAGCCCGTCCCCCTGCCCGATGTCGCACGCGACAAGGACCCAGTCCGACGGTGGCCACGTGACCAGTCGGGTGGGCAGGGATGCGCCGACGGTGAGCAGGACCAGCAGGAGCGTGAGCCGCGGCCGGGCCCGAGCCAGGCCGACCCACCAACGGCCGCTGACCAGGACCACGACCGAGACCAGCGCGAGGAGGGCTGCGCCCGGCGGCCCGTCGGGCCAGGGCAGGGTGCCGCCGGGCACCTGGTCGCAGAACCGGGCGACGGCGCTGATCGCCAGGGTCGGGGCTCCGCCTGCCCAGACGACCATCCCGGCGAGGCGTCCGGAGACAAGGGAGACCACCGCGGTCGCGACCCCGCCGAACGTCGCCGGTGCGACGAAGGGCGCGACCAACAGGTTGGCTCCGATCCCGATGATGCTGACCGAGCCCTGGAGAAGGACCACGACGGGTGCGCACATGAGCTGGGCTGCTACCGGGATGGCGAGCACCTGTCCGAGGCCCGCCCACCGGGCGGGGAGACGGCTGTCGATGGCCTCGCCCCACGGCCGGACGAAGACGAGCAGCCCCAGGGTGGCGAGGGTGGACAGGACGAACCCGTAGGAGCGGCTCAGCCACGGGTCGGCACAGAGCAGGCCGAGGACCGCGGCGGCCAGCACCGGGAGGCCGCTGCGGTGTCGGGCGAGCAGCACCCCCACCAGACCCACGCTGCCCATGACCGCGGCCCGCAGGACGCTCGGCTCGGGACGAGCCAGGACGACGAACCCGGCGACGGCCAGCACCCCCACCACGGGGCGCCAGCGGACGGGGGTACCGGTGAGGCGGAGCAGGGCGACGACCAGCACGAGGACGGAGGAGACGTTGCTGCCGCTGACGGCAGTCAGGTGGGTCAGCCCCGTCGCGCGCATGGCGTCGGTCAGGTCCGGTGGGGTCTGGGAGGTGTCGCCGACGACGAGACCGGGAAGCAGGCCGCGCGCGTCGGGCGGGAGCCGGGCGGCCGCCCTGCGCAGCCCCTCCCGGACGTGGTCGGCCACCCTGCCGGGCCAGCCCGGGGGGCCGACATCGACCGGCGGTCCGAGCGGTCGGAGGGTGGCCACCTCGGGGTCGGCAGGCTCCGCGAGCGTGAGCCTGCCGTGGGTCGTCACCGAGCTGTGCCAGTGCAGCCCGGCCCAGCGGTCGTCACCGCGGACGAGGACCGTCGCCGAGGCGTGCGCGAGGTTCCCCCGCGCCTGCACGTGACGAACCCGCACGGGGACGAGGTAGGCGGCCGCGCCGGGGCGCGTCGAGGACACCCGGACCGGGTCGGCCGTCACGATGCCCTCTACCCGGACGACGGCCCCCTGCCTGGCCAGCTGCTTCAGCGGTGAGGCCTCGCGCACGGCGCCGTGGGCCGCGGAGCTGCCGAGGACCAGGCCGACCAGGCACAGGGTCAGCCCGAGGGCCCCCTGCGTCGTGCGGACCCCGTGTCGGGGTCCTTGCGAACGGGCGACCCAGGCGATGACGACGCCCGCTGCGCCGGCCACGCAGCCAGCCGCCAGCCACCCACGGGCGCTCCAGGACAGACCCAGCGTCGCCGCACCGGTGGCCCAGGCGGCGAGCACCGAACCGAGCAGCCGCAGGTCGAGGGGCCGCCGGGTCTGCCCGTCCCGGTGGCTGGGGGCGGCGTCGAAGGGATGGCTGCGCACCGCGTCGAGTCGCCGCCGCAGTGGAGCCACCCAGGTAGCCCTGCGCCCCGAGCGGCCGGTCGTCGAACCGGGCTCCGGCGGGCCGTCGGCGAGGCTGGTCATCAGACCGTGACCCTCGACCGCAGCTGGCCGAGCAGCTTCTCCCCGATGCCGGACACCTCGCCCAGCTCGTCGACCGTGCTGAACCGGGCATGGGTCGAGCGCCAGTCCAGGATGCGCTGGGCCAGGACCGGCCCCACCCCGGGAAGCCCGTCGAGGTCGGTCAGGCTCGCCGTGTTCAGGTTGACCACCCCCCCACCTGGCCCACTCCCCGCCGTCGCGCCGGAGGGCGTCGCCGGCCGGGCCGGCTCACCCGGCCGGGGGACCCGGATCTGTTCGCCGTCGACGACGAGGCGGGCCAGGTTGACGGCCGCGAGATCGGACGGCGACATCACTCCACCGGCGGCACGGACCGCGTCGTCGACCCGCTGCCCCGTCTGCAGACGGTAGACGCCCGGATGTCGCACCTGTCCCACGACGTCGACGACCACCACGGCGGAGGTCGCCGCTGCCGGACCGGTCGTCGCGAGCGGGGCGAGGGCGGTCGGGCCGCCGTCGGCGAACGAGGACGCGGTGCGTGCCACGACGCCCGCGACCGGGGTGGACCCGCTGGTGACCGGCGCCGGACGGTCGTGGGAGCGCGCCAGCAGGACCCGGCCGCTGTAGAGCGCCAGGGCAACCAGCACGATGGCGAGCACCAGGGTCGCCGTCCGCATCGGCACCACCACCCGGCCGCCGGCGAGGGCATCGGGGAGTCGCAGCACTCGAGAGCGGCCGTCCTGCCGTGGGTCTGCCGGTGTGGGTGGGTCGGCAGCAGGGGGTGGGTCGGCAGGAGGGGGTGGGTCGGCAGGAGGGGGTGGCCGGCCCCGGGCCGGCCGGGTGGTGGCCGACAACGACGCCGCCGTCGGCAGCCAGTAGTCCAGGCCCAGCTGCACCCGGTCGGGCGGGTCGTCCGGATCGTGCGGGGCGTCCGGATCGCGGGAGTCCCGGTCCTGCCCGGGTCCGTCCCCGGCCTGGCCATCGGCCAGACCCAGCGCCAGAAGCAGTCGCGGCAGGTCTTCGGGTCGTCGGGGCCCCCTCATGTCTGCGACCCTAGGAACGGCCCGCGGCTCCTCCCAGCCAGGCGGCCGGGCCTGTGGACGACGAAGCCGTTGTCATGGCCCTGTGGACATCAGGCTCGCGCCAGTCGCCCCCACGCGCGCAGGTTGCGGTGGTGACGAAGCAGCACGATGAGGCCGAGCAGCGCCGACCACGCGCCCGGCCAGCGCATGGACGGCCACTGCGACGTGGCGGCGACGACGACCCCGACCACGACGAGGACGACCGACGCGAGGATCGACGCCTTCCCGGTCGTGCGCCACGCCACGATCCCGACGACGAAGACCACGACGACCACGAGAGCCAGCCACGGTGCCATCGCAAGGAGCGCCCCCAGTGTCGTCGCCACCCCCTTGCCGCCTCGGCCCCGGAGGAACGGGGACCAGATGTGCCCGAGCACGGCGGCCGCCGCGCAGACCCCGACGAGCGGGCCGGAGGTTCGGGGCGTGAGCAGCAGCGTGGGGAGGTAGCCCTTGAGCACGTCGAGCAGCCCCACGGCGATCCCCCACCCCGTCCCGAGGACCCGCCCGGCGTTCGTCGCGCCCGGGTTGCCCGAGCCGCTGCCTCGCAGGTCGCGGCGCAGCAGCCGGGCGATGATCGCGGCCGGGTTGACCGAACCGATGACGAAGCTCGCGAGGATGCACAGGCCGACGGCGACCGGCCCGTAGGTCGGGTGACCGCGGCCCAGCACCAGGTCGCCGAGGACCTGGGTCCTCATGCGAACCGTGGCGAGACGACGACGGCCAGGGTGCCCGGGCCCACGTGCGCCCCCACGACCGCCCCGAGCTCGACGACCCGAAGGGCCCGCCCCAGCCCCAGGCGGTCGGTGAGGACTCGCGCCAGCGTGCCGGCGCGGTCCGCGGAGTCGAGGTGGTGCACGGCCAGGTCCACCCCCGTGGCTGCGGTCGGCAGGTGGGTGGCCGCGTCGACCGCCAGTTCGGTGAGCCGCGCGATCGCCTTGCTCGACGTCCGCACCCGTTCGAGCGGGACGATGCTCCCGTCCCGCAGCCCGAGGATCGGCTTGATGGCCAGCGCGGAGCCGAGCAGGGCCGAGGCCCCACCGATCCGCCCGCCGCGTCGCAGGTACTCCAGCGTGTCGACGTAGAAGGCCACCGTGGAGGCGGCACAACGACGTCGGGCCACCTCGGCCACGTCCGCGGTGCTGGCGCCCGCGGCCGCCGACTCGGCGGCCGAGGCGGCGGCATACGCCATGGCCATGCCCATGACCCGGCTGTCGACCACGGTGACCGGGATCGACGCCTCGGCGGCGGCCAGCCGTGCCGACCCGATCGTCGAGGACATGTCCGCGCTGATCTGGATCGACACCACGCTCGTCGCGCCACCCGCTGCCGCCGACTCGTAGGCGTCGAGGAAGGCCTGCGGCGCCGGTCGCGAGGTGGAGACGGGCGTGTAGGCACGCAGGGCCGAAGCCACCTCGGCGGCGCTGATGTCGATGCCCTCGCGGTACTCGGTGCCGCCGACCGTGACATGCAGCGGCACGATGCGTATGCCGTGCTCCGCGGCGAGGTCGGGCGGCAGGTAGGACGTCGAGTCCGTGACGATGGCGATGGTCACCGGCACAGGCTACCGACGCGAGCGGCTCGGGTCAGGCGGGGACGACGTTGACCAGCTTGGGCGCTCGGACGACCACGGCCCGGATGCCGTTGGTCGTGGCCGCCTGGATCTTGGGCAGTGCCAGGACGAGCTCGCGCAGGTCGTCCTCGGTGATGTCGCCGGACACCTCGACCCGGTCCCGCACCTTGCCCTGGATCTGGACCACGCAGGTCACCCGGTCCTCGACGAGCAGGGCCGGGTCGGCCACCGGGAACGGCTCGTGGGTCAGCGTCTCGGGGTGGCCCAGCCGGCTCCACAGCTCCTCGGCGATGTGCGGCGCCAGCGGCGCCAGCATGAGGACGAGCGGCTCGACCGCCGCGCGCGGAGCCGTCTGGAGCTTGGTGAGGGCGTTGTTCAGCTCGGTGAGCCGGGCGATGGCGGTGTTGAAGCCGAGCTCGGAGTAGTCCCGCGCGACCGCGTCGATCGTCCTGTGCAGCAGGCGTTCGGTGGCCGGATCCATGCCGGCGTCCGAGACGACGAGCGCGCCCGTCTCCTCGTCGACCACGTTTCGCCAGACCCGCTGGAGGAATCGTTGCGGCCCGACGACCGACCGGGTGTCCCAGGGCTTGGACTGCTCCAGCGGCCCCAGGCCCATCTCGTACAGGCGCAGCGTGTCGGCACCGTAGGCGGCATACATGTCGTCCGGGCTGACCATGTTCTTCAGGGACTTGCCGATCTTGCCGAACTCGCGGGTGACCGGCTCGCCCAGCCAGGTGAAGGACGGCTCACCGTGCTCTCCGGGTCTCTCGACGACCTCGGACGCCTCCACGTACGTGCCACGGGCATCGGTGAACGCGGGTGCCTGGATGTAGCCCTGGCCGAAGTACCTCCGGAACGGCTCCTCGCTGGAGAGGTGACCCAGGTCGAAGAGCACCTTGTGCCAGAACCGGGCATAGAGCAGGTGCAGGACGGCGTGCTCGACCCCGCCGACGTAGAGGTCGACGCCGCCGGGGTCCGTGACGCCGTCCGGCGCTCCCGCGACCGGCACGGCATACGGCCGCATCCAGTACGCCTCGTTGGCCGGGTCGACGAAGGCGCTGTCGTTGGCCGGGTCGAGGTAGCGAAGGTAGTACCAGCAGGACCCGGCCCAGTTGGGCATCGTGTTGGTCTCCCGGCGGTACGTTCGGACACCCCGGCCGTCGCCCAGGTCGAGATCCACGTCGACCCACTCGGTCAGCCGGCCGAGCGGCGGCTCCGGCTCGCTGCTGTCGTCCTCGGGGTCGAAGGTTTTCGGCGAGTAGTCGGCGACGTCGGGCAGCTCCAGCGGCAGCATGGACTCGGGCAGCGCGTGGCTCACGCCGTCGGCGTCGAAGACGATGGGGAACGGCTCGCCCCAGTAGCGCTGCCGGCTGAACAGCCAGTCCCGCAGCTTGTAGTTGATGGTGCCGTGGCCAAAACCCTTGTCCTGCAACCACTGGATGGTCTTGGCCTTGGCCTCGGCGATCGGCAGGCCGTTGAGCGACAGCTCGTCGTTGGCCGAGTTGACCGCCGGTCCGTCGCCCGTGAACGCCGTCGCCTCGTCGTGGCCCTCGGGGGGCTGGACGGTGCGGACGATGGGCAGCCCGAACGTCGTCGCGAAGTCCCAGTCCCGCTCGTCCTGGCCCGGGACCGCCATGATCGCCCCGGTGCCGTAGCCCATCAGCACGTAGTCCGCGATGAACACCGGGATCGACTCGCCGCTGGTCGGGTTCGTCGCGAAGGCCCCGGTGAAGACGCCGGTCTTGTCCTTGCCCTCGGACTGCCGCTCGACGTCGCTCTTGCGCGAGGCTGACCGCCGGTATGCCGCGACCGCCTCGTGGGGAGTCTCGGCGCCGCCCGTCCACGAGTCCTCCGTCGTGAACTCAGGCCAACCGCCTTGCGGGACAATCGATTCCAGCAGCGGGTGCTCCGGAGCGAGCACCATGAAGGTGGCGCCGAAGAGGGTGTCCGGCCGGGTCGTGAAGACCTCGATCCGCTGCTTGTGGCCGACGACAGGAAAGCTGATCCGAGCGCCCTGGGACCGGCCGATCCAGTTGCGCTGCATGGTCTTGACCTTCTCCGGCCAGTCGACCCGGTCCAGGTCGTCGGCCAGCCGGTCGGCATACGCGGTGATCCGCATCTTCCACTGGCGCAGGCTCTTCTTGAAGACGGGGAAGTTGCCGCGCTCGGAGCGACCCTCGTTGGTCACCTCCTCGTTGGACAGCACGGTGCCCAGGCCGGGGGCCCAGTTGACCGGCGCCTCGTCGGCGTACGCCAGGCGGTGCGAGTCGATGATCCCCGCTTGCTCGACCGCGGTCAGCTCGGCCCACGACCGGACGACGCTGCCGTCCTCGCGGCCGACCATGACCCATCGGGACCCCCCGGCCTCGTACTCAGCGACGAGCTCGCTGATCGGGCGGGCCCTCCCGCGACCGCCGTCGGGGCGGACCGCCGACTCGTCGTACCAGGCGTTGTAGATCTGCAGGAAGATCCACTGCGTCCACCTGTAGTAGGCGGGGTCGATGGTCTGCACCGCGCGGCGGTCGTCGTGGCCCAGACCGAGACGGCGCAGCTGCCGCGCCATGATGACGATGTTGTCCTCGGTCGTCTTGCGGGGGTGCTGCCCGGTCTGCACCGCATACTGCTCGGCCGGCAGACCGAACGCGTCGTAGCCCAGGCAGTGCAGGACGTTCTTGCCGAGCATCCGGTGGTAGCGGGCGAACACGTCGGTCGCGATGTAGCCGAGCGGGTGCCCCACGTGCAGCCCCGCGCCGCTGGGGTAGGGGAACATGTCCAGGACGAGCAGCTTGCCCTTGTCGCCGTATGCCGTCACACCGGCCGGGTCGGCCCAGGGGCCAGCGGGGTTGGGGGCGTGGAAGGTGCCCTCCTCCTCCCAGCGGTCCTGCCAGGCGACCTCGATCCGGTCGGCCAGCTCGGCGGTGTAGCGGTGCTGCGGCGTATCGGTCATCTCGTCCTCGTGTCGGTGGTCGCTGCATCAAAAAACCCCACGGGAGGCGTGGGGTCTGGCCGCGGTGATCGTCCGGGTGCGATCAGCGCGGCTCGGCAAGAAGCAGCGAGCGTGCCATGGGCCTAGGTTAGCGCAGCGCCGTGCCGCGCACGATGCCGTTTCGGGCGACGGAGCGGCGACGTCACGAGGGGTCGAGGACGTGGGCGACGAGGGCGCGGAGGGCGCGGAGGGCGCCCCGGCCGCGACTGCCGGCGCGCCGTCGTCCCCGGCACCCTCGCCGTGTCTGGACAGGCGGTTGTCAGTGCCTGGCCGCAGGATGGTCCCATGAGCATCTGCCAGATCGTCCCGCCCTACATCCTGCAGGCCATGGCTCGCTGCGAGGACCCCGTCCTCGTCGCCCACGCCCAGCGCTCCCTCCTGCACGGTGACCAGGTCCGAGCCGGGCGACCGGCGAGTACGGTCGCCTCGCACCCGAGGCCGGCGCACGCGGCACCGGGCGGGACCGCAGCCCCCGACCGCACGATCGGCGACGCCCAGGGCAAGCAGACCACTCCAGGCACGACGGTCCGGACCGAGGGCGCCCAGCCGACCGGTGACGCGGCCGTCGACGAGGCCTACGACGGTCTCGGCGACACCTGGACCTTCTACTCCTCGGTCTTCCAGCGGAGCTCCGTGGACGGCCAGGGCCTGCCGCTGCTGGCCACCGTGCACTACGGCGCGAACTACGACAACGCGTTCTGGAACGGCGAGCAGATGGTCTTCGGCGACGGAGACGGCGTGGTGTTCGGCCGTTTCACCCACAGCGTCGACGTCATCGGCCACGAGCTGACGCACGGCGTGACCCAGTACACCGCGGGCCTGAGCTACCAGGACCAGTCCGGCGCCCTCAACGAGTCGGTCTCGGACGTGTTCGGCTCGCTCGTCAAGCAGTTCCGCCTCGGCCAGAGCGCGGCCGACGCCGACTGGCTGATCGGCGCCGACCTGCTCGAACCGTCGGTCAAGGGTCGCGCGCTGCGCGACATGCTGCACCCCGGCACCGCATACGACGACCCCCGCCTCGGCAAGGATCCGCAGCCGGCCGACATGGCCGGCTACGTCACCACCACCGACGACAACGGCGGCGTCCACATCAACTCCGGGATCCCGAACCGGGCCTTCGCGCTCGCCGCGACGACGCTCGGCGGCAACGCCTGGCAGACCTGCGGGCCGGTCTGGTATGCCGTGCTGACCGGTGACCAGATCCGTGCGGACTGCGACTTCGCCACCTTCGCCCGGCTCACCGTCACGGCGGCCGGGGCCTCCGGCGTCGATCCGGCCGTCGCTCCTGCGGTGCAACAGGCTTGGGAGACCGTGGGGGTGCTGGCCGCCACCGGCACCACCAAACCACCCGCCGATGTCCACCCCAAGAGATCCCGCCGTCGGCACAGGAGGCGCAGCGGCGCGTCAACGCCCACCGGAGCCACGACGACCAGCACCATCACCGTGACCCGCAGCGGGGGTTTCGCCGGGCTGACCACCCAGGCGACGGTCCGACTGGCTGACCTGTCCGACGACGACACGAACGCGTGGCAGGCGCTGCTCGCCTCGCCCAGGCTGGAGCAGCTGGCCGACGAGCGCAACCTCCCCGACGCGTACATCTACACGGTGCGTGCCGACGACGTCGACGTCACTGTGTCCGAGCCGCACCTGCCCCCGGACATCCACGGCCTCTTCGAGCGCACCCTGCGCTCTGACTGACCAGACGTCGTCCGCCGGGTCCGGGCGCGCCAGCCAACGGCACCGTCAGGAGTCGAAGCCCAGGCCGAGCCGGTCCAGGCTGCGCAGCCACAGGTTGCGTGCGCCCTGACGGTGGTCGGCACGGTCCAGGGACCACCGAGTCGTCTGGATGCCGAGACTGGCGACCGGCTCGGGAGGGAACGGCAACGGCAGACGACGCACCATGTCCAGGGCGGTGCGCTCGGTCGGCTCGCCGGACAGCAGGTCGAGCAGGACGTCGGCGGCGAAGCGGGTCGCCCCCACCCCGAGCCCGGTGAACCCTGCGGCGTGCGCCACCCGACCAGCGTGGGCGGTGCCGTAGAACGCACAGAACCGGGTCGAGGTGTCGATGGGTCCGGCCCACCGATGGCTCACCCGGATCCCCGCCAGCTGGGGAAAGGTGGTCAGCAGGTGCGACGTGAGCCGGCGGTGCACCTCTGGATGCTGCTCGTGCCGTGGGTCGACCCGTCGCCCGTAGCGGTAGACGGCGTCGTAGCCGCCGAAGAGGATCCGGTTGTCGGCTGTGAGCCGGTAGTAGTGGAACTGGTTGGCGGCGTCGTCCAGGCCTTGCCGACCCCTCCAGCCCACCGACTCCAGCTGGTCGGTGCTCAGCGGCTCGGTGACGATGACGAAGTCGTAGACCGGGACGGTGAACGGCCGGTAGCGGCGCACGAGGGCCGGGAACACGTTGGTCCCCAGGGCGACCCGGGCGGCGACCACCGAACCGCGGTCGGTCACCAGCGTGACCGGTCCCCGTCGGCCGGTTGCCGACAGCCGCCTGACTCGGCTGTTCTCCACGATGGTGACCCCGAGCTCGGCGGCCACCCGGGCCAGCTCGCGGACCATCTTGGCCGGGTGCAGCAGCGCCGTCCCGGACGAGGCCAGCCCGGCACGGTAGGTCGGGCTGTCGACCTCGGCCCGGACCGCGTCCTGGTCCAGGAAGCGGCCCTCCCCTCTGCCGGCTGCCTCCCGCAACCAGGCCACCTGGTGCGGCTCGACGGCCACCAGGATGCCGCCGGGACGCTCGAAGTCGACCGCCATCGCGTGCCGGTCGACGGTGTCGGCGATCCCGGCGAGGTTCGCCTCGCCGAGCTGCTCGAGGCGCTCCAGCTCCTGGGGCCACCGGTTCAGCCCGTTGTCCCGCCCATGGGTCAGCGAGGCGTCGCAGAAGCCGCCGTTGCGCCCCGAGGCGGCCCAGCCCAGTCGGTGGGCCTCCAGGAGCAGCACCCGCCGGCCGGGGTCGCGCTCCTTGGCCCGGATCGCCGTCCACAGCCCCGCGTAGCCGCCGCCGACGACCGCCAGGTCGGTCGTGTGTGACCCGCTCAGGGGGTCTTGCGCCGGTCCGGATGGAGCGTCCTCGAGCCAGAAGCACGCATCACGCGAGTCCGCCAGGGCGGCGTCCACCAGTGCCGGGGCCGGCGGGTTGCGCTCGAAGACCGTCTGTGTCCGCACCGGGGCAGCCTGCCATGTGCCGGACGCCGGCGAGCCCGTCGCCCACGGTTACGCGCAGGACCTCGGCGGGCCGCCTTCGGCAAGAAGCGGCTGAGACCCCGGTCACCAGGTCGCGAGCTGGCGGGTCCTGCCGTCGACGATCTCAGTCACCCGGTCAGCGCCCGCGAGGTGGTCCTGGTTGTGGGTGACCATGAGGGTGGTGAGGTTGCGGTCGGCGGTCAGCTGACGTAGCAAGCGCAGAATCGCTTCGCCGCGCTGGCTGTCCAGGGCGCTGGTCGGTTCGTCGACCAGCAGAAGGGACGGCTGGTTCATCAGGCCGCGGGCGATGGTGACGCGCTGCCGCTGACCGCCGGAGAGCTGGTGTGGACGTTTGTCGGCCTGGGCAGCCAGACCTACCGCGTCGAGCAGGTCCTTCGCCCGGCCACGTGCAGCAGCCACGTCGGTGCCGTTCAGGTGGGCGATGACCAGCAGCTGGTCCATGGCGGTCAGGGAGGCGAGCAGGTTCGAGCTCTGGAAGATGATGCCGATCTGCTCGCGGCGGACCTTGGCGGTCTCGGCCCGGCCCAGCTGGGCCAGGTCGAGCCCGTCGAGGAGGACCCGTCCGGAGTCGGGGGTGATCAGGGTCGCGGCGACGGCCAGCAGGCTGGACTTGCCTGAGCCGGACGGTCCGACGATGGCGGTCAGCGTGCCGGGTTCGGCGGTGAGGCTGACGTGGTCGAGCGCGGTCAGGCGCTGGTCGCCGTCGGGGTAGGTGAGGGTGATGTCGTCCAGGTGCAGGGTCATCGGACACTTCCTAGGGCTGTGAGGGGGTCGACCGTGGTGACGGTGCGCAGGGAGACGCCGGCACCTGCGAGGCCGAGCACGACCATCACGAGGGCCGGGAACAGCAGGGTGGGCAGGTTCAGCACGAACGGCACGGCGGTGCCGGCCAGGGCGGTGATGCCGGCCCCGATGCCGGCGGCGATGCCGGTCCCGAGGGCGGTGCCCAGGGCGAGCAGTGCCAGGGCTTGGCCGAGGGCGTCCTTGAGCAGGTAGCCGGTGGAGGCGCCGAGCGCTTTCAGGATGGCGATCTCGCCGCTGCGTTGCACGGTCCAGACGGTGAAGAACGCGCCGATGACCAGGGCGGAGATGGCGAACAGCAGGGCCCGCATCAGCTGCAGGGAACCGTTCTCGGAGGTGTACGACCCGATCGCGGACAGCGACTCTCCCGGGGTGAGGGTCCGTGTCCCCAGCTGCTGGTCGGCTGCGGCGAGGTCGGCGCCGCCGTCGCTGCTCAGCGCGAGGAACGTGGCAGCACCAGGCTGCTGACCGGACGCTGGGGCGTTGGTGGTCGCCGCCCAGACAACCGGGGCGTGCGAGAACTCCTGGCTGCCGGACACGCGTGCGACGGTGACCGGTTGACCGGCCAGCTCGATGCGGTCTCCGGCGACGACCTGCAACGCCGTGGCGGCCTTGGTCGACAGGACGACCCGGTCTGCGCCGACCTGGGGCGCCAGGGTTGAGCCGGGCGTGACAGCGAAGACCGCAACGCCCGCGGTGCGGTCACCGACACTGGCGCGGCTCATGGCGACGGTCACGGGGTCGGCCAGCCGCACCCCGGGGACCCGCGCCCACTGGCCTTGCACGGACCGGTCGATGGAGGAGTCGGTGAAGGTGAGCTTCTGGCCGGCGGCGGGTGCGGAGAACACCAGGTGGTCGGCCGGCAGGTCCGTGATGGCGGAGGTGTTGCCGCGCCCGAGGCCGGCCGTGAGACCGGAGAGCAGGACGACGAGCAGGGTGATGAGGGTGACGACGGAGCCCATCAGGGCGAACCGTCCTTTGGCGAAGCGAAGATCTCGGATGGCGACGAACACGCCGGTGGTTTCCTTCCCTAGGTGGCTTGGCTCGCAGCGGTGCTCTCGTGGAGCTCGCGCGCGGCCGTTGCCGGTTGCGCTGCGGTTGCGGCGCCACTACCTACGGTCCTCTCCTGGGCTCTGTCGGGCATCGAGCCCACGAACGGTTCGCCGGCGTCGAAGGGGGCACGTCCGCGTCAAACTTTCGATGGATGACGCCCCCGGTGGTGCGCCGTAGGGTTGCCCGGGACATGTCCCATCACGCGCCAAGCCAGCCGGCCACCGCTGGCCCCACACCCGAATAGGCGTCGGTGCCCGTTCCGGCTCCTTTGCTATGGGGGGTGCACCTCCTCGTTGCCGCCCTGCTGGCGCTGGGCGCCGGGCGCAGCGCCCTCGCCTCCCCTCCTGACTGGGCGGCGGTGGCCTGCTCCGGTGTGGTCGCCGCCGTGTACGCCGTCGGGGCACGGTGGAGGGCGGCCGCCACCTCAGCGCGAGCCGGTGGAGCGTGGCTCACGGTTCTGCTCACCGCGTGGGTTGTCCTTATCGTGCTGACCCCTGACGCCATCTACCTGGCGTTTCCATGGTTCTTCCTCCTGCTGTACCTGCTGCCCCGTCCAGTCGGGCTCACCGTCGTCCTTCTCACGACCGTGGCCGCGGCCGCCGGGTTCGGCTGGCACCAGGACAGGTTCACCGCCGCCATGGTCATCGGGCCGGTACTTGGAGCAGCTGCCGCCATCGCCACCGTCTTCGGCTACCAGACGGTGCAGGCCGAGTCCGAGCAGCGCCGACGCCTCATCATCGAGCTCGACCGCGCCCGAACCGAACTGGCCGAGGCCCAACACCGGGCCGGTGTCCTGGACGAGCGGGAACGCCTGGCCCGCGAAATCCACGACACCCTCGCCCAAGGCTTTACCAGCATCCAGCTGCTGCTGGCCGCCGCCAACAGGTCCCTGGCTCCCCCGCAACGACTCAACGCGCACAGGGCGTCGGAGCTGGTCGAGCAGGCCCGCCTCACCGCGCAGGAGAACCTTCACGAGGCCCGCCGCTTCGTCCGCGCACTGGCCCCGGCCGACCTGGATCAGTCCACACTGCCGGCAGCCCTCCAGAGGCTGTGTGCAACCACCACCACCCGCACCGGCATCCCGGTGTCCTTTCGTCAGGTCGGACACGTGCCGACCCTGCCCACCCCGGTCGAGGTCGCGCTACTACGCATCGCCCAGGCCGCGCTCGGCAACGTCACCCAACACGCCAACCCCAGTCGTGCCGATGTCACCTTGACCGGCATGGACGCGGCGATCACGCTGGATGTCGTCGACGACGGCACCGGGTTCGACACCGACGCGCCGGTCCCGGTGACCGCTGGGTCAGCCGGTCAGGGAGGCTTCGGCCTGCGCTCGATGCGGTCCAGGGCCGCTGACCTCGGTGGCGTCCTGAGCGTCGAGTCCCAGCCCGGCCGCGGCACCGCGGTGTCGGTTCACTTCGAACAGACCCCGGACGTCTCGCCCGCGCCCGCCCGCCCGCCACGTCCAGTCATCAGGTCGTTGCCGTGACCCCTATCCGGCTGCTCCTGGCGGACGACCATCCCGTCGTGCGCGCAGGGCTCCGGGCGGTTCTCGAGTCCGAGCCCGACATCGTCGTGGTTCATGACGTCGCTACCGCCGAGGCCGCCATCGAACGCGCCCAGACCGGTGACGTTGACGTCGTCCTGATGGACCTGCAGTTCGGGGCGGGCCAGGGTGGGATTGCAGCCACTGGGCAGATCGCCGGCCTGGCCGCGGCCCCGCGGGTCGTGGTCCTGACCACCTACGACACCGAAGCGGACATCATCGCCGCCGTCGAGGCCGGTGCCGCCGGATACCTGCTCAAGGACGCCCCAGCGGGCGACCTCGTCGCGGCCGTGCGCGCTGCGGCTGCCGGGCAGTCCGCACTCGCTCCAGCTGTCACCGGCCGCCTCATGGACCGCATGCGCGCCCCGGCAACGTCACTCAGCGGCAGGGAGAGCGAAGTGCTGACGTTGGTGGCCGACGGCCTGTCCAACGAGCAGATCGCGCAGCGCCTGTTCGTCTCCCAAGCCACCATCAAGTCCCACTTGGTGCACATCTTCGCCAAGCTCGACGCCGACTCCCGCACCGCCGCCGTGGCCACCGCGGTCCAACGGGGGCTCATTCGACGAACCGGCCGATGAGGTGGAAGAGCCCAGCCAAACCCGCCGTCTGTGTGCTCGACAAGGGTGGCGCCGCCCGACCTCGCGAGTGCGCCGAAGGAGGCACCATGGACGAACCCGAGCCGGGGCCCGGTCGTTGTGATCTCCTTCGAGAGTTCGGCCGCGTGCTGATCCACACCATCGTCGTCGCCCTGCCGAGTCATCTTCACCGCCACCGTCGTGAAGCGCCCGAAGGCCAAGAGGTCGGGACTGCCCAGCAGCGCCCGGCAGCGCCGCATCCACGATCGTCCTGCCGGCTCCTCGTCCACCCGCGATGACCTGTAAGCGTGAGGGGCTTCGTCCTTCGTTCTTCGGACCATCGGTCGGCCAGTGAACTGGCCATCGGCCAGCCACTGCGGGTGGAGCTGAGGGGACTCGAACCCCTGACCCCCTCCATGCCATGGAGGTGCGCTACCAGCTGCGCCACAGCCCCGAGTCGCCTCGGTGGGACACCCCTTGCGGGGACCGGGCGAGTTTACCCAGCGGAACACCCAAACCACCAAATCGAGGGCCAGGCATGCGCCATCGGGCGCGTCGGTCAGGCCGAGGCGTTCCACGCGGCCAGCCGCCAGCCGTTGCCGCCCTCGACGACCTCCGCCCAGTGGCAGTTGGACATCCCGGCCAGACGCTGCCAGGCAACGTCCTGGGGCAGCTCGAGCAGCTCGGCGACGATCGCCCGGCCAGCGACGCCGTGCGTCGCGACGACGACGGTCTCCCCCGGGGCCATCGAGCCCACGAGGTCGTGCAGTGCCTCCCGAACCCGCTTGGCCACGTCGGAGATCGACTCGCCGTCCACGCCCCGGGGGAAGTCCTCGCCACGGTCGTGCCGCGCACGCTCCTCGGGGAACCGGGCACGAACCTCCTCGTTGGTCAGGCCCTGCCACTGCCCCGCGTGGATCTCACGCCACCGGGCGTCCAGGGAGAGGGGTATGCCGCAGGCCCGCGCGACGTCGGCACCGGTGGCTGCGGCCCGCACGAGGTCGGACGCCACCACCCGTGCAGGGGCGAACCGGACCAGCGCGGCCGCTGCCGCCAGGGCCTGGGCATGGCCCTTGGCCGACAGTGCTGCGTCCAGCTGGCCCTGCCAGATCCCCTTGGCGTTGTGGTCGGTCTGGCCGTGCCGCAGCACGATGACCCGACGCAGCCGGTGGCTGGACTGCGCCGCGGAGACGGGGTTCACGCCTCCGCGCGCCGGCGCTGGATGCCCAGGTCGACGGCGGGACAGTCGCGCCAGAGCCGTTCGAGGTCGTAGAAGTGCCGTTCGTCCTCGTGCTGGACGTGGACGACGATGTCGCCGAAGTCGATGAGCACCCACCGGCCTTCCCGTTCGCCCTCGCGGCGCAGGGGCTTGGACCCGACCGCCCGCAGCGCATCCTCGACGGCGTCGACGATGGCCCCGACCTGCCGCTCGTTGGAGGCCGAGGCGATGAGGAAGAGATCGGTAAGGGGCAGGTGGTCGCTCACGTCGATACCGGTGACCTCGATGGCCTTCTTGTCATCGGCGGCCGTCGCCGCGATCCGGGCGAGCTCCAACGAACGTTCAGCGGCTGGCACTGGTCTCCTCGACATGGGGGTGATGGGAGTGGGTGCGCGGCTCGGCCGGGTCAGGGACGGGCCGCGCGTACAGGTCGTACTTGTTGATGTACTGGACGACTCCGTCGGGCACGAGATACCACACGGGTTCGTCGTCCTCGACTCGGGCCCGGCAGTCGGTCGAGCTGATCGACATGGCGGGCACCTCGAGCAGGGTCACCCGGTCCTCGGGGAGGCCCTTGTCGGTCAGCAGGTGACCGGGACGGGTGACGCCGATGAACAGGGCGAGCTCGAAGAGCTGCTCCGCGTCCTTCCAGGACAGGATCTCGGCCAGCGCGTCGGCGCCGGTGATGAAGAACAGGTCCGCCTCGGGCCGCTCGGCCCGCAGGTCCCGCAGGGTGTCGATGGTGTAGGTCGGTCCATGCCGGTCGATGTCGACCCGGCTGACCGTGAAGCGGGGGTTGGACGCCGTGGCGATGACCGTCATGAGGTACCGGTGCTCGGCCGGGCTGACCGCCTCGTCGGCCTTCTGCCAGGGCTGGCCGGTCGGGACGAAGACGACCTCGTCGAGACCGAACCGGGCCTGGACCTCGCTGGCGGCGACGAGGTGACCGTGGTGGATGGGGTCGAAGGTGCCACCCATGACCCCCAGGCGCATGGTCAGTGGTGGTCGTGCCGCTCGGACGGCCCGGGTCGCGAGCTCGCGCGGACCTTCTGGACCGTCCCGCGGAAAGACCAGAGCACCGCCAGCCCGGCTCCGAACAGCGCGAGGGCGATGATGCCGAAGACCACGGGAGGCATGGGCATCTCACGAAGCTTCTCGCCCTCGGAGACCAAACGCGCTAGCGATGTCGTCATGCCGGACAGCCTACAAGCCGTACGGGCCGCACCGTCGTCGTCGACGGGGGTGGTCCCTTCGGCAGAGGCTGTCCACCACTTTTGTGCACAGGGATGTGCACAACCCCCGAGGCGACCGGGGCGGCCTGTGGACGGGCCTGTGGGGATCCGGTGGACGAGGATCAGGTCCCCGGAACCCGTTGCGGGACGTCGCCGACACCCAGTAGACATCTCCTACGCACTCCGACGGGGAGTGGCCCGGGAGACCGGACCGCCGACCTGAGGAGAGCAGGCAGACCGGATAACGGGAGCGCCACCCACCTGGCCCGGCCACGTGGGACGCCGAGGGGTCGAACCCGAAGGCACCGCGGGCGACGACGCGGGGCGCCCCGAGACCCAGATGCCTGGGCTGCGGCCGATCCACTGGCTTGCCGGAGGAGAGGCACCCACCGTCGTCGTGGAAGCCCGGACCGTCCGCTCGCCGGGCGGCCGGCCAAGGCAGCCCGCCGGGAAGGACCAGGGCCCCCTGGGGTCCGGGACACCGCCCACCGTGGACGGCACCGGCTTGCGGGTCGGCGCCGACCGCAGTCGCGCCGGCTCTCGCAGCCGACGCACCCCGTGAGCGCAGCGACCCCGGTCGCCAGCGACGCACCGCTGAGGCGGCCTCGGGTCGCCGAGGCACCGGTCGCGGCTTCGCCGCTGACCAGCAGGGCCCCCCGATCTCATACGTCGGGGGGCTCCTTGCGTTCGGCTTAGGCTCTGTCCATGTCCGCCATCCCTCAGACACCGAGCCCTCGGGTGCCGGAGCTGAGCATCGTCGTCCCGATGTACAACGAGGAAGCCGTCCTACCTCTCTTCGTAGACCGGCTCCGGCCGGTGCTCGACGGTCTGGGCGCGGCATACGAGGTGCTCGCCGTCGATGACGGCAGCGGCGACAGCACCCCGGCGATCCTGCAGCGTTACGGCCGGCAGTGGACCCAGCTGAGGGTGGTCCGGCTGCGCGCGAACGCCGGTCACCAGGCGGCCATCAGCGCGGGCCTGGCACGGGCCCGCGGCAGCTACGTCGTGACCCTCGACGCCGACCTGCAGGACCCACCGGAGGTCATCGCGCCGATGCTGGACGCGGCACGGGACCAGCAGGTCGACGTCGTCTACGGGGTCCGGGAGGACCGTTCCCTCGACTCGGCCTTCAAGCGGCTGTCGGCCCGAGCGTTCTACTGGCTGATCCGCAAGCTCTCCGGCATGCACGCCCACACCGATGCTGGCGACTTCCGGCTCATGTCGCGAGCGACCGTCGATGCCGTCAACGTCCTGCCCGAGCACGGCCGGGTGCTCCGTTTCGTCGTTCCCGCCCTCGGCTTCCCCTCCACCAGGGTCGGCTACCGGCGCGAGGAGCGAGCCGCGGGCCGCTCCAAGTACCCGCTGAGCAAGATGGTCCGCCTCTCGCTCGACAGCGTGACCGGCTTCTCGATCGCCCCGCTGCGCGTCGCCACCTGGCTCGGGGTCCTGGGCGGGGTCGCGGCCCTGGCCGTCCTCGTGTTCGCCCTGGTCGCCCGGGCCTTCGGGCAGGTCGCACCTGGCTGGACCTCGACCGTCGTCGCGGTGGCCGCCATGGGCGCGGTGCAGCTGCTCTGCCTGGGCATCCTCGGGGAGTACGTCGGACGGACCTACTCCGCACTCCAGGCCCGGCCGGCCTACTTCGTCGCCTACGACTCCCTCGAGGGCTCGCTGCCCGGCAGCGGCAGCGGGCTCGCCTCCGCTGCGAGCGAGGTCACCCGCGACGGGCACGCACGAGCAGCGAGACACCCCGAAGGCGCTTGACCGGCAGGAACCGCTCGAGGATGATCACGGTCCGCAGACCCGCGTTGAGGACCGGGTGGACGTCCTCCAGGTCGCTTCCGGAGCTGGTCCGTCGCCGCAGGGCCACCACCGGGCGGAGCAGGACGTTCCAGGAGTCCATCGACTGCACGGTGAACCCGCCGCGCTCGAGCACACCGGTGAGGGTCGGACGGGTGTAGCGCCGCACGTGGTCGACCGCGACGTCGTGCTCGGACCAGAGACTGGGGTCCGCCGGCACGGCGACGAGGAAGGTGCCGCCGGGCCGCAGGACCCGATGGACCTCACGCACCGCCTCGTCGTGGTCGAGGATGTGCTCCAGCACGTCGAACGCGACGACGAGGTCGAGTGCACCCTCCTCGACGGGGAGCCGGGTCGCGTCGGCGCGCAGCACGGGCAGCCCGCGCTCGCCGGCCACCTGCGCACCCTCGACGCCGTACTCGAGGGCGGCGGCCTGCCAGCCGTGACGGGCCAGGACCCGGGTGTTCCCACCGCCCGCCGCGCCGATGTCCAGGGCCCGGCCGGGCGGCATACCGGCGACCGCCCGAGCAAGGAGGTGGCGACGCTCCCGATACCACCAGTGGGCGTCCTCCAGGGCGGCCAGCTTGCGGACCTCGGTGCCTTCCACGCCCGAATCCTATGCGTCGCCGGGGACGCGGGCGGTCACCCGCGGATCTGGCCGTCGCCCTCGACGACCCACTTGGTCGTCGTGAGCTCCGGCAGCGCCATCGGACCGCGGGCGTGCAGCTTCTGGGTCGAGATCCCGATCTCGGCGCCGAAGCCGAACTCGCCACCGTCGGTGAACCGGGTCGAGGCGTTGACCATGACGACCGCGGCGTCGACCTCGCTCGTCCACCGTCGTGCGGCCGCCCGGTCCTCGGTGACGATCGCCTCGGTGTGGCCGGTCCCGTGGGCCCGGACGTGCTCGAGCGCGGCGTCGAGGTCGTCGACGACGGCGACGCTCATCGCCAGCGCGTGCCACTCGGTGTCGAAGTCCGTGTCGGTAGCCTCGGTCGTCGCGACCCCGGCGTCCTGCGCGTATGCGGCGGTCCTGGCGTCGGTGTGCAGCTCCACCCCCCCGCTGGCCAGCGCGGCCAGCGCCTTGGGCACGAAGTCGGCGGCCACGTCGCGGTGGACGAGCAGGGTCTCGGCGGCGTTGCAGACGCTGGGCCGCTGGGTCTTGGCGTTGACCGCGATGGCGAGGGCCTTGCCGAGGTCGGCGGCAGCATCGACGTAGACGTGGCAGATGCCGATCCCCGTCTCGATCACCGGGACCGTGGAGTTGAGGACGACCGAGGAGATCAGCTCGGCACCACCGCGCGGGATGAGCAGGTCGACCAGGCCGCGGGCCGTCATGAGCGCCCGCACCGCGTCGTGGCCCCCGCCGTCGAGGAGGGTGACCGCATCGGCCGGCAGCCCGTGCCCGTCGAGCGCGGCACGCAGGACGTCGACGAGCGCCCGGTTGGTCGAGGCGGCGGCGGACCCGCCGCGCAGGATGACCGCGTTGCCGGACTTCAGGCCGAGCCCGGCCGCGTCGACGGTGACGTTGGGCCGCGCCTCGTAGATCATCCCGACGACGCCCATCGGCACCCGGACCTGGCGGATCTGCAGTCCGTTGGCCAGCGTCGAGCCGCGGACGATCTCACCGACCGGGTCGGGTAGGGCCGCGATGTCGCGCAGGGCATCCGCCACGGCGCACACCCGGTCGGCGTCGAGGGTCAGCCGGTCCAGCAGACCCTGGGCCATCCCACCGTCCCGGCCACGAGCCAGGTCCTCGGCGTTGGCTGCGACGATGCGCTCGGTCGCCTCGTCCAACGCGCCCGCGAGCGCGCGCAGGGCGGCGTCCTTCTCGGCGCGCGGCAGCAGGGCCAGGGTGCGGGAGGCCACCCGGGCACGACCGGCGAGGTCGGTCACCTGGGTGCGGGCAGCGTCGCTGATCGAGTCCGTGGACGGCATACCGAAAGGGTATGCCGGGTACTCGGCCTCCTGGGACGCAGCGTGGGCCGACCGGCTGGCGGGCCGGGGTCTGGGCCCCCGGGGTCTGGACCCCCGGTGCGAGGATGGGCCGGTGACCACGATCCTGTCGATCCAGAGCCATGTCGCCTACGGGCACGTGGGCAACGCCGCCGCTGTCTTCCCGCTCCAGCGGCTCGGGGTCGAGGTGTGGGCCGTGCCGACCGTGAACTTCAGCAACCACACCGGCTACGGCACCTGGCGTGGCCCGCTCGTCCCGGCCGACGTCGTGGCGGAGGTGATCACCGGTGTCGAGGAGCGCGGAGCCTTCACCGAGGTCGACGCGGTGCTGTCCGGGTACCAGGGCGGCCCGGACATCGGCGGCGTCATCCTCGATGCTGTGGCAGCGGTCAAGGTCGCCAACCCGGCGGCGATCTATGCCTGCGACCCGGTCATGGGCAACGCGAGGAGCGGCTGCTTCGTCGCTCCCGAGATCCCCGTCCTGCTCCGCGAGCGGGTCGTGCCACGGGCCGACCTGATCACCCCCAACCAGTTCGAGCTCGGCTTCCTCACCGGCACCGAGCCACGCTCGGTCGCCGAGACGATGGTGGCGGTGGCCGCGGTCCGCGCCATGGGGCCGGAGATGGTGCTCGTCACCTCGGTCGAGCGGCCGGACGCCCCGGCCGACACGATCGAGATGATGGCATGCACGCCGGACGGCGCCTGGCTGGTGCAGACCCCGCGCCTGCCGCTCAAGGCCAACGGCTCCGGCGACGTGACGGCCGCTCTGTTCACCGCGCACCTGCTCCGGACGAACGACCCGGCCCTGGCCCTGGGCCGGACCGCGAGCAGCGTCTTCGACCTGCTGGCGAACACCCTGGCCTCCGGTCGCCGCGAGCTGCAGCTCGTCCAGAGCCAGGACGCCATCGCCAGCCCCCGGATGCAGTTCGACGTCACCCGCCTCGACTGACCCGTGGGGTCAGCGCTGGGACTGGTAGATCCGCCGCACGACGTCCTCGATGTCGGGCTCCTCGATGGTCAGGTCGCGGATCTCCGCCCGACGGCCGACCTCGGCGAGCACCGAGCCGGCCGTCGTCGCCTCGGCGTCGAACGCCAGCCGCTGCCGTATGCCGTTCCCCTCGCTGCCGAGGTGCCGCGTCCGTGGGACGTCGGTGAGGTCGGCGACGGGCTCGGCCAGGTCGACCGTGAGCACGCGCTCGGCGCCGACCGTCCGGGCCAGCCCGTCCAGCGAACCCTGGTAGGCGAGCCGGCCGTGGTCGACGACGAGCACCCGGTCGCACAGCCGCTCGATGTCGCCCATGTCGTGGGTGGTGAGGAGCAGCGTCGTGCCGTGCACCCGGCGCTCGGCGAGCAGGAAGTCGCGGAGCCGCTGCTTGGACAGGACGTCCAGGCCGATCGTCGGCTCGTCGAGGATGACCAGCCGGGGGGTGTGCAGCAGGGCGGCGGCCACCTCGGCCCGCATCCGCTGGCCGAGCGACAGCTGGCGACCCGGGGTGTCCAGGTAGTCCGCCATCTCCAGGTGCTCGACCAGCTCGGCTTCTCGTTCGCGGGCACGTGCCCGCGCGAGCCGGTGGATCGCGGCCAGGATCGAGAACGACTCGCGCACCGGCAGGTCCCACCACAGCTGCGAGCGCTGCCCGAAGACGACGCCGACCTCGTGGGCCAGCTGCCGTCGCTGGCGCAGTGGGTCCAGCCCGCAGGTCCGCACCTCTCCGGCGGTCGGCACCAGGATGCCGACGAGCATCTTGATCGTCGTGGACTTCCCGGCGCCGTTGGCCCCGATGTAGCCGACCGACTCCCCCGCCGAGATGGTGACGGTCAGCTCGTCGACGGCGCGCACGACGGTCCTGTCCCGCAGCAACCGTCCGCTGCGCGTGCGACGGACGAAGTCGCGGGTCAGCCCCCGGGTGGCGATGACCGCCTCGTTCATCCGCCACCTCCCTGGTAGTGCCTGATCCCCTGGCGCCAGGTGAACAGCGCCAAGCCCCACATCCAGAGCGCGAACACAGGTGTCCACCATGCCAGCCAGGTCGGCAACCACGCCGGCCCCGGCAGGCCGAGCAGGTGCAGGGCGGGGACGTAGGCGGTGACGGCCATCGGGAAGACGAACCCGAACAGGACCTTGAGCGGGGCCGACCACACCGACGCGACCTGCGTTGCGGCATACCGCCCTCCGTAGACGAAGGCGTTGGTCATCTCCGCCCCGTTGACGAGGAAGAACTGCACACCACCGGCCCAGACGAGCATCGCCGAGTGCACGGCGGTAGCGCTCAGGATGGTCACGAGAAGCAGGACCGCGTTGGCCCAGCTCCAGTGGATCTGGTTGAGCGACAGGCCGACAGCGAGCGATCCGAGGCCCACGAGGGCACGAGCCAGGCGGCGCAGGCCGATCTCGCTCGTGATCACCTGGAGGAGCACCGGCTGGGGCCGCAGGTAGAAGACGTCGAGCGTCCCGGCCCGCAGGAAGGTCGGCATCCGGTCGACGTGCCCGAAGACCATCTGGGCGACCGAGAACGCGAGATCGGCGATCCCGAAGACGAGCAGGATGTTGCGGAAGGTGAGCCCGCCGAGCGCGTGGACGTTGTGGAAGAGGATCCACACCTCGGCCAGCTCGATGAAGCCGATGAGGAACGAGCCGGCGAGGTCGGTGTAGAAGTTCGCGCGGTAGGAACGTTGCGCGCGGATCCTGGAGGAGAGCACGGCGCGGTATGCCGCGAGCCGGGTCGGCGGCATACCGGCGCCCTGGTCCAGGGCCGGGGCGAGGGACTCAGCCACCCTGGACCTCCAGCGTGCGTCGTCCGGCGCGGGTCAGGACCAGGCCGGCCGTCACCGTCGCGGCCAGCCAGACGACCTGGATCCCCAACAGCGCCGACGACCTGGCAACGGTGACCCGGCCGGTGAGGATGTCGATGGGAGACATCATCATCGAGGGGAACGGCGTGGCCGACGCCATCGCCGCCAGCCAGCCGGGGAAGAGTGCGATGGGCACGAAGAGGCCGGCGAAGAACCCGGACACGACCATGTAGAGGACCTGCACGCCACGGGTCTCGATGAGCCAGAAGCCTGCCGTCGCCAGCGCGTAGACGAGGGCGGCGGACAGGGTGATGCCGACTGCCAGGCTCGGCACTCCGAGCAGGTAGGGCCAGGCCGTCGTGGGCATGGTCATCCCCACGACGAGGACCCCGATCGCGACGCTGGGCACGCCTCGCGGACCCAGGGCGGCAACCGCCTTGCCGACGTCGCGCGCGACGGCGGCCCCCTGCGGGCTGACCGGCCGGGAGAAGTCGACGGCGACGTCGCCGGTCTTGATCCGCTCGGCGAAGTCGCTGACACCGTTGAGGTTGACCGAGCCGAGCAGCCCCTGGGACAACCAGATGTAGGCGCTCATCGAGCCGATGTCGTAGCCGCGCAGGGTGCCGCCCGCCGCCCTGACCGTCGCGAACAGCATGGCCACCTTGAGGAACCCGAAGGTGGCGTTGGCGACCAGCCCACCGAGCATGGCCAGCCGGTAGGTGGACTGCTCGTGCACGCCGGCGAGGAAGAGCCGCCAGTAGGGCAGCAGGCGGACGGGCACAAGCGCAGGACGATACTCCGTCCTCGAGCCGAGACCGGTTCGTGCCGACGACGCGCCCATGGCATCCTTCGCGTCCATGGGCTCCACCGACCGCGCTGCCCGGATCGGCCTGGTCCAGGTCTGCCTGGCCGGCGTCCTGTGGGGAACCGGCGGACTCGCGGTGCAGGTCATCCGGCGGCACGTGGCCATGTCGCCCCTCACCATCAGCGCCTGGCGGATGGGCCTGGCTGCGGTGGTCCTGATCCTCGCCCTGCTCGCCACCCGCCAGGTGGCCGGCGTGCGTACCCTCCTGCGGACACGTCCCGCGTATGCCGTGGCCGTGGGGCTGGCGACCGCCTGCTACCAGGCGCTGTACTTCGGTGCGGTCGTGCAGGTCGGTGTCACCGTGTCGACCGTCGTCAGCCTCGGGCTGGCGCCGGTCCTGCTCACCGTGGGCGAGGCAGTCGTCGCCAGGCGGCGACCGGCGACCGCGGCGCTCGTCGTCCTCGGCCTCGCGCTCGCCGGCCTGGTGCTGGTGAGCGGTTCGGCCGGGCTGCACGCCACCGGCCCGCACCCGGCGCTCGGCTTGCTCATGTCGGCGGGCTCCGGCACGGCATACGCCGTCACGACGGTGGTCGGACGACGTGTCGCGCAGGTGACCAGCCCTCTCGCCCTCACGACGACGACCACGACGGTCGGCGCGATCGGGCTGCTTCCGCTCGGCCTGCTCGCGCACGGCCCTCGCACGACGGCCGACCCGGTCGCGATGGTGACCCTGCTCTACCTCGGGGTCATGACGATGGCGCTGGCCTACGGCCTGCTGTATGCCGGCCTGCGGACGACCACGGGAAGTGCGGCGGTCGTGGCGACCCTGCTCGAGCCCGTGACGGCGGCTACCGTCGCGGCCCTGTGGCTGGGCGAACGCGTCGGGGTGCTCGGGCTGGTCGGCGGCGCCCTGATCCTCGCCGCCGTCGGTGGGCTGGCGATCCGTCCGGCCGTCCCGCCGAACTGAGGTCGCGTGTTCGGGTCCGCCGACCGTGGGGACCGGCGTCCGGGCTGCTCCACCGCACCGGACACCCGACATGCGGCATACCGACCTCATCGCCCGGACCCCCTGCCGCGTGTCCGGTGCTCGGTGCCCAGCCGCAGCCGCCGACCGTGGCCGCGCGATCCGCCCGGGCCGTCCCGCCGGACCACCCCGCCCAGCCCGACCAGGGCCGAGGACCAGCCGGGTACTAGCCGAGAACCAGGACGACGAGGTCGTCGCGGTGGATGACCTCGCGCTCGTAGCCCGGCCCGTGCAGCGCAGCCAGCTGGCTGGTGGTGCGGCCGATCAGGTACGGGAGCTCGATGGCGTTGTAGTTGACCAGTCCACGAGCGATGACCGCCCCGTCCGGGCCGACGACGTCGACGGCGTCGCCGTCGCCGAAGGTTCCCTCGACGCCCACGACGCCGGCGGGCAGCAGCGACTTGCGGCCCTCGACGACGGCCCGGACGGCACCGGCGTCGATGAGCAACCGGCCGCGTGCTGTCGTCGCGTGGGCGAGCCACAACTTGCGCAGCGCCCGACGCGAGCCGTTCGGGGCGAAGATCGTCCCGACGTCGTCCCCGCGCAGCGCCCGGGCAACCTGCAGGGTGGAGGTCAGCAGCGTGGGGATGCCGGCGGCGTTGGCGATACTCGCGGCCTCGACCTTGGTCACCATCCCGCCGCTGCCGATCGAGGAGCCGGTGCCGCCGATCTGGACGTGGTCCAGGCCGTGGGGCCCCTCGACGAGCGGGACCCGCCGGGAGCCGGCCCGCGACGGCGGTCCGTCGTAGAGTGCGTCGACGTCGGTGAGCAGGAGCAGGGCGTCGGCGCTGACCAGGTGGGAGACGAGCGCGGCGAGCCGGTCGTTGTCGCCGAACCGGATCTCCTGGGTGGCCACCGTGTCGTTCTCGTTGACGACTGGGACGATGCCCAGGTCGAGCAACCGGTCCAGGGTCCGCTTGGCGTTGGTGTAGTGCGTGCGGCGGGTCACGTCGTCGGCAGTGAGGAGAACCTGGCCCACGGTGAGGCCGTGGCGGTCGAAGGCTCGTTGGTATGCCGCGATGAGGGCGCCCTGACCGACGCTGGCCGCGGCCTGCTGGGTGGCCAGGTCGAGCGGCCGCCGGGCGAGCCCGATCGGGCCCAGGCCGGCCGCGATGGCGCCGGAGGAGACCAGGACCAGATGCGAACCGGCCAGCCGCCGGGCCGCGATGGCGTCGACGAGGGTGTCGATGACCGACGGGTCGAGCGTGCCCCCGGCGGCACCGGTGAGCGAGGAGGACCCGACCTTGACCACGATGCGCTGGGCGGTGGCGATCCGCTGACGGTGACCGGTCCCGCTCGGGGCCGGCTGGACAGGCTCGACGGGCTCGACGGGCACGACCGGCTCGACGGGCTCGACTGGCGCGTCGGAGCGTCCGACCCCAGGCAGGGGCGCAGCGCCGGCCGAAGCCGCACAGCCGTCAGTCATCGTCGGCGTCACCCGCCGTCGCCCAGTGGCCGGCCTTGCGCTCGGCGGCCAGCTCCTCACGCGCTGTGGTGGCCGCGTCCTTGCGGTCGTGGAAGTCGCGCCGCTTGTCCAGGCGGGTCGGGCGCTCGTTGTCGGCGAGGCGCTGGTCGGTGCCGCGTGGCCCGGTGAGCAGCTCGGCACCTGCGCTCATCGTCGGCTGCCAGTCGAAGACGACGGCGTTGTCGACCGGGCCGATGAGGATGGTGTCCCCTGCGACCGCGCCCGCGGCATACAGCTTGTCCTCGACACCGAGGCGGTTGAGCCGGTCCGCGAGGTAGCCGACCGCCTCGTCGTTGCTGAAGTCGGTCTGCCGGATCCAGCGGGTCGGCCGGTCGCCGAGGACCCGGAACACCTCGCCGTCGGCGCCGGACTCGCGAACGACGGAGAACCCGGTGTCGTCGACGGCCTTGGGGCGGATGACCACACGCGGTGGCTCGACGACCAGGAGCTCGGCGCGCGCTTCGGCGACGTGCCTGGCCAGGGCGAAGGTCAGCTCGCGCAGGCCCATGTGGGCGACCGCCGAGACGACATGGACCTCCAAGCCGCGCGCCTCCAGGTCGGGACGGACCAGCTCGGCGAGCTCCTGGGCCTCCGGGACATCGGCCTTGTTCAGGACGACAACCCGGGTGCGGTCCGCCAGCGGCCGTCCGCCGAGGGTGGCGTCGGGGACGTATGCCGCGAGCTCGGCCTCGATGACGTCCAGGTCGGTGAGCGGGTCCCGGCCGGGCTCCAGGGTGGCGCAGTCGATGACGTGGACCAGGACCGAGCAGCGTTCGACGTGACGGAGGAACTCCAGCCCGAGGCCCTTGCCCTCGCTCGCACCGGGGATCAGACCGGGCACGTCGGCGATCGTGTAGCGCTCCGAACCGGCAGTGACCACGCCCAGGTTCGGAACGAGGGTCGTGAAGGGGTAGTCGGCGATCTTGGGCCTGGCCGCGGAGACCACCGAGACGAGCGAGGACTTGCCCGCGCTCGGGAACCCGATGAGGGCGACGTCGGCGAGCGACTTCAGCTCCAGGACGACGTCCAGGCTCTCGCCCGGCTCACCGAGCAGGGCGAAGCCGGGGGCCTTGCGGCGCGGGCTGGCCAGGGCCTTGTTGCCCAGGCCGCCGCGTCCGCCGCGCGCCACGACCAAGGTCGCGCCCTGGCCGACGAGGTCGGCGAGCACCTCGCCGGCCGGGCTGGACACGACGGTGCCTTCGGGCACCGGCAGGACGAGGTCGCCGCCGTCGCCGCCGTTGCGCTCGTCCCCGGCACCCGGGCGTCCGTTCGCGGCGCGCCGGTGCGGCGTGTGGTGGTAGTCGAGCAGCGTGGTGGCCTGCGGGTCGACCACGAAGACGACCGAGCCGCCCTTGCCGCCGTTGCCGCCGTCGGGGCCGCCGAGCGGCTTGAACTTCTCCCGCTTGACCGACGCGACGCCGTGGCCGCCGTCGCCAGCGGCCACGTGCAGGACGACGCGGTCGACGAAGGTGGTCATCAGGCTCAGCTTTCGGGTGGTTGAGGGACGTGGCACCAACGGCAAGGGGCGGGCCGTATGCCGGACCCGCCCCTGTCGTGCCGTGGTGCCGGGTGAGCAGCACCCGGCACGGGTGTCACTGGCCGGCGGTCTCCGCCGGGACGATGTTGACGACGCGGCGACGACCGCTCGTGCCGAACTCGACCGCCCCCGCCACCAGCGCGAACAGCGTGTCGTCGCCCCCGCGACCGACGCCGTCGCCGGGGTGGAAGTGCGTGCCGCGCTGGCGGACGATGATCT
This sequence comes from Nostocoides sp., assembly GCA_025929465.1. GTDB lineage: Bacteria > Actinomycetota > Actinomycetes > Actinomycetales > Dermatophilaceae > Nostocoides. Next base: position 37,440 of record JAICMC010000006.1, read on the forward strand.
CCCCGGCGTTGACGGCCTGACCGCCGAAGCGCTTCACGCCGAGCCGCTGGGAGTTGGAGTCGCGTCCGTTCCGGGTCGAGGACGCACCCTTCTTGTGTGCCATGGTTCTGTGCTCCTTGGTGAGAAGTC
>JAICMC010000165.1 GCA_025929465.1 Nostocoides sp.
CCCTCACCCCCACAGCCCCGACGAGCCGTGGTGTGCGGGTCGAGGCTCGGGACTTCCCCACCAACCGCGGGGGGATGTGCCAGAAGGGCTGGACGAGCGGCGCGCTCCTCACGGCCCCGGACCGGTTGACCTGCCCCCTCCTGCGCGCTGACGACGGCGAGCTGCGGCCAGTGTCTTGGGAGGCCGCCCTCGACCACGTCGCCGCCCGGCTCCGTGCGATTCGTGTCGAGAGCGGAGCCGACGCGGTGGCCGTGTTCGGCGGGGGTGGACTGACGAACGAAAAGGCCTACCAGCTGGGCAAGTTCGCAAGAGTTGCCCTCGGCACTGCCAACATCGACTACAACGGCCGGTTCTGCATGAGCAGTGCGGCCGCCGCCGCCAACCGGTCTCTCGGGCTCGACCGCGGCCTGCCCTTCCCACTCACCGACCTCACCGGCGCCGACGCCGTGCTGCTCCTCGGGACGAACCTCGCCGAGACGATGCCACCGTCCGTTGCCCACCTGGCTGCGGTCCGGGACCGAGGCGGCCTCGTCGTGGTCGACCCCCGCCGCAGCGCCACGGCCGTACTCACCGCCAACGGGTCCGGGCTGCACCTGCAGCCGGTCCCGGGTACCGACCTGGCGGTCCTCCTCACGCTCCTCCACGTCGTCATCGCCGAGGAGCTGGTCGACACCACGTACCTGCGCGAGCGCACCACGGGCTGGGAAGGGGTGACCCGGTCGGCGGCGGCCTGGTGGCCGGAGCGCGGCGAACAGGTGACTGGTGTCGCCGCTGCGACGCTGCGGCGGGTGGCCCACCGGCTCGCGGCTGCCAGCCCGTCGCAGGGCGGCCGCGGCGCCTACGTCCTCACCGGCCGTGGAGTCGAGCAGTCCAGCCAGGGCACCGACACGGTCACCGCTGCCATCAACCTGGCCCTGGCGCTCGGCCTCGTCGGTCGTCAGGGCAGCGGCCAGGGCACCATCACCGGTCAGGGCAACGGTCAGGGCGGCCGCGAACACGGCCAGAAGGCCGACCAGCTCCCCGGCTACCGGCCCATCGACGACGCGGCAGCCCGGGCTCACGTCGCCGCCGTGTGGGGCGTCGACCCGGGGAGCCTGCCCGGCAAGGGCCTGCCCGCGGTCGAGCTGCTCGCAGCCCTCGGCACGCCCGACGGCCCTCGGGCGCTGCTCGTGCACGGCTCCAACCCCGCCGTGAGCGCCCCCAACGCAACCGTCGTCACGGAGCGGCTGCGCGCCGTGGACCTGCTTGTCGTCTGTGACGTGGTGCCGTCCGAGACGGCGATGCTGGCCGAAGTCGTGCTCCCGGTGACCCAGTGGGCCGAGGAGGAGGGGACGATGACCTCGCTCGAGGGGCGAGTCCTGCGTCGTCGTAAGGCGCTCGACCCGCCGTCCGGCGTGCGGTCCGAGCTGTGGATCTGGGCGGAGCTGGCCCGGCGGCTGGACTCCGACGGCGTCTGGAGCACGGAGCCGGCGACCGTCTTCGACGAGCTGGCGAGGGCCAGCTCCGGCGGGCGCGCCGACTACGGCGGCATGAGCCACTCCCGCCTGGACACCGGCGAGGCGCTCTACTGGCCATGTCCGGCACCCACCCACGACACGGTCCACCCCGGGACCCCCAGACCTTTCCTCGAGACCTTCCCCACCCCCGACGGGAGGGCCAGGTTCGTCGCGGTGGAGCACCGCGGTCCAGCCGAAGCCCTTCGGCCCGCCTCCCAGATCCACCTCATGACCGGCCGGGTCCTCCAGCACTACCAGTCCGGCGCGCAGACCCGCAGGGTCGCCGAGCTGAACGCCGCCCAGCCCGCGCCGTTCGTGGAGGTCAACCCCCTGCTCGCCCACCGCCTGGGCATCGCCGAGGGTATGCCGGTGCGTCTCACCTCCGCGCGGGGCGAGGTTACCGCCACGGCGCGGCTGACGCCGGACATCCGCCCGGACACCGTGTTCATGCCGTTCCACTGGGCCGGCGAGGGCAGCGTCAACCGGGTCACCAACGATGCCACCGACCCGATCTCGGGGATGCCCGAGTTCAAGGTGTGCGCCGTCTCGCTGACGGTAGTGGCCCGGGCCGATGGCGCGGACGCCCCACGCGACGACGGCCGGAGCGTCGCATGACCCGCCTGGTGGTCGTCGGCCACGGCATGGTCGGCTCCCGGTTCGTCGAGGACCTCCTCGCGCGGGATGTCGCCGAACGGTACGTGGTGACCGTCCTGGGGTCGGAGGACTGCGCGCCCTACAACCGGGTCCTGCTGTCAGAGGTGCTGGCCGGCACCCACGCCCTGGGGAGCATCACCCTGCCGGTGCCCGACGATCCCCGGCTCCTCGTGCACCGCGGCCTCGCCGTCCAGGCCATCGACCGCGAGGACCGGGTGGTGCTTGCCGACGACGGGTCCCGGCACCGCTACGACCAGCTCGTCCTGGCGACCGGGGCCGCAGCCCGCATCCCGGACCTTCCCGGGCTGGGCACCGACGATGACACCCTCCCCCGCGGCGTCCACGCCCTGCGGACGGTCAACGACGCCCGGGCCATCCTCGCCGCGACCCTCAACACCCGGCGTGCGGTCGTCCTCGGTGCCGGCGTGCTCGGCCTGGAGGCCGCTGCCGCCCTCGCGGGGCGCGGCATCGATGTCACGGTCGTCCATCCCCGCGAGGCGCTGATGGAGCGCCAGCTCGACCGGTCGGCGAGCACCGTCGTCACCCGCGTCCTGGCCGACCTCGGGATGAGCCACCGCGTCGGAGTGGGCGCGGCAGCCGTGCTCAGAGTCGGTGACGCCCTCAGCGGGATCCGGCTCACCGACGGATCCGTCGTCGACGCCGACCTGCTCCTCATCTCGGCCGGGACCATCGCCAACACCGCGATCGCCACCGCAGCCGGGCTTCCGGTCGACCGCGGGGTCGTCGTCGGCGACGATCTGGCGTCCCCGGCCGACCGTCGGGTCTTCGCCATCGGCGATTGCGCTGCGCCGCCCACCGGGGGCACCGGTCTCGTGGCCCAGGGCTGGGACCAGGCCCGTCGCCTCGCGACGGCACTCACGGCCGCCGCGGCCGGACCGGCCGGGGCCGACTCCATGCACTGTTCGCCGCAGCCGGCCAGTGGCGCAGCATCCCCGGCGTCGATGACCGACGTGGTCCGGCTCAAGGCCCGCGGCCTGGACGTCGTGACGATGGGTGTCTGCGGCACGGGTCGCGACAGGGACCCGACCCACCGCACGCTGCGCCTCAGCGACCCCGACGCCGGACGCCACATCGAGGTCGTCGTCTCGGGGGGCCTGCTCGTCGGCGCGACCTGTGTCGGGGCCGGGCAGGTCGCGGCCGACCTGGTGTCCACCTACACGCGCCGGATCCCGGTCCCCGAGGACCCGGCATACGTGCTCCTCCCGGCCCTGAGCGGACAGCGCCACGTCGTGAGCGACCCGACCGGCCTGCCTTCGGAGACGACCGTCTGTCGGTGCAACAGCGTCAGCCGCGGCGGGATCGACCAGGCCATCGCGGAGGGCGCGACGAGCGTCGAGGCGGTGGCCACGGCCACGCGGGCAACGACCGGCTGCGGGGGCTGCCGCGACGACGTCTGCGCGCTGCTCGCCTCTCGACCGGCCGAGCGCGCCGGTGAACCACATGTAACGGCGAGGAAACACCCCCTCCACGACGACGAAACGGCAGGTTCCTAACCTCATGAGCGTGAACCAGACCCGCGACCCCGGCGCCGACTCGACCGACGGGAAGCATCTCGTCGTCGTCGGCGGCGGCATGGTCGCACGGCGGCTCATCGACGCCCTCCGGTCCCGGGACGAGCAGGGTCAGTGGGCCGTGACGCTGCTCTGCGAGGAGACCCGCGCCCCCTACGACCGTGTCGCCCTCACCTCCTACTTCACCGGCCGCGACCCGGAGGACCTCGCGCTCGGCGACCAGTCACTGTGGACCGATCCCCTTGTGACCATCCGTCGGGGCGTCTCGGCGACGGGTATCGACCGTGACGCCCGGACCGTGCACTGCTCGGACGGACGAACCATCGCCTACGACGAGCTCGTGCTCGCCACCGGCTCCTACCCGGCAGTCCCGCCGGTCCCGGGGAAGGACCTGCACGGTGTCTTCGTCTACCGCACCATCGACGACGTGGCGGCGCTGCGTGCCTATGTGGAGGAGCGGCGGCGCAGCCTCGGCCAACGGGTCCGTGGCGCCGTCGTAGGTGGTGGCCTGCTCGGTCTCGAAGCGGCGGGCGCGCTGCACGCCCTGGACGTCGAGACGACCGTCGTGGAGTTCGCGTCCCGGCTGATGCCGCTCCAGGTCGACGAGGGTGGGGGCGAGGCGCTCCGGCGGCTCATCGAGGAGCTCGGCGTGAGGGTGCGGACGAGCACGGCCACCGCGAAGCTCTCCGACCGCTTGGGCCGGGTGAGCAGCATGCACTTCGCGGACGGGCCGGCGTCGGACACCGACGTGGTCGTGTTCGCTGTCGGCGTGCGCCCCCGCGACGAGCTGGCACGCACCTGCGGCCTGCCCGTCGGCGACCGCGGCGGGATCGTCGTCGACGACGGCTGCGCGACGAGCGACCCGCACGTGTGGGCGATCGGCGAGGTGGCGAACATCCAGGGTCGCTGCCTGGGCCTCGTGGCGCCCGGCTATGCGATGGCCGAGGTCGTCGCGGACCGGCTCCTGGGAGGTCGGGGCAGCTTCCCGGGCGCGGACCTGTCCACCAGGCTCAAGCTCCTCGGTGTCGATGTCGCCAGCTTCGGCGACGCCTTCGCGGCCGAGCCCGGGGCACTGGAGGTCGTCATGTCCGACCCCGTGGCCGGGGTCTACAAGAAGCTCGTCATGAGCGACGACGCCCGGACCCTGCGCGGCGGCATCCTCGTCGGGGACGCGAGCGCGTATGCGGCGCTGCGCCCGATGGTGGGTCGCCCCCTCGGCGGGGACCCCGCGGCATACCTCCTCCCGGAGGGCGCCCCGCCGGCCCCGGCGGCAGACCTTCCGGACGACGCCTCGGTGTGCTCGTGCAACAACGTCACCGCAGGGGCAGTGCGGTGCGCGGTCACCGACGGTGGCTGCTCCGACCTCACCGGTGTCACGTCCTGCACCCGTGCCGGGACGAGCTGCGGCTCCTGTCTCCCGCTCGTCAAGAAGCTCGTGACGGCCGAGCTGGAGAAGTCGGGGGTGACCGTAAGCAGTGCCCTGTGCGAGCACTTCGACCTGTCCCGCGCCGAGCTCTTCGACGTGGTCAGAGTGCAGGACCTGACGGGGTTCAGCCAGATCGTCGGACGACACGGACGCGGTCGCGGCTGTGACATCTGCAAGCCGGTGGTCGCCTCGATCCTGGCCTCGCTCGACCGCGGGCACATCCTCGCCGGGGAGCAGGCGGCCTTGCAGGACACCAACGACCACGTCCTGGCCAACCTGCAGAAGGACGGGTCGTACTCGGTCGTCCCCCGCATCCCCGGCGGTGAAGTCACCCCGGAGGGACTGCTCGCCATCGGGCGGGTCGCCCAGGACTTCGGCCTCTACACCAAGATCACCGGCGGGCAGCGGATCGACCTGTTCGGCGCCCGGATCGAGCAGCTGCCGGCCATCTGGGGCCAGCTCATCGAGGCCGGCTTCGAGTCCGGCCACGCCTACGGGAAGGCCCTGCGCACGGTGAAGTCGTGCGTCGGGTCGACGTGGTGCCGCTACGGAGTCCAGGACTCGGTCGGCCTCGCCATCGCCCTCGAGCTGCGGTACCGCGGCCTGCGTTCACCGCACAAGCTCAAGCTCGGCGTCTCCGGATGCGCACGCGAGTGTGCCGAGGCGCGCGGCAAGGACGTCGGCGTCATCGCCACCGAGCAGGGGTGGAACGTCTACGTGGGCGGCAACGGCGGGTTCACGCCCCGGCACGCGGTGCTGCTCGCCGAGGGC
>JAICMC010000015.1 GCA_025929465.1 Nostocoides sp.
CCCATGTTCTCGGTGTTGATCCGGAAGTAGGCCTGCAGCGGGATGTCGACGTGCACGCCCGGCGGGACGTAGATGAACGAGCCGCCCGACCACACGGCCGTGTTCAGCGAGGCGAACTTGTTGTCGCCGGCCGGGATCACCGAGGTGAAGTACTCGCGGAACAGGTCCTCGTACTCGCGCAGCCCGGTGTCGGTGTCGACGAAGATGACGCCCTTCTCGGCCAGGTCCTCGCGGATCTGGTGGTAGACGACCTCGCTCTCGTACTGTGCGGCCACCCCGCCGACGAGCCGCTGCTTCTCCGCCTCGGGGATGCCGAGCCGGTCGTAGGTGTTCTTGATGTCGGCCGGCAGCTCGTCCCAGGTCGTCGCCTGCTTCTCGGTCGACTTCACGAAGTACTTGATGTTCTGGAAGTCGATCCCGGACAGGTCCGAGCCCCAGGTCGGCATCGGCTTCTTGTCGAACAGTCGCAGCGCCTTCAGGCGCAGGTCGGCCATCCACTGCGGTTCGTGCTTGCGAGTTGAGATGTCGGTGACGACGTCGGGGCTCAGGCCGCGTCGGGCGGTCGCGCCGGCGTCGTCCTGGTCGGCCCAGCCGAACGCGTTGCGCCCGTTGTCCTTCTGGGGGGGGTTTAGGTCTTCGTTGTGGGTGGTCATGGGAGGGACCTTTCCTTGGGGGGTGCCGGGGGGGTGGGGGGGGGGATGAACGTGGTGCAGACGTGGTCGCCGTGGGCCAGGGTCGCCAGCCGCTGGACGTGGACGCCGAGCAGACGTGAGAACGCCTCGGTCTCGGCGTCGCAGAACTGGGGGAACTCCGCGGCGACGTGCTGCACGGGGCAGTGCCCCTGGCACAGCTGTATGCCGGTGGGCCGCGCGGGCTCCCCGGGCCGGCCGACCAGGCGGGCGCTGGCGGAGTAGCCGTCTGCGGTGAGCGCGTCGACCAGGGCCTCGGCCCGCACGTCCGGGGCGTCGCCGGCGGCGTCCAGCCGACCGGCATACCGGCTCTCCAGCTCGGCCGCCCGGAACCGGGCGAACGCGTCGACCGCCCCGGGGCCGGCCTGCTCGGCGAGGAAACGGACGGCCTGACCGGCCAGCTGGCCGTCGTCGGACCCGAGGGCGCGGTGGCCGGCCGGGCTCACGACGTAGCTGCGGGCCGGCCGACCGGGACCGCGACGATGCGTGGTCGACCCGTGCTCCTCGATGTGGCCGCAGGCCGCGAGGTGGTCGAGGTGGCGGCGGACCGCTGTCGGGGTGAGCCCGAGCAGCTCGCCGAGCTGGGCCGCGGTGACGGGTCCGTGCTCCGAGATGGTGTGCAGGACCCGGTCGCGCGCGGTCGCCCGGGAGGCGACCGGGGGCTGGGCGGGAGCAATAACCACACACCCATGTTACGTAATTGACGACCACCCATCAAACAAAGGTGACCCTAACCGCTATCTGCCTCCCCGGAGGGGTGCGTCAAATCCTCCCCCGGGATGAAGACGGACGGCAGCCGATACCGCGGCGGGGCGACGGAGGCGACCCCGAACCACCGGGCTCGCAGCGGCGCGGTGGCCCACCCGATGGGCGCAGTGAGCACGTAGCCGTAGGCGATCACCAGGCCGGTCAGTCCCGGGGCGAAGACCAGGCCCGCGACGAGGACGGCCACGACGAGGACGAGGACCCACCGGGGGCCATGCTGGAGGGAGAGCGCAGAGCGGAACGACCTGAACCGCACCGAGGTGATCATCAGCACGGCCGGGACGACGCTGACCGCCATCGGCAGGAGGAGCTTGGGTCCGAAGTGCGCTGCCTGGAGGGCGAAGACCGTCGCGATCGGCACGAGGGCCGCGCCGGGGCTCGGCAGGCCGATGAAGTAGCGCTTGTCGGCGAGCGGGTCGACCGTCACGTTGAACCGGGCCAGCCGGAACGCCGCGCAGCCGAGCCAGAAGAAGGCGAACACCCAGGACAGGATCGGCCACTCCCGCAGGGCCCAGGTGTGCACGAGCACCGCGGGTGCCATCCCGAAGGAGACCAGGTCGGCCATCGAGTCCAGCTGGACTCCGAACGGCGAGGTCGCGCCCACCCGTCGGGCGACGAACCCGTCGCAGATGTCCATGACGATCCCGACGGCGATGAGCCCGGCGGCGAGCCGGTAGTGCTCCCGGAACGCGAGCAGCACCGCGGAGAAGCCGCAGACCATGTTCGTCGCCGTGAACAGGCTCGGCATCATCACCCGCAGCCGCTGGCTGGGGGCGAGGTCGCGCAGCGAGACGACGTCTGCTCCGGTCGGCGAGACGATCCGCCAGCGCTCGAGTCGGCGACGGATCGGCCGTCCCTGGTCGTTCACCGGGTGCCCGGCTCGGCGGCCGGCCACCGGGCCAGCACCGTCTCGCCGGCGACCACCCGGTCACCAGCGCTCACCTGGAGCACGGCGTCCAGCGGCACGAAGACGTCCATCCGGGAGCCGAACTTCATCATGCCGATCCGCTGCCCGGACCGCACCGTCTGCCCGGACCGCACCCGGGTCACCACCCGCCGGGCCATCAGGCCGACGATCTGCCGGAAGACGACGGTGCGCTCCTCGCCGGCGACCACCTGGACGACGGTGAGGTCCGTGCGCTCGTTGAGGTGGGCGCTCTCGTGCCTGTACGCCGCGAGCCACCTGCCCGGCCGGTAGGTCACCTCGGTGAGCCGGCCGGCATACGGGGCTCGGTTGATGTGCACGTCGAAGGCGGACAGGAAGATGCTCACCTGCTGCCACTGGCCCGTGGGCGCGACGCCGGGTTGTCCGGGACCGGCGTGCATGACCCTGCCGTCAGCCGGTGCGACGACGACGTCGGGCCCTGGCTCGGTGGTGTCGGCGGCCCGGTCCGGGTCGCGGAAGAAGGCGGCGACCGCCAGGGGCAGTGCCAGCAGGCTGACGCTGGTCCGGGCCCGGCCGGACATCGCGGCGAGCAGGGCCGGAACGGCGGCGACCGCCACGGAGGGTGCGGCCTCGGGGTCGATGGTCACCATGGCTCGTCTCCCGTCGGTGGCCGACCCCGCTCGGGTCGTGCCGTGATGGCCCAGCCTAGGATGCGAGCGTGTCTGCGGCTGTGGAAGTGCGCGACCTGCGCCGTTCCTTCGGTCGGGTCCGCGCGGTCGACGGCGCCACCTGGAGTGCCGAGTCCGGCTGCGTCACAGCGGTACTCGGGCCCAACGGTGCCGGCAAGACGACGATGATCGAGATCCTCGAGGGACTGGGGCGGGCCGACGCCGGTTCGGCCCGCGTGCTCGGCGTCGACCCGTGGGGCGCCTCCGCCGACCACCGGGCCCGGGTTGGGGTCATGCTCCAGGACGGCGGCCTGCCCACGCGGTCCCGTCCGGTCGCCCTCCTCCGCCATCTCGCCAGCCTGTATGCCGTGCCGAGCCGGGTCGAGGAGCTCGTCCGGATCCTCGACCTCGAGCCGGCGGCCGGCACGATGGTCCGCCGGCTCTCCGGCGGCCAGCGCCAGCGACTGGCTCTGGCCGCTGCCCTGCTGGGCCGACCGGACGTGGCCTTCCTCGACGAGCCGACGGCGGGCCTGGACCCGCATGCCCGGCTCGACGTCTGGGACCTGGTCCGGGGCGAGGCCGACCGGGGTGCCGCCGTCGTCGTCACGACCCACTCCTTCGAGGAGGCCGAGCGGCTGGCCGACCGGGTGGTCATCGTCGCAGCCGGGCGCGTCGTCGCGTCCGGCCCGCTGACCGAGGTGGCGGCGGGCACCTCGCTCGAGGAGCGCTACTTCTCCCTGACCCGACGGCAGGCCGCCGGGTGACCCACGAGACCGGCGTGTCGTCGAGCTCGGACACCGGCCACGGCGGACCGGCCGCGCCGTCCCTCGCCCGGGTCCGGGCCCAGACCGGCCACGAGCTACGGACCCTGCTGGGCAACGGCGAGCAGCTCCTCGTCGCGTTGATCCTGCCGACGATGGCCCTGCTCGGGCTCGCCCTCGCGCACTCTCCCTCGCTGGGGGCCGGGCGCCGGATCGACGTGGTCACCCCGGGCGTGCTGACCCTCGCCGTCATCTCGACCGCCTTCACCGGCCAGGCCATCGCGACCGGGTTCGACCGGCGCTACGGGGTGCTGCGCCTGCTCGGCGTGACGCCACTGGGCCGGTCGGGGCTGCTGGTCTCCCGGGTCGTCGCGGTCCTCGTCGTCGAGGCGCTCCAGGTGGTGGTCCTCGGGGGGCTGGGCCTGGCCCTGGGCTGGGCTCCGCGCGTTGCCGGGCTGCCGGTCGCCCTGGCCGCCGGTGTCCTCGGGACGGCGACCTTCGTCTCCCTGGCGCTGCTGCTGGCGGGCACCCTGCGCGCCGAGGGTGTTCTCGCGGTCGCCAACCTGCTCTGGGTCCTCATGCTCGGCCTGGGCGTCGTGCTCCCGACAGACCAGCTCCCCCGGGCCCTCGGGACCGTTGCGCGGCTCACTCCCGGTGGCGCGCTCGGTGACGTCCTGCGGGCTGCGCTCCAGCACGCGACCCTGGACGGGCCGGGCGTGGGCATCCTCTGCGCCTGGCTGCTCCTCGGTGCGGCGGGAGCCCTGCGCTGGTTCCGGTGGAGTGAGTGAGTGGAGCGACCGCGATGACCCTCAACCCCTGGCTGCGCCGTGCGCTGGTCGTCAACCTCGTCCTGGAGGTGCTCATCGTCGTCACCGGTGGCACCGTGCGCCTCACCGGCTCCGGACTGGGCTGCCCCACGTGGCCCAGGTGCACGCCCGCCTCGATGGTCCCGGTGGCTCACCAGGCTCAGGGCTTCCACACGTTCATCGAGTTCGGCAACCGGATGCTGACCCCGGTGGTGAGCATCGCCGCACTGCTCGTCATCGTCGCCATCTGGCGGTGGGCCCCGCAGCGACGGGATCTGCGGCGGCTGGCCTTCCTGCCGCTCGCGGGCGTCCTGCTCCAGGCCGTCGTGGGCGGGATCACGGTACGGGTCAAGCTCAACCCCACCGTCGTCTCGCTGCACTTCCTCGCCTCGATGGTGCTCATCGTGCTCTCCGCGTACCTGCTGCGCCGGGCCGGTGAGGGCGACGGGCCGGCACGGCCCATCGTGCGGTCCGAGGTGGGCTGGGTGTCGTGGCTGGCCAGCGTCATGCTCGGCGTCGTCCTCGTGCTCGGGACCATCGTCACCGGGACCGGACCGCACGCGGGGGACATCGACGTGCGCCGGTACCCCATCGACCCCCGGACCATCTCCTGGCTGCACGCTGACAGCGTCATGCTCTTCATCGGGCTGTGTGCCGCCACCTGGCTGGCGGTCCGGCTCTCCCCCGGCGCGGAGTCCGCATCGCGCCCGTGGCTGGTGGTCATCGCCGTCGCCCTCGCCCAGGGGCTGATCGGCTTCGTCCAGTACTTCACCGGCCTGCCGGTGGCTGTCGTCCTCGCCCACATGCTCGGCGCCTGCCTGCTCGTCATCGCGACGACCTTTGCGATGCTCTCCCTCCGCAAGCGCATCCTCACCCTCTGAGCAGTTGCACAAGAGCTCTTGTGCAACTGGTTTTGTGCAACTACGGTGGCGTGCATGCCACCCACGGACTCCTCCTCCGCATCGCACCGACGGGTCACCGAGGCGGCCGTGCTCGCCGCCCTCGCGAACCCCGCACGGTCCCGGATCCTCGACATCCTGTGGGTCGAGGGGCCGGCCACCGCCTCGGTCCTCGCCGACCGCACGGCGACCGCCGTCGGCAGCGTGAGCCACCACCTCGGAGTGCTCTCGGGTGCCGGCCTGGTCGCCGAGGCTCCCGAGCTGGCCCGGGACCGTCGCGAGCGCTGGTGGCGGCCGGCCACGGCCGGGTTCAGCTGGAGCTCTGGTGACTTCGCCGGCGACCCGGTCGCAGCCTCGGCCGAGGCGGCCGCGGCCAACCTGTCCCTCCAGCGACAGTTCGAGCGGGCTCGCGACTGGTTGGCGACACCAGTCGAGGGCGAAGCCGCGCGGCGCTGGTCCGACGCGGCCTACGCGACCCAGACCTGGCTGACCCTGACCCCGGACGAGCTCGCCCAGGTGGCCGAGGAGGTCCAGGGCGTGCTCGCCCGCTGGCACGAGCGGACCGTCGCCGAGGACGGAGCGGAGCGACGGACCGTTCTCGCGTTCTCCCGGGGCTTCCCGTGCCGGCCCTGACCCGGGCAAGCCGCCACCGTGCTGGGGGCTCGCTCGGCGCGCCGTTCCGGCTGTTCTGGGCGGGAGAGGCGGTGTCCCTGCTCGGCACGTCCACGTCGGCTGTCTTCGTCCCCATCGTGGCCGTCGTCTCGCTCCACGCGACTCCCGGCACCATGGGGCTCCTCACGGCGTGTGCGTGGCTGCCCTGGCTCGTCGTCGGCCTGCCCGCCGGCGCCTGGGTCGACCGGCTCCAGCCCCGCACGGTCATGGTCGTCGCCGACCTGGTCGCCGCGACCTCCGCCGCCACGGTCCCAGCGGCCTGGCTGCTGGACCGCCTGACCATCGCCCAGCTGGTTGTCGTCGCCTTCGTCGGCGGGACCTGCACCGTCTTCTTCCGCTCCGCCTACCCGCGCCTGGTCAGCGTCGTCGTCGCCGAGCAGGAGGTGGCCACGGCATACGGGCGGCTGACCGGGACCGCCTCGTTCATGCAGGTGGCCGGCCCAGGACTGGCCGGCACCCTGCTCACCGTCCTGCAGGCCGCCGCGGGCGTCGCACTCGACGCGGTCAGCTTCCTCGTCTCGGCAGCCTGCCTGCGACGGATGCCGCGATCGGCGCCGGACCCCGCCCCGGCCACCCCCTTGAGCACCCGGATCGCCTCCGGCCTGCGGACCACGCTGCACGACCCGTTCCTGCGGTTCGGGACCCTCATGGGCGGCGCGTCCAACTTCGGGCTGACCGGGTACCAGACCCTGCTCGTCCTGTTCCTCGTCCGCCAGCTCCAGCTCACCAGTGCTCTCGTGGGGTTCCTGCTCGCCCTCGGGTCGGTCGGGGGCGTGGTCGGCGCCGTGCTGGCTCCCCGGGTCGCCAGCCGGGTGGGGGCGGCCCGCGCGCTGCGGGTCGGGCAAGTGGTCGGGGGCCCGGTCGCTCTGCTCATACCGCTCGCCGTCGCGACGAACGGCGCGGTCGCCCGAGCCCTCGTCGTCACCGGCCTGTTCGGGGTTGGCCTGGGAGTCGTGGGCGCCAACGTGGTCCGCTCCGCGTTCAACCAGAGGTACGTCCCGGACTCGATCCGGGCCAGGTTGGTGACCTCCAGCGCCGTCCTCAACTACGGCACGATGCCGCTCGCCGCCGTCGCCTCCGGGTGGCTCGGCACGGCATACGGTCTGGTCACGGCCATGACCGTCATGGCCGGCGTGCATGCCGTCGCCTGCGTCAGCGTGTTGCTCGGCCCCTACCGGGCCGGTCGCGACCTGCCGACGGGCCGGGTCACGGTGCGCTGAGCCCGCGGCTCAGCGCCAGAGCGGCAGGTGCAGCAGGGGGTCGATGGCGACGGCGAGGAACAGCAGCGTCACGTAGGTGATCGAGAAGTGGAACAGCCGCATCGGACGGAGGTCCCGGCCGGCCAGGCCCGCCCTGGCCCGCCGGAGCAGGCTGTGCGCCTCGGCCACGAAGACCGCGCCGCTCGCCAGCGCGGCCGCGAGGTAGACCCAGCCCATGTGCGCCACCGGGACGAGAGCCAGGGAGGTGGCCACCATGACCCAGGCGTAGGCCGTGATCTGCCGGGCCACGACGAGGGCGCCGCGCTGGACCGGCAGCATCGGGACGTGCGCGTTGGCGTAGTCCTCCTTGAACGCCATCGACAGCGGCCAGTAGTGCGGGGGGGTCCAGAAGAAGATGACGAGGAACAGGATGACCGCCGGCCACTCCACCCGGTCACGGACCGCGGCCCAGCCGATGAGGGTCGGCATGCACCCGGCGACACCGCCCCAGACGATGTTCTGCGGGGTGCGCCGTTTGAGGATCATCGTGTAGCCCACGGCATACAGCAGGATCGCCCCGACCGACAAGGCAGCCGAGAGCGGGTTGACCACGAACCAGAACCAGATGGTCGACGCGACCGCGAGCAGCACACCGAAGACGAGCGCCGCGAGGGGCGAGACCTCACCGGTCACCATCGGCCGGCTGCTCGTGCGATGCATCACCTCGTCGATGTCGCGGTCGTACACACAGTTGAAGGTGTTCGCCGCGCCGGCGCTGAGGATGCCACCGAGCAGGGTCGCCGCGATGAGCCACAGCGAGGGGATCCCGCGCTGCGCGAGGAACATCACCGGCACGGTCGTCACGAGCAGCAGCTCGATGATCCGGGGCTTGGTGAGCGCGATGTAGGCCGCCACCGTGCGACGCCAGCCTCCACCGGGGTTCGTCGAGCGCGGCTCGCGCGTCTCGGTGGTGGTCAATGCAGTCCTTGCCTCGTGATGGGTCACCCTGGCAGATGACGCCGCCGAGTCTAGCCGTCGTGACCTGGCAGGCAGCAGGACCCCGCCGACGGCGGAGCCGGCCCGGCAGCCCACCGGTCGGGACGTCGAGGCTCAGGGAGGAGACCGTGGGCGCGGAGGACTAGGCTGATCCGCAGCTGCTGGCGGGCTCCACCCGAGCGTCGGGGTCCGTGTCGCGTGTCAGAACCCGCATCTTGTCGCCGGACCAGGAAGGCCCCCGATGTCACCCACCCCCCGTTCCGCGTCGTCCCGCGCGACCTCCGGTCGCTCCAGCAGCCTGCAGCTCCCGGTTGCCCGCAAGGCCAAGTGGACCGACCTGGACGTCCGCGCCGTCGACACCGTGCGCGTCCTCGCGGCGGACGCCGTCCAGAAGGTCGGCAACGGTCACCCCGGGACGGCGATGAGCCTGGCGCCGGCGGCCTACCTGCTGTACCAGAACGTGATGCGACACGACCCGAACGACTCGACGTGGCTGGGCCGGGACCGGTTCGTCCTGTCCTGCGGGCACTCCAGCCTGACCCAGTACATCCAGCTGTACCTGTCCGGCTACGGCCTGGAGCGCACCGACCTGCAGGAGCTGCGCACGTGGGGCTCGCTCACACCCGGGCACCCCGAGGTCCACCACACCAACGGTGTCGAGATCACGACCGGGCCGCTCGGCTCCGGCCTGGCCTCCGCCGTCGGCATGGCCATGGCGCAGCGCCGCCAGCGCGGCATGCTCGACCCCGACGCCCAGGCCGGGACCAGCCCCTTCGACCACCACATCTGGGTGCTCGCCTCCGACGGCGACATCATGGAGGGGGTCAGCCATGAGGCCTCGGCCCTCGCCGGCCACCAGGAGCTGGGCAACCTGACCCTCATCTACGACCAGAACACCATCTCGATCGAGGACAAGACCGGCATCTCCTTCTCCGAGGACGTCGCAGCCCGCTACGCGGCATACGGCTGGAACACGGTGACGATCGACTGGCGGGGCGACGGCACGAGCAGCGGCTACGTCGAGAACGTCGACGAGCTGCTCGCCGCCTGCGAGACGTCGCGCACGTCGAACAAGCCCACGCTCATCGTCCTGCGCACGATCATCGCCTGGCCCGCGCCGACCAAGCAGGACACCGGCAAGGCCCACGGCTCGGCCCTGGGTGACACCGAGGTCGAGGCACTCAAGGAGGCCCTGGGCTTCGACCCGGGCAAGACCTTCGAGGTCTCGCGAGCCGTCATCACCCACACGCGCAAGGTCAAGGCTCGTGGCAAGGCGGCGCACAAGGAGTGGAACAAGGGGTATGCCGCCTGGCGGCGGGCCCACAGCGACAAGGCCGCGCTGCTCGACCGGCTGGTGGCCGGCGACCTGCCCACCGGACTGAAGAAGGCACTGCCGAACTTCCCGGCCGACGCCAAGGGCATCGCGACCCGTGCCGCGTCCGGCAAGGTGCTCACCGCCCTCGCCGACGTGATGCCCGAGCTCTGGGGCGGCTCGGCCGACCTGGCGGAGTCCAACAACACCACGATGGAGGGCCAGCCCTCCTTCATCCCGACCGGCAAGCAGACCCGCGAGTGGAACGGTGGGCCCTACGGCCGCACCCTGCACTTCGGGATCCGTGAGTTCGGGATGGGCCTGATGCTCAACGGCATCGCCCTGGAGGGACTGACCCGCCCGTACGGCGGCACCTTCCTCGTCTTCTCCGACTACATGCGAGCCTCGGTGCGGCTGGCGGCCATCCAGAACATCCCGGTCACCTTCGTGTGGACCCACGACTCGATCGGCCTGGGCGAGGACGGGCCCACCCACCAGCCGGTCGAGCAGCTCGCCTCGCTCCGCCTCATCCCCAACTTCGACGTCGTCCGGCCGGCGGATGCCAACGAGACGGCAGCGGCCTGGGGAGCCATCCTGAAGAACGCGCGGCCGGCCGGGCTCGCGCTGTCGCGACAGAACCTGCCGATCTACGACAGGGGCAGGGACGGCGCCGGCAGCGTCACCGGGGTGGCCAAGGGCGCCTACGTCCTGTACGACTCCAGCACCACGACGCCCGACGTCATCCTCGTCGCCACCGGATCGGAGGTCGCCCTGGCCGTCGAGGCCCGGACCACGCTGGAGAAGGCGGGCATCGGGACCCGGGTCGTGTCGATGCCGTGCCTGGAATGGTTCCAGCGCCAGGGCAAGGCCTACCAGGACACGGTCCTGCCACCCGCTGTCCGTGCCCGGGTGAGCGTCGAGGCCGGCGTCCCCCAGGGCTGGCGCGACCTGGTCGGCGACGCCGGCGAGATCGTCGCCATCAACCACTTCGGGGCCTCCGCCGACGGGCCCACCCTCTTCCGGGAGTTCGGGTTCACGGCCCGGGCTGTCGTCGCAGCCGCCAAGCGGTCGATCACGTCCGCCTCGTCCGGGGTCGTCCCCATCGTCGTCCCGGACCCCTCCAGAGGCATGGTCGACACCGCCACCACCACCACGACGCCGCGCAAGGCCGCGGCCAGCAAGGGGAAATGAGATCACTATGACCGAGAACGCAGTCCAGCAGCTCGCCGACGCGGGCGTGTCCGTCTGGCTCGACGACCTGTCCCGGAACCGGCTGGTGACGGGCAACCTCAAGGATGTCATGGAGCACCACGGCGTCGTCGGGGTGACGACGAACCCGACGATCTTCCAGACCGCCCTGTCCGCCGGGCACGCCTACGACGGGCAGGTGGCCGAGCTAGCCGAGGCCGGCAAGACCGTCGACGAGGCCGTCTTCGAGCTCACCACCCAGGACGTCCGTGACGCGTGCGACGTCTTCCGGCCGATCTACGACAGCACCGGCGGCCAGGACGGCCGGGTCTCCATCGAGGTCGACCCGCGCCTGGCCAACGTGACCGACGAGACCATCGAGCAGGCCAAGGCGCTGTATGCCGCGGTCGACCGCCCCAACGTCCTGATCAAGATCCCGGCCACCCTGGAGGGTCTGCCGGCCATCTCGGCCGTCCTCGCCGAGGGGATCTCGGTCAACGTGACCCTCATCTTCAGCCTGGACCGCTACCGGGCGGTCATGAACGCCTTCCTCACCGGCCTGGAGCAGGCCCGCGAGGCCGGCAGGGACCTGTCCACGATCCACTCGGTGGCATCGTTCTTCGTCTCCCGCGTCGACACCGAGATCGACAAGCGGTTGGACGCCATCGGCACCGAGGAGGCCGCCGCGGTCAAGGGGCGCGCGGGAGTGGCGAACGCACAGCTTGCCTACCAGGCCTACGAGGAGGTGTTCGCCACCCCCCGCTGGGACAACCTGGCCGGCGACGGCGCCCACAAGCAGCGTCCGCTCTGGGCCTCCACCGGCGTCAAGGACCCCGCCTACAAGGACACGATGTACGTCGACGAGCTCGTGGCCGCCAACACCGTCAACACGATGCCGGAGAAGACCCTGGCCGCCGTCGCCGACCACGGCACCGTCGAGGCCGATGCCGTGACGGCGCACTATGGCGACGCGAGTGCCACCCTGGATGCCCTGGAGGGTCTGGGGATCTCCTACGCCGACGTCACCGCGGTGTTGGAGACCGAGGGCGTCGACAAGTTCAAGAAGTCCTGGGGTGGGCTCCTCGACGGGGTCCAGGCCGAGCTCGACAAGGCCGCCAGCTGAGCGGGGCCGCGACCGGCACCGAAGGCTCCGGATGAGCCCGGCCGCGGTGTCGCGCACGTCCAACCCGCTGCGCGACCCACGTGACAAGCGGCTGCCCAGGATCGCCGGTCCCAGCGGGCTGGCCATGTTCGGTGTGACCGGTGACCTGGCCGGCAAGAAGCTGATGCCGGCGGTCTACGACCTGGCCAACCGCGGGCTGCTCCCACCGGGCTTCGCCTTCACCGGGTTCGCCCGGCGGGACTGGTCCCAGAAGGACTTCACGACCGTCTTCCACGACGCGGTGCGGGCGCACGCGCGAACCCCGTACCGCGCCGAGGTCTGGCGTGGGCTCGCCGAGGGTATCCGCTTCGTCTCGGGCAGCTTTGACGAGCCGGACGCCTTCGACCGGCTGGCGGAGACCCTCGCCGACCTGGACGAGAGCCGCGGGACGGGCGGGAACCATGCCTTCTACCTGTCCATCCCGCCAGGCTCGTTCTCGGTGGTGTGCGAGCAGCTGCAACGGTCCGGCCTGTCCACCCAGCCCAACGGGTCGTGGCGCAGGGTCGTCATCGAGAAGCCGTTCGGGCACGACCTGCGCAGTGCCCGCCAGCTCAACGCGATCGTCGAAGGGGTCTTTCCCCCCGACGCGGTGTTCCGGATCGACCACTACCTGGGCAAGGAGACCGTCCAGAACCTGCTCGCGCTGCGGTTCGCCAACCAGCTCTTCGAGCCGGTCTGGAACGCCAACTACGTCGACCACGTGCAGATCACGATGGCCGAGGACATCGGGATCGGGGGACGGGCCGGCTACTACGACGGCATCGGCGCAGCACGGGACGTGATCCAGAACCACCTGCTCCAGCTGCTCGCCCTCACCGCCATGGAGGAGCCGGTCTCGTTCCGGGCCGACCACCTGCGGGCCGAGAAGGAGAAGATCCTGTCCGCGGTCCGGCTGCCTGCCGACCTGTCGACGGCTACCGCGCGCGGCCAGTACGCCGAGGGCTGGCAGGGCGGGGAGAAGGTGGGCGGCTACCTCAGCGAGCAGGGAGTCCCTGAGGGTTCCACCACCGAGACGTATGCCGCGGTCCGGCTCGACATCCAGACGCGCCGTTGGGCGGGGGTCCCGTTCTACCTTCGCACCGGCAAGCGTCTGGGCAAGCGGGTGACCGAGATCGCCGTCGTCTTCAAGTGCGCGCCGCACCTGCCGTTCGAGCACACCGCCACCGAGGAGCTCGGCCAGAACGCCATCGTCATCCGGGTCCAGCCCGACGAGGGCGTCACGCTGCGGTTCGGCGCGAAGGTCCCCGGGGCACAGATGGAGGTCCGGGACGTGACGATGGACTTCGGCTACGGCCGTGCGTTCACCGAGTCCAGTCCCGAGGCGTACGAGCGGCTCATCCTCGACGTCCTGCTCGGCGAGCCACCGCTGTTCCCGCGACACGAGGAGGTCGAGCTCTCCTGGCAGATCCTCGACCCGATCGAGCGGTACTGGGCGCGGCAGAAGGCACCGGTCGACCAGTATCCCGCCGGCGGGTGGGGCCCGGCGTGCGCCGACGACCTGATGGCGCGTGACGGCCGGCAGTGGAGGCTGCCGTGATCGTCGACCTGCCCGACTGCTCGACGGCCGACATCTCCAAGCGGCTCGTCCGGCTCCGTGACGACGTGGGCGCCATGGCCCTGTCCCGGGTGCTCACCCTCGTCGTCGTCGCCGACGAGTCCCGCCTCGCGGAGAGCATCGAGGTCGCCAACCTGGCCAGCCACCAGCACCCGTGCCGGATCGTGGTCATCGCCTCCGGCAACTCGCGCGGGGCCACCCGCCTCGACGCCCAGATCCGGGTCGGCGGCGACGCGGGAGCCAGTGAGGTCATCGTCTGCCGGCTCTACGGCGGGCTCACGGCGCATGGTCGCAGCGTGGCCACGCCGCTCCTGCTCGCCGACTCCCCCATCGTCGTCTGGTGGCCGGACTGGGTCCCGGCCAAGCCCGGTAGCGACCCCATCGGCGAGATGGCCCAGCGCCGGATCACCGACGTCGTCGCGTCGACGTCGAAGCCGCGCTCGGCGCTGAAGAAGCTCGCGGCGGCATACGAGGACGGCGACACCGACCTGGCGTGGGCCCGGATCACCCTGTGGCGTGGTCTGCTCGCGGCCGCGCTGGACCAGGCACCGTTCGAGCCCGTGCAGCGCGCCACCGTCCACGGCGCACCGGACAGCGCCTCGGCCGACCTGCTCGCCGCCTGGCTGGGTCAGCGACTGAAGTGCCCGGTCACCCGGACCCCCGCGCGCAACCGGGCCGGGATCATCTCGGTTCGCCTGGAGCGCAGGAGCGGTCCGATCGACCTGGTCCGCCCCCTCGACGGCAGCGTCGCGACCCTCTCCCAGCCCGGGCAGCCCGAACGCACGATCGCGCTGCCCCACCGCAGCGACGCGGAGTGCCTGGCCGACGAGCTGCGGCGGCTGGACCCCGACGAGGTCTACGCCGAGGCTCTCGTCGGCGGACTGCCCGACGTACGGTCCGCGCCCCGTGCCCCTCGTTCCTAGCCGCGACAGGAAGGTCAACGCGTCATGAGCCGCCCCACCCCCCAGGTCGAGGTCCATCCGGACAAGCAGACCCTCTCCGCCGCGTCCGGTGCCCGGCTCCTGCGCGGGCTGGTCGACGCCCAGGAACGCCGGGACGGCCCTGTGCACCTCGTCCTCACGGGCGGATCGATGGGCTCGGCCATCCTGTCCTCGATGGGCGCGCTGCCCGACAGCGGCTCGATCCAGTGGGACCGGATCCACCTGTGGTGGGGTGACGAGCGGTACCTCCCGGCCGGGGACCCGGACCGCAACCAGACCCAGAACGGGGCTGCCCTGCTCGACTCCGTGCCGGTCCCCGGGGCCAACGTCCATGCGGTGGCCGGGCCGGACACGAGCACCTCGGCCGAGGAGTCGGCAGCGGCCTACGCCCGAGAGGTGGAGGAGCAGGCAGGCGCCGGTTTCGACATCGTCCTGCTCGGCGTGGGGCCGGACGGGCACGTGGCGTCGTTGTTCCCCCACCACCCGGCCCAGCGCACCGAGGGCACCGACGCGGTCGCGGTCCATGACTCGCCCAAGCCGCCACCGGACCGGGTCTCGCTGACCTTCGAGTGCCTCGACCGCACCCGCGAGGTGTGGTTCCTCGTCTCGGGCGCGGACAAGGCCAAGGCGGTGGCCGAGGCGCTCGCGCCGGGCGCGGACCGTTGGGACGTCCCTGCTTCCGGGCCCACCGGCGAGGACGTGACGCTCTGGCTGCTCGACGCTGACGCAGCCGGCCAGGTGGGCGACGGCGGACGGTACTGAGCGACCATGGGCCTGTTCTCCCGTCGCGACCGTGACCGCGACCACCAGCCCGGGCCCGCTGACGAGGGGTCGGGACAGCTATCCCAGGACGGTCCCCCGGCCTATGACGGGCCCGACGACGGTCGCCCGCAGCGCCCCGACTCCGCTCCCCCCGGGCCGGCGGAGCTGGCGCGGGTCGCCGCCGCGTTGGAGCGGCTCGCCGACCAGGGCGTGGACGTCGACGACCTCGCCAGTCTCGGTGCGGCATACGACGACGCCGTCGCCCGGCCCGCGGCCGGGCTGGACGCCGGTGACCGCGACCATGCCGTCGAGGTCATCGGCATCGGGGTCGGGGAGCACCTCGTCCGGCACGGCCGGATGGACTGGGCCCTGGTGAGCGATGTCTTCGGGACCGACCTGGGTGTGGTCGCCCGCCGTCGCGGAACCGCGGTGATCCCCGCGAACATCGTCGCGACCCGGTGGATCAACGGCGAGACGGGCTGGCTACCGGGCGTGGTCACGCATCTGGTCCGGCTCGGCAACGGGTGAGCGGACGTCGGACGCCGGTCGAGAGGGGCTACTGGATCAGGCCGCGGTCCCGCAGGGTCTGCAGCGCCTCGTCGAGGATGGCCGCACCGTCGGCGTCTGAGCGACGCTCCTTGACGTAGGCCAGGTGGGTCTTGTACGGCTCCACCTTGGGTGCTGCGGGCGGGTTCTGCTCGTCCTGGCCGGCCGGCTGGCCGCACCGGGGACAGTCCCACAGCTCGGGGACCACGAGGCTGGACTCCTGGGCGAAGCTGGGCCGGGTCTGGTGCCCGTTGGCGCACCAGTACGAGACGAAGACGCGGGGTGCCGAGTCGCCGCGCTCGGCCTCGCCCATCGGGCCGGCGCCGACACGACTACCGCGAATTGCGTTGCCACCAGCCATCAGGGAGCTCCTCCAGGGTCAGGGTTGGGTGGTTGTGGTCAGGACGCGAAGCGTTCGAGGACCCCGATGGCCACCACGCAGGTGAACCATACGAGGGCCACCCCGATCGTGAACCGGTCCAGGTTGCGCTCGGCCACGGACGACCCGCCCAGAGTGGAGGACATGCCTCCACCGAACATGTCCGAGAGGCCCCCGCCCTTGCCCTTGTGGAGCAGGATGAGCAGGGTCAGGAACAGCCCGCCGATGACAAGCAGGACCTGCAGTCCGATACGAACGGCATTCACGGGCAGACTTCCTTCAGCAGCGTTGCGGGCACAGAGGGTTGAAGTTTACCCGTTGCTGCTGTGCGTTCCGACGTGCGCACGATACCGGCAGATCGAGGCGAACTCGACGGGGTCGATGGACGCCCCACCGACCAGGGTGCCGTCGACGTCAGGCAGGGCCATCAGGGCCGCCACGTTGTCCGACTTGACGCTGCCGCCGTAGAGGATCCGTATGCCGGCGGCCGCGGGTTCCCCGTGCAGGTCCGCCAGGTGCGCCCGGATCGCGCCACACACCTCCTGCGCGTCCGACGGGGTGGCCACCTCACCGGTGCCGATCGCCCAGACCGGCTCGTAGGCGATGACGATGCGCGCCACCTGTTCGACGGTCACGTCGCTCAGGCCGGCTTCGACCTGGGCCAGCACATGCTCGACCTGCTGTCCCTCCTTGCGCACCTCGAGCCCTTCCCCCACACAGAAGATCGGGGTGAGGCCGTTACGGAACGCCGCCGCGACCTTGGCTGCCACCAGGGCGTCGCTCTCGTGGTGGTACTCGCGCCGCTCGCTGTGCCCGACGACGACGTACGTGCACCCGAGCTTGGCGAGGAACTGTCCGCTGATCTCGCCGGTGTAGGCACCCGCATTGTGTGCCGACAGGTCCTGGGCGCCGAACTTCAGGAGCAGGCCGTCCCCGTCGATGAGGGTCTGGACGGACCGGAGGTCGGTGAACGGCGGCAGCACCGCCACCTCCACCGTCTCGTAGTCGTGCTTGCCGTCACGAAGCGTCCAGTCGAGCTTCTGGACCAGGTGGGTGGCCTGCAGGTGGTCCAGGTTCATCTTCCAGTTCCCCGCCATGAGCGGGGTCCGAGTGTCAGCCACGCGATGTCACGTCCTGCCCGAGGATGTCCAGACCCGGGAGCGTCTTGCCCTCCAGGTATTCCAGGCTCGCCCCGCCACCGGTGGAGATGTGGCCGAACTGGTCGTCGGTGAAGCCCAGCTGGCGCACCGCCGCAGCCGAGTCGCCGCCGCCGACCACCGTCAGGGCACCCCGGCTGGTCACCTCGACGAGGGCCGCCGCCACGGCCTTGGTGCCCGCGGCATACGGCGCCATCTCGAAGGCCCCCATCGGGCCGTTCCAGAAGACCGTCCGGCAGTCCGCGAGCTTGCCGGCGAACAGCACGCCGGACTCCGGACCGATGTCCAGGCCCATCCGGTCCGCGGGGATCGCGTCGGCGGGCACGACCTCGATGTCGGCGTCGGCCGAGAAGGCACTGGCGGCGACGACGTCGACCGGGAGCACGATCTCGACACCCGCCTCGCGGGCCTGCTCGAGGTAGCCCCTCACCACGTCGAGCTGGTCGGCCTCGAGCAGGCTCGTGCCGACCTCGTGCCCCTGGGCGGCCAGGAAGGTGAACACCATGCCACCGCCGATGAGCAGCCGGTCGGCCGTCTGCAGGAGGTTGGCGATGACGCCGAGCTTGTCGGAGACCTTCGCCCCACCGAGCACCACGGCATACGGGCGCTCGGGGTCGACGGTGAGCCGGCGCAGGACGTCGACCTCCGCACCGACCAGACCGCCGACAGCAGACGGCAGCCGGGTGGCGATGTCGTAGACCGAGGCCTGCTTGCGGTGCACGACGCCGAAGCCGTCGGAGACGAAGGCGTCGGCCAGGGCGGCGAGCTGGTCGGCGAACGCACCCCGTTCGGCGTCGTTCTTGCTCGTCTCTCCGGCGTTGAACCGAAGGTTCTCCAGCAGCAGGACGTCCCCGTCGGCCAGGGCCGCGACCTTGGCCTTCGCGTCCTCCCCGACGGTGTCTGCGGCGAAGGCCACGGGCTTTCCGAGCAGGTCCTGGAGGCGGGCTGCGACCGGGGCCAGGGAGTACCTGGCCTCCACGCCGACACCCTTGGGCCGCCCTAGGTGGGCGCACACGACGACGCGTGCACCCGCCTCGGACAGGGCGGCGATCGTCGGGACGGACGCCCGGATCCGACCGTCGTCGGTGATCGTCGCACCGTCGAGCGGCACGTTGAGGTCGCTGCGCACCAGGACCCGCCTGCCGGCCAGCGGGCCGAGGTCGGCGATCGACTTCATCGGATCAGAGGCTCTTGCCGACGAGGGCGATGAGGTCGACGAGCCGGTTGGAGTAGCCCCACTCGTTGTCGTACCAGCCGATCACCTTGACCTGGTTGCCGATGACCTTGGTCATGCCGGCGTCGAAGATGCAGGAGGCCGGGTCGGTCTCGATGTCCTTGGACACGATCGGGTCCTCGGTGTAGACGAGGTAGCCCTTGAGCGGGCCCTCCGCGGCGGCCTTGACCGCGGCGTTGACCTCGGCGACCGTCGTCTCGCGTCCGGCCTCGAAGGTGAGGTCGGTGGCCGAACCGGTCGGGATCGGCACGCGCAGCGCGAAGCCGTCGAGCTTGCCCTTCAGCACGGGCAGGACCAGGCCGATCGCCTTGGCCGCGCCGGTGGAGGTGGGGACGATGTTGAGGGCGGCGGCCCGGGCACGGCGCAGGTCCTTGTGCGGGGCGTCCTGGAGGTTCTGGTCCTGGGTGTAGGCGTGGATCGTGGTCATCAGGCCCTTGACGATGCCGAACTCGTCATTGAGTGCCTTGGCCATCGGCGCCAGGCAGTTCGTCGTGCACGACGCGTTGGAGATCACCGTGTGCGCGGCCGGGTCGTAGAGGTCGTCGTTGACGCCCATGACGATGGTGATGTCCTCGTTGGAGGCCGGGGCCGAGATGATGACCTTCTTGGCGCCGCCCTCGATGTGGGCCTTGGCCTTGGTCGCGTCGGTGAAGAAGCCGGTGGACTCGATGACGACGTCCGCGCCGACCGCCGCCCAGTCGATCTTGGCAGGGTCGCGCTCTGCGAAGACCTTGAAGGTGTCGTCACCGGCGGTGATCGACGTGTCGTCGAAGGTCACCCCTCCGGGGAAGCGGCCCAGGATCGAGTCGTACTTGAGCAGGTGCGCCAACGTCTTGATCTCCATCAGGTCGTTGGTGGCGACGACCTTGATGTCGGCGCCGGACGCCTGCACGGCGCGGAAGAAGTTGCGGCCGATGCGGCCGAAGCCATTGATGCCAACACGAACAGTCACAGGTGCGGAACCTTCCGGGAGGAGGGGGCGTGCCGCGACGATGCGGCATACGGGTTCAGCATCAGCCTATGGGGTCCGCGCGGGGCGGAGCGCGGGGTCCAAGGTACGGGCCGGTAACTTCGGGCTCGGAGGGGCCCCGTTGCGCCCGCCGCCGGCCGCCAGTCGCCGGGCCACCGGGCCGCCGGTCAGGCGTCGAGCATGTCCGCGGTGAGGTTCGCCTCGGTGCTCGGGATGCCCAGGTCCTGGGCGCGTTTGTCGGCCATCGCGAGCAGCCGCCGGATCCGCCCGGCGACGGCGTCCTTGGTCATCGGCGGGGTGGCCAGCTGGCCGAGCTCCTCCAGGGAGGCGTCCTTGTGCTCGACCCGCAGGGTGCCAGCCTCGCGCAGGTGCTCGGGGACGTCGTCCCCGAGGATCTCCAGCGCTCGCTGCACCCGCGAGCCCGCGGCGACGGCGGCCCGAGCCGACCGACGCAGGTTGGCGTCGTCGAAGTTGGCCAGCCGGTTCGCCGTCGCGCGCACCTCGCGGCGCATCCGCCGCTCCTCCCACGCCATGACAGCCTCGTGGGCGCCGAGCCGGGTCAGCATCGCGCCGATGGCGTCTCCGTCCCGGATGACCACGCGGTCGATCCCCCGCACCTCGCGCGCCTTGGCCTGGATGCCGAGCCGGCGCGCCGCACCCACGAGCGCGAGGGCGGCCTCCGGTCCGGGGCAGGTCACCTCCAGGGCCGAGGAGCGCCCCGGCTCGGTCAGCGAGCCGTGCGCGAGGAAGGCCCCCCGCCAGGCAGCCTCCGCATCGTGGTCCGCGCCGGAGACGACCTTGGGCGGCAGCCCGCGAACCGGGCGGCCGCGCGCATCGATCAGCCCTGTCTGCCGGGCCAGGGCCTCGCCGTCCTGGACGACGCGCACGACGTACCGGCTGCCCTTGCGCAGCCCCCCTGCCGCGAGGACGAGAACCTCGGAGGGGTGGCCGTACAGGTCCAGCAGGTTGCGGCGCAACCGCCTCGCGGCGTTGGCGCCGTCCAGCTCAGCCTCCACGACGATTCGTCCCCCGATGATGTGCAGGCCGCCGGCGAACCGGATCATCGAAGCCACCTCGGCCTTGCGGCAGCAGGGTTTGGTGACGTCGAAGCGACTCAGCTCGTCCTTCACCTTCGCCGTCATCGCCATGGCGCACATCCTGCCATCGCTGTCGCCTCCTGTGCGCCCCGGAGGACACCCGGCTGACGCCCGCGGGGTCTCAACCGGGGGTGCGCATGATGTCGCGGTATGCCGCCGCGAGACGGAGGGTGTCGTGCCGGCCGGGCTGGCCCTGGATGGCCACGGTGGAGACGAACACCTCCGCCCCGAACCGGGCAGCGGCCGCTCGCAGCGCCACCTCGCCGTCGACGACGCTGGGGTCGGCGAGGACGACGTCGAAGCGCATGTCCGGCGCGTGCGTCGCCAGGGTCTCCAGGTGTCGTGCCGCGGAGAAGCCGGCCGTCTCGCCGGTGTGCATCTCCAGGTTCAGGGTGAGCATCCGCCGGGCGCGGGTCTCCAACAGGGCGTCGCGCAGATCCGGGACGAGCAGGTGCGGCATGACCGAGGTGAACCAGGACCCCGGCCCGAGGATCACCCAGTCCGCGTCACGCACCGCCGCCACCGCGGGCTCGCAGGCCGGCGGGTCAGCGGGGCTGAGCCGGATGCCGCATACCTCTCCGTCGGTGGTGGCCACCTGGGCCTGGCCCTCGACCGTGGTCATCCCGTCCGGGCGCGCCGGGTCGAGTCCCCGGACGTCGGCCGAGATGGACAGCGGCACCGACGCCATGGGCAGCACGCGGCCGCGGGCACCGAGCAGCCTGCCGACGAGCTCGAGGCCGACGACGGGGTCGTCGTGCAGCTCCCAGAGCGCGACGATGAGCAGGTTGCCCAGCGCATGGCCGTTGAGCGGCCCGGTTCCCTGGAAGCGGTGCTGCAGCACGTCACGCCAGATGTGGCCCCACTCGGTCTCGTCGCAGAGTGCCGAGAGGGCCATCCGCAGGTCTCCGGGAGGAAGGACGCCCAGCTCCTCGCGCAGCCGGCCGCTCGACCCGCCGTTGTCGGCGACCGTGACGATGGCGGTGATCTGCTCGCTGACCAGGCGCAGCGCCCCGAGCGAGGCGGCCAGGCCATGACCACCACCGAGCGCGACGATGCGCTGAGCGGACACGTCGGTGGTCATTCCCGGCCCAGGTCGCGGTGGACGGCGAAGATCTCCACCGACTCGTCGGCGAGCCGCCGGACCAGCTCTTCGCAGATCGCGACCGACCGGTGCTTGCCACCGGTGCACCCGACGGCGAGGGTCGCGTAGCGGCGGCCCTCGCGCCGGTAGCCGGCGGTCACCGGCTCCAGCAGGTCCGACACGCGGTCGATGAACTCGGCTGCGCCGCTCTGGGCCATGACGAACTCGGCCACGTCGGCGTCCAGCCCGGTCTGGGAGCGCAGCTCGGGGATCCAGAACGGGTTGGGCAGGAAGCGCATGTCGAAGACGAAGTCGGCGTCGAGCGGGACACCGTACTTGAAGCCGAACGACATGACGGCCAGCCGCAGGGACGGCCCGGTCGACCCGGCGAACAGGGGACCCACCTTGCGTGCCAGCTGGTGGACGTTCAGGCCGGAGGTGTCGATCAGGATGTCCGCCTCGGCCTGCAGGTCCGCCAGCCGGGCGCGTTCAGCGGTGATCCCGTCCAGCAGGCGTCCGTCGCCCTGGAGCGGATGTGGTCTGCGGACGCTCTCGAAGCGGCGGACGAGCGCCTCGTCGGTGGCGTCCAGGAAGACGACCGTGGGGTGCCAGCCCTCCTCCGCGAGTGCCTGGGTCGCACCCGCCAGATGGTCGAAGAAGCCTCGGGTCCGCACGTCGACGACTGCGACGAGCCTCATCTGGCGCAGGTCGCTCGCCGAGGTCATGGCCAGCTCCGCGAGCTGGCGGAGCAGCTGCGGCGGCAGGTTGTCCACGACGAACCAGCCCATGTCCTCCAGGACGTTGGCCACCGTCGAGCGACCCGCGCCGCTCATCCCGGTGAGGATGACGAACTCGGGCAGCGGTTCGGTGTCGTCGGGGTCGGGTGGCTCGGCCAGGACGGACACCGCGGGTGCCTCCGGGTCGCTCACGAGTCGCTCAGCACCTCTCCGGTCATGACGTTGACGGCCGGCTCGGGCGCGGCCTGTGCGGACAACTCTGCCGCAATCGTCGCCGCGAGGGTGGGTCCGATGCCGGAGACCTCCTGCAGCTCCTCGACGGAGGCAGCCCGAACGCGTCTGAGCGAGCCGAACTGTCGCAGCAGCGCCTTGCGCTTGGCCTCCCCCAGCCCGGGTATGCCGTCCAGCTGGCTGGCCGTCATCGCCTTGGACCGCCGCTGCCGGTGGAAGGTGATGGCAAACCGGTGCGCCTCGTCCCGGACTCGTTGCAGGAGGTACAGCCCGTCACTCGTGCGGGGCAGGATGACCGGGAACTCCTCCCGGGGAACCCAGACTTCCTCCAGGCGTTTGGCGAGCCCGACGACCGCCACGTCGTCGATGCCCAGGGCGGACAGCGCGGCATACGCCGCGTTGACCTGCGGCAGCCCGCCGTCGACGACGACGAGGTTGGGCGGGTAGGCGAACCGGCGTGGCCTGCCGGTTCGCTCGTCGATGGGGCCGCCGACCCGAGCCCCCGCAAGGTCGTCGTCGTCGGACGCGTCGTCGGCGATCTCGACGTCGCTGGCCTCCGCACGCTGGTCGAGGTAGCGCTGGAACCGGCGGGTGAGCACCTCGTGCATCGCTGCGGTGTCGTCGAGGCCGCCGCCCTGCCCGTCGCCGCGGACGATGAACCGGCGGTACTCGGCCTTGCGGGCCAGACCGTCCTCGAAGACGACCATCGAGGCGACGACCTGGGTGCCCTGCACGTGGCTCACGTCGTAGCACTCGATCCGCAGCGGTGCCTCGCCGAGCTGAAGGTGGTCCTGGAGGTCCTGGAGGGCCTGGCTGCGCGCGGTGAGGTCACCGGCACGGGCGACCTTGTGGCGGGCCAGGGACTGCTCGGCATTGCGGCGGACGGTCTCCATGAGGGTGTGCTTGTCCCCGCGGCTGGGGACCCGCAGGCTGACCCGGGAGCCTCGCAGCTCCCCGAGCCAGGCTTCGACGGCGGCGTGGTCCTCGGGCAGGATCGGGACGAGCACCTCGCGCGGCACGACCTCGCCGGCCTCGCCGCCGTAGACCTGCTGGAGCAGGTGCTCGATGACGTCGGGGAGATCGGCCTGGAGCTTCTCGGCGACCCAGCCGCGTTGACCCCTGACCCGGCCGCCGCGGACGTGGAAGACCTGGACCGCCGCCTCCAGCTCGTCGTCGGCGAGCCCGAACACGTCGGCATCGGTGCCGTCGGGCAGCACGACGGCGGACCGCTCGAGGGCCTTCTGGAGGGCGCCGATGTCGTCGCGCAGGCGGGCCGCCTGCTCGAACTCCAGCTCGGCCGCCGCAGCCCGCATCTGGCGCTCGAGCCGCTTGACGAACTTGCCGGTGTCGCCGGCCATGAAGTCGCAGAACTCCAGCGCGATGGCCCGGTGCTCCTCGGCGTCGACCCGACCGACGCAGGGTGCCGAGCACTTGTCGATGTAGCCGAGCAGACAGGGCCGCCCCACCTGGCCGGCGCGCTTGAAGACGCCCGAGGAGCAGGTCCGCATGGGGAAGACTCGTAGCAGCAGGTCCAGGGTCTCCCGGATCGCCCAGGCGTGGGCGTAGGGGCCGAAGTAGCGCGTGCCCTTGCGCTTGGCGCCACGCATGACCTGGGCCCGCGGGAACTGCTCGCCCATCGTCACCGCGAGATAGGGGTAGGACTTGTCGTCGCGGTACTTGACGTTGAACCGCGGGTCGAACTCCTTGATCCAGCTGTACTCCAGCTGGAGCGCCTCGACCTCGTTGGCCACGGTGGTCCACTCGACGCTCGCACCGGTGGTGACCATCGTGGCGGTGCGGGGGTGCAGCGCGGAGATGTCCTGGAAGTAGGACGCCAGTCGCGCGCGCAGCGACTTGGCCTTGCCGACGTAGATGACCCGGCCGTCCTTGTCCCGGAAGCGGTAGACCCCCGCGTCGACCGGGATGGTCCCGGGCGCGGGTCGGTAGGTCGACGGGTCAGCCACCCCTGAACTCTATGCAGCGCGACCGACACCCTCCCAGGCCGTGTGACTAGCTCTCCGGCCGGCGCCGCACCCGGCGCCGCACCCGGGGACGCCCTCTGTCCCCACCGGACACCCGACATGCGGCAGAGGTGGGCCCGGCCGGACGCGGTATGCCGCGTGTCGGGTGCTCGGTCAGTCGGGCGGCGGGCAGGTGCCGCGTGTCCGGTGCTCAGTCGGAAGGGCCGGCGGCCAGGCGCCGGGTGACCTGCTGTGGTCGGCGCCGCACCCGGGGACGCCCAGTGGCCCACTGGACACCCGACACGCGGCAGAGGTGGGCCCGGCCGGACGCGGAATGCCGCGTGTCGGGTGCTCGGGCGGAAGGGGGGCGGTGAGGTGCCGCGTGTCCGGGGCTCGGTCGGAAGGGCGGGGGCGGGGGGCGGTCGGACGGGCGGCGGTCGGGGGCGGCGGGTGGGGCGGGGGGCGGCGCCGGGG